>JAZKGJ010000142.1:0-12365 GCA_040385975.1 Pseudomonadota bacterium | reverse complement strand
GCGTATGCTGATCGACGCACGCCACCGGGAGGAAACCCGGGTCGCCGTCGTCAAGGGAAACCGGATCGAGGAATTTGATTTCGAGAGTGCCGAGCGCAAGCAGCTCAAAGGGAATATCTATCTAGCCAAGGTCACCCGGGTCGAACCGTCGCTGCAGGCGGCGTTCATCGATTACGGCGGCAACCGCCACGGCTTTCTCGCCTTCAGCGAAATCCACCCCGATTATTACCAGATTCCCAAGGAAGACCGCGACGCGTTGCTGCGCGAAGAGGCCGAACACGCCGCCGAAGAGGCTGCACTGCGCGCCGAGCAGGACGACGACGACGACAACGGCGACGATGCGGGCGGCGATTACGGCGATGGGGATCACGATGAGGGGGATCACGACGACGATTACGCCGAGGACGCCGTCGCCGACCGCGGTGACGACGGCGGCGACGAGGAGGGCGACGAGGGCGCGGACGAAGGCGATGCCGACGATCACGGCCGCCCCGCCCCGCGCCGCAGCGGCAACAAGGGCGACGACCAGGTCGAGGCGCTGCGCCAGCGTCGGCTGAACCTCAGGCGCCGCTACAAGATCCAGGACGTGATCCACCGCCGCCAGGTTCTGCTGGTTCAGGTCGTCAAGGAAGAACGCGGCAACAAGGGCGCGGCGCTGACCACCTATCTGTCGCTGGCCGGGCGGTATTGCGTGCTGATGCCCAATACGTCGCACGGCGGCGGGATTTCGCGCAAGATTTCGAACGGTGCCGACCGAAAGCGGCTGAAGTCGATCATGGCCGATCTCGCGCTGCCGCCCAGCATGGGCTGCATCGTCCGCACCGCCGGGCTCCAGCGGACGCGGACCGAGATCAAGCGCGACTTCGACTATCTCGCCCGGCTGTGGGACGAGATTCGCGAAAAGACGCTCGGCTCGTCGGCGCCCGCGGTCGTCTACGGCGACAGCGACCTGATGAAGCGCGCGATCCGCGACATCTACAACAAGGACATCGACGAGGTGATCGTCGAGGGCGACGACGGTTATCGCCAGGCCAAGGACTTCATGAAGCTCCTGATGCCGAGCCACGCCAAGAAGGTGAAGCATTACAGCGACCCGGTGCCGCTGTTCCAGCGCGCCGGGGTCGAGGATCAGCTGAGCGCGATGTACCACCCGGTCGTCCAGCTCAAATCGGGCGGCTACCTGGTCATCAACCCGACTGAGGCGCTGGTCAGCATCGACATCAACTCGGGCCGTTCGACCCGCGAGCATTCGATCGAGCAGACCGCGACCGCGACCAACCTCGAAGCCGCGCAGGAGATCGCGCGCCAGTTGCGGCTGCGCGACATGGCCGGGCTGGTCGTCATCGACTTCATCGACATGGACAACAATTCCAATGTCCGGAAGGTCGAGAAGGCGATGAAGGAGGCGCTGAAGAACGATCGCGCCCGCATCCAGGTCGGCCGTATCTCGAGCTTCGGGCTGATGGAAATGTCGCGCCAGCGGCTTCGCACCGGCGTGCTCGAAGCATCGACCCGCGCCTGCCCGCATTGCGAGGGCACCGGGCTGGTCCGGACCGCCTCGTCGGCGGGGCTCAGCGCATTGCGGCTGATCGAGGACGAGGCCGCGCGCGGTCGCGGCTCGATCCTGACGCTGCGCGCCAGCCAGGAAGCGGCGTTCTACGTCCTCAACCGCAAGCGCGCCGACATCGCCGAGATCGAGGACCGCTACGGCGTCCATGTCGAGATCATGTCCGACGGCGAGCCCGAGGGATCGCGGATGTCGGTCGAGGCGTCGGGTCCGCCGCCCGCCTACGCCCCCAAGTTCGCGCCGATCGCCGTCGAAGAGGATGACGACGACGATTATGTCGAGGAGGACGAGGCCGAGATCGAGGAGGAGCGCGAGGAGCGTCCCGAGCGCGGTCGCGGGCGCGAAGCGCGTGACGACGCGGGCGAGGGCGAGGACGGTGGCCGTCGCCGCCGCCGCCGCCGCAGCCGGCGCGGCCGCGGTCGCGATCGCGAGGGCGGCGAGGCTCCGATCGGCGAGCAGGCCGAGGGCGAGGACGGCGAACTTTACGAAGCGACCGGCGCCGCGGCCGACGCACTCGACGAGGAAGACGCACCGCCGCGTGAAGACCGCGACGAGGGCGAAGCGGGCGAACGCAAGCGCCGCGGCCGGCGTGGTCGCCGCGGTGGCCGTCGCAATGGTGCAACTGGTCCGGCCGAGGATGCCGAAGCGATCGAGGATGCGCTGCCCGAGGCACTGCCGCTAAGCGCCGACGCAGCGCCCGAGGTCGCCGCCGACTGGCAGCCAGAGGCCGAGGAGCCCGCCAAGCGGACCCGTCGCCGACCGCGCGCTCGCGCAATCGACGAGGTCGAGGCTGGGGCGGAGGAAACCGGCGCCGCGCCGATCGCCGACCCCGACGCGCCCAAACCGCGCCGGGGCCGCCGCAAGTCCGAACCAGCCGAAGAGGTTGCGGCAGAGGTTCCGACCGCACCGGCTCCCGACGCCGAACCGGCCCCCGAACCGGCCCCCGAAGCGCCCAAGCCGCGGGGCCGCCGCAAAAAGGCGGACGTGCCGGTCGTCGACGTCGAGGATGCGCCAGCCATCCCGCTGGCATCCGCGCCCGATACGCCGGTGGACGACGCGGCTGGTCCGACAGCCGGAGGTGAAGCCGACCCCGCCGATGCGGCACCACGGCGGCGCGGCTGGTGGCAATCGACCTTCGGCAGCTGATAGCGACAAGCCACTCGGCGATTGCAACGCTTGAAGGCCTCTTCCCATCGCGGGGAGAGGCCTTTGTTTTGCCTGCGCCAGCACCCGCATGATTAGCGATGTGCCAGCGGTGCTTAAGAAGCGTGGTGACGCTGCAGTAAGACGATAATCAAACCACTGAATACAATTGGAAATCCCAGATCGGTGAGATCAGACAATATTATTCAACTGAAATCCTCCAAACGTGATACAAAATAGCCGTTGGGCAGGCACTTTCGCTCGGGGGCGCGGTAATATGTATATGGCACATAGTCTTACCAGATGTTTGTCGAAAATTGCGCGAATTGCCGCGCCGGGCTTGGCATCTGTCGCAGTAGCGATCGTCGCCGTGACCCCCGCCGCCGCGCAACTTGCCGTCACGCCAGCCAATGCGAGCTACGATTCCATACCGTGGCAATATATTTCCGCGCGAAACTATTCATGGAAAGCCGGGTCCGATGCGGAACTGACGCTGCGCAATCCGTACGATGGCGGCGTCGTGCTGAAATATCGCATTGCCGGCGCGCCGTCGAATGCGGATGGCTGTTCGGCGGGCACCGAACCCTGGGTCACGCTCTTCCGCGATGCCTGCCTGACGCATGACTGGCATTACGACGCGCCCTTCGCGAAGGCGGGTTTTCCGGCCTACAGCAACGGCAAATCGCTCGGTCAGGATATTACCGACCTGATGTTCTACACCGATATGCTCATGCTCGGAAAGAACACGGCCAACAGCACCGTCGCAGCGTATTCGATGTATTCCGCCGTCCTCACCTACGGCGCCTTCCGCGGCACCGACCGCCAGCAGACCATCCTCGAGACAGGCGGCGTGGTCGCGGTGTCCAATCGCGGCGGCTACGTCCTGCGTCTCCGGGTCAATTGGGTCAGCCCGAGCGGCCAGCCGAAATCGGTCACGGTCGACACGACCACCGCGACCACCGCGGCGGTCATTCCGCTGTCGAGCGGCGCGCGCAATATCACGGTCGAAGCCACGGCGATCGGCGGGCGGCAGATCTTCACGCGAAGCTTCGCCAACGCCGGCATGTACGCCTTCACCGTCGGCGGCACGACGCTGGATCCCACGATGTCCGCCGGTCTCTCGCTCGGCGTTGCCAATGCGGCGAAGGATTTCATCACCGGCGGCGACATTCCGGCCGGCCAGCGCGGCATCAAGTTCAACAATCAGGGCGGTTATGTCGCGTCGATGACCGTCGCATATTTCGCGATGCAGAACATCGGTGGCGTCAACGTGCCGCTCGCCAAAACCCTGACCACGCCGCAGCTTTCGGTAGGCTTCACCCGGCCGCTGATCGTGCCGCAGACCGCACCGGGATTTCCGATCGTCGTGACGATCAACGGCGTCGGCACCGTCGCCAGGCCGGTATTCCAGGTCACGGTTCCGACCGACTTCAAAGGCGAGCAATGCTTCAAGAGCTGGGGGACGATTTTCGACGCAAAGGGCGGAAAATGCTGAGCGCATCCGCCTGAACGCGAAGCCGGCTTCACCGCGCGTTCAGCCGGATCTGCTCACAGCCGCGTCGATGCGATTGCCGCCGGCGCCAAACTCCCCGATATGCGACGCATGAAGCGTATTGTTGCCGCCATCGCAGCCGCCATCCTGCTCGCGGCACAGCCGGCGGTCGCGCAATCGATCCTGCGCGATGCCGAGACCGAGGCGATGCTGAACGACATGTCGCGGCCGCTGATCCTGGCGGCCGGGCTGTCCCCGCGCAACGTCAGGATCGTGTTGATCAACGACGACGAGATCAACGCCTTCGTCGCAGGGTCGCAGACCGTCTACATCCACTCCGGGCTCATCCAGGCCGCCGACACCGCCAACGAGGTGCAGGGGGTGATCGCACACGAATTGGGCCACGTCGCCGACGGGCACATCCCGCTTCAGGATGTCGGGGTGAAGCCCGCGATCGGGATTACGATCCTGAGCATGGTATTGGGCGTCGCCGCCGCCGCGGCGGGATCGGCGGATGCCGCCGCGGGCATCTTCGCCGCGGGGCAACAGGCGGCGCTCGGCAAATTCCTGGCGTTCAGCCGCACCACCGAAGCCAGCGCCGATGCCGCCGCGGTGCGCTACCTCGATACCGCTGGAGTCTCGGGCAGGGGCATGATCAGTTTCTTCAAGAAACTGCAAAACCAGGAATTCCGCTACGGCGTGCGCAATATCGATCCGTTCGCGCAGAGCCATCCGCTGAGCGGCCAACGGATTGCGACGCTGACCGGCGACGTGACCAAGTCGAAATCTTATCTAAAGCCGTTCGACGCCGCGCTCGAAGTGCAGTTCAAGCGCGTGAAGGCGAAGCTGACCGGCTATATCGCCCGCCCCGAGACAACGCTCAATCTCTACCCCGAAACCGACACCAGCGTGTACGCCCGCTATGCCCGCGCCTACGCCTGGCACAAGCGCGGCTATCCAGAGCGCGCCGATGCCGAGGTTGCCGGGCTGCTGAAGGCCGATCCGGCCGACCCCTATTTTCTCGAAATCAAGGGCCAGATCCTCCTGGAATCCGGAAAGCCGGTCGATTCGCTCGTTCCGCTGCGCCGCGCGACCGAGGAGACGCGCTATTCGCCGCTGATCGCCACCACCTTTGGCCACGCGCTGATCGCGACCGAAAATCCCGCCAATTATGCCGAAGCCGAACGCGTCCTGCGCCAGGCGGTCGCGCGCGACGACCAGAATCCGTTTGCCTGGTATCAGCTCGGCACGGTCTACGAACTGAAGGGCGACGAGGCGCGCGTGGCGCTGGCGACCGCCGAACGCTCCGCCCTCAATGGCAACGACCGCGCCGCCGCGGTCAGCGCGCGCCGGGCGATGATCGGGCTGACCCCCAATACCCCCGACTGGATCCGTGCGCAGGATATCGCGCTGACCAGCGGTTTCGCAGCCGACGAAGCGCGCCGGAAGAAGAGATGAAGATCGATTGGGGGCAGGTCGTGCTGACGATTGGGATTGCCACCGCGACCGCGCTGGCCGCGGTCGGCGCGACCGTGGGGTTGAGGCCGGCCGGTGCCGACGTACGCCGCTATCTGCTTGCGCACCCGGAGGTCATACCCGAAGCGATGGCGGCGCTGGAAAAGCGCGAAAGCGGCAAGGCGGTCGGTGCCAACCGCGCGGCGATCGAGACTCCGGTCGGCGACGCGTGGATCGGCAACCCCAAGGGCGATGTCACCGTCGTCGAATTCTTTGATTACAATTGTACGTATTGCCGCGCGAGCCTGCCGATTCTGGCGCAATTGGTGAAGAGCGACCCCAACGTCCGCGTGGTGTTTCGCGAACTGCCGGTGCTGAGCCAGGCAAGCTTCGACGCCGCCAAGCTGAGCTACGCCGCCGCGTTGCAGGGCAGGTTCCGCGCCTTCCACGACCCGCTCTATCGCGCCGGGCAAGTCACCCCGGCGACGCTGAACGCGACCGCGGCGGCTGCCGGGGTCGATCGCGCGCAAGCCGCGAAGGTCGATCGCGCGGCGGAGGCAGAGATCAAGCGCAACATCGGCCTTGCCCGCCAACTTCGGATGTCGGGCACGCCGAGCTGGGTGATCGGCGACCGGGTGATCGTCGGCATGGTGCAATTGTCGGCTTTGCAGGACGCGGTTAAGGACGCGCGTGCGCGCTGAACCGATTTTGACGCTGACCGGCGTCTGCAAGACCTACGACAGCGGCCTCGAGGCCCTCAGGCCGACCGACCTGGAAATACATAAGGGCGAATTGTTCGCGTTGCTCGGCCCCAATGGCGCGGGCAAGACGACGCTGATCAACATCGTCTGCGGCGTCGTCACCGCGACCGGCGGGAGCGTCGATGTCGCGGGCCACGATGCGTTGCGCGACTACCGCGCCGCGCGCGCGATGATCGGGCTGGTGCCGCAGGAGCTCAGCACCGACGCGTTTGAAACCGTGCTCGCGACGGTGCGCTTTTCGCGGCGGCTGTTCGGGCGGTCGGGGCACGACGCCTATATCGAACAGCTGCTGCGTGACCTGACGCTCTGGGACAAGCGTGATACGAAAATCATCGAGCTGTCGAGCGGGATGAAGCGCCGCGTGCTGATCGCCAAGGCGCTCGCCCACGAGCCCGACATCCTGTTCCTCGACGAACCGACCGCGGGGGTCGATGTCGAGCTGCGCCGCGACATGTGGCGACTGATCGCGCGGCTGAAGGAACGCGGCGTCACGATCATCCTGACCACGCATTATATCGAGGAGGCCGAGGAAATGGCCGACCGCGTCGGGGTGATCAGCAAGGGCGAATTGCTGCTGGTCGACGACAAGGCCGCGCTGATGAAGAAGCTCGGCAAGCGCGAGATGGACATCGCGCTGACCGAGCCGATGAGCGACGTGCCGCTGGAGCTGGCTGACTGGGACCTGACGCTCGCCAACGAAGGCCGCACGCTGCGCTACGTCTTCGACGCGCAGGCCGACCGGAACGGCATTCCGTCGCTGCTCGGCAAGCTCGGCGAACTCGGCATCGCATTCACGGATCTCGAGACGAGCAAATCGAGCCTCGAGGACATTTTCGTCGACTTGGTGGGGCAGAAACGATGATTTCTTTCCACGCCCCCGACAACGCTCGGGCCGGACGAAAGGGGAGGGGATGGTGATCGCGTTCAACCACCACGGCGTGTGGGCGATCTATCGCTTCGAAATGGCGCGCGCGCTGCGTACGCTGTGGCAGAGCCTGGTCGCGCCCGTCCTGACGACCTCGCTCTATTTCATCGTCTTCGGCGGCGCGATCGGCAGCCGGATGCAACAGGTCGGCGGGGTCGGCTACGGCAGCTTCATTGTCCCCGGGCTGATCATGCTCGCGTTGCTCACCAACAGCATCGGCAACGCCTCGATCGGCATCTACTTCCCCAAATTCACCGGCACGATCTACGAATTGCTGTCCGCGCCGATCAGCGCGATGGAAATGGTGCTGGGCTATGTCGGCGCGGCGGCGACCAAGTCGGTGGTGCTCGGGCTGATCATCTTGGCCACTTCGGCCTTCTTCGTCGATCTGCGGGTCGCGCATCCCTTGGCGATGATCGCCTTCCTGCTGCTGACCGCGGTCGCGTTCAGCCTGTTCGGCTTCATCCTCGGCATCTGGGCGAAGAGCTTCGAACAGCTCAATTTCGTCCCCGCTCTGCTCATCACCCCGCTGACGTTCCTTGGCGGGGCGTTCTATTCGATCGACATGCTGCCCGAACCGTGGCGCACGGTCAGCCTGTTCAACCCGGTCGTCTATCTGGTCAGCGGGTTCCGCTGGAGCTTCTTCGGGGTCGGCGATGTCGCGGTCGGGATCAGCCTGGCGGTCACGCTCGGTTTTCTTGCGCTTTGCCTGGGCGTGATCTGGTGGATATTCCGGACCGGCTGGCGCCTCAAGAACTGACGGATTGCCTCACCGATCGCGGTGTTCGCCCTTCACCCAGCGGACCGTTCCCGACGACGCGCGCATCACGACGCTTTCGGTCGTCATCGCGCCCTTCCGTCGCTTGACCCCGGCCAACAGCGAACCGTCGGTCACGCCCGTCGCGGCAAAGATGCAGTCGCCCTTGGCCAGCTCGGTCAGGTCATATTGCTTGTCGAGGTCGGTGATTCCCCATTTGTGCGCGCGACCGCGTTCGTCGTCGTTGCGGAACAGCAGCCGCCCCTTGAACTGCCCGCCGATACACCGCAGCGCGGCGCATGCCAGCACCCCCTCGGGCGCGCCGCCCGAGCCCATGTAGATATCGACGGTGGTGTCGGGATTGGTGGTCGCGATCACCCCTGCGACATCGCCGTCGCCGATCAGCATCACGCCGCAGCCGATGCCGCGCAATTCGGCGATCAGCGCCTCGTGCCGCGGCCGGTCGAGCACGCACGCGATGATCTCGCTGGGCTTCACGCCCTTGGCGGCGGCGACCGCGGCAATGTTCTCGGTCGGCGACTTATCGAGGTCGAGCACATCGGCGGGGTAGCCCGGCCCGACCGCGAGCTTGTCCATGTAGACGTCGGGCGCGTTGAGCAAATCCCCGGCTTCGGCGATCGCCAGCACCGCCAGGCTGTTCGGCCCGGCCTTCGCGCAGATCGTGGTACCTTCGAGCGGATCGAGCGCAATGTCGATCTTCGGCCCGGTTCCTTGCGCGCTGCCGACCTTTTCGCCTATGAACAGCATCGGCGCCTCGTCGCGCTCGCCCTCGCCGATCACGACGGTACCGTCGATCTCCAGGCTGTTGAGCGCATCGCGCATCGCTTCGACCGCGGCAGCGTCGGCGGCCTTTTCGTCGCCGCGCCCGACCAGCGACGCCGCGGCGATCGCAGCGGCTTCGGTGACTCGCACCATTTCGAGGACAAGGACGCGGTCGAGAACGTTGGTGGCGGCGGCGGACATTGGCTCTCCGGGATCTGGTTGCGGTCGCGGATAGGGGTGGGCGGCGGGCTTGTCGAGGCGAACGGGGGTGCTAGACCGGCCGCGAGGAGACCGAGATGTGGTTGCTGATGCTGCTGGCCGGCGCGCCCGACGCCGCCACGCTGATGGTACATCATCTTGAGCGCACCGCCGCGACGATCAGATGCGTCCCCGACACGGCGGGGGCGGAGGTCGTGGTATGCGGGCGGCGCCAGGCCGACCGCTACCGGCTCCCGCTTGCCAGCGCGTCGGAACCCGGCGACCCGCGCCACGAAGGCGTGCATGACGAGCGCGAACGGCTCCAGGCGAAACGCGACAATTGCGCCGAGAAGAGCGCGTTCCTGATCGGTTGCGGCAAGGTCGGACTGGGGCTGGTCACCAACGCGAGCGGAACGCGCCGGATGACCGCACGCGAGATCGCCGACTAGGCGTCGAGGATCGGCATCCAGAGCGGCAGCCCGCGCAGGCTGGGCGAGCCCCGCAGCCGTTCGATCGCCGCGGTGACGCAGCGCTCCGGCCCCTCGTGGGTGACGATCGCGACCAGCGCCTCGCCGTCATCACTGACTCCCCGCTGGATCAGGCTTTCGATCGACACCCCCGCGTCGCGCATCGCGGCGGCAATCTCGGCCAACACCCCGACCCGGTCGGCGACCGCGAAGCGGAGGTAATTGCGCGCCCGGCGATTACCGGTGTCGGCGGCGGTGGGTTCGACGAGTTCGCCTGCCCGCATCGCAAACGCCGGGCCGGCCTCACCGCGCGCCCCATTTCTGGCCCAATTTCTGGCGACGTCGATCAGGTCGGCGACCACCGCGCTCGCGGTCGGGCCGTCGCCCGCGCCCGCGCCCTGGAACAGCAATCGCCCGACGAAATCGCCCTCCGCGACGACCGCGTTGGTCGCGCCGGTGACATGGGCAAGCGGATGGTCGAGCGGGACGAGGTGGGGATGGACGCGCTGGAACATTCCGTTCGATCCGTCCTCGGCGATCCCGAGCAAGCGAACACGAAATCCCAGTGCCGCAGCCTCGGCGATGTCGGCGGCAAGCAGGTGGCGGATCCCGGTCGCGGCAACATGGTCGAAACTTGGCCGCACCCCGAACGCGACCGCGGCCAGGATGGCGAGCTTGTGCGCCGCATCGACCCCGTCGATGTCGAACGAGGGGTCCGCCTCGGCGAACCCCAGCGCCTGCGCTTCGGCCAGCACCTCGGCAAAGTCGCGACCTTCAGCTTCCATCTTCGACAGGATGAAGTTGCAGGTGCCGTTGAGGATGCCCGACACGCGGGTTAGCGCATTGGCGGCGGCACCCTCGCGCAGCCCCTTGATGACCGGCACGCCCCCGGCAACGGCGGCCTCGAACTTCAGCGCGACCCCCGCGGCTTCGGCCGACCGCGCCAGTTCGAAGCCGTGATGCGCGATCATCGCCTTGTTGGCCGTGACCAGCGACTTGTTCGCCGCCAGCGCGGCGCGCGCGAGCGTCAACGCGGGGCCGTCGCTCCCGCCGATCAGTTCGACCACCACATCGACATCGCTGAGTTCGGCCAGCCGGGCGGCATCGTCCTCCCAGGCGAAAGCGGAAATATCGACCCCGCGGTCGCGGCTGCGGTCGCGCGCGGAAATCGCGACGATCTCGATCCGCCGCCCGGCCCGCCGCGCGATCAGCTCAGCATTGGTGGCGAGCAGCCGGATTACGCCGCCCCCCACGGTGCCGAGCCCGGCGAGCGCGATGCGGAGGGGTGCTGTCATTGATCTATCCCGCCGTCATGCTGAACTGGTTTCAGCAGCCATGGTGCGACAGGCACCGCGGCCGCGTCTGTGCGGCACGATGGACCCTGAAACAAGCATGCCCTGAGCTCGTCGAAGGGTTCAGGGTGACGGGTGGATTGTTCGGCGTGCGCTACTTCTTGACCAGCCCGATCTCGACCAGCCGCTCGTGCAGATAATCGTGCGCGGTGATCGGGGTCGGATAACGATTCGGATTGTCCGCGGTGATCGTACCCGGCAGCGTCTCGATCAGGAAATCGGGCGCGGGGTGGAGGAAGAAAGGCATCGAATAGCGCGAATGGCCGCGGCGCTCTGGCGGCGGGTTGACGACGCGGTGGGTGGTCGAAGGCAGCACGTGGTTGGTCAGCCGCTGAAGCATGTCGCCGACGTTCACCACCAGAGCCCCCTCGGGCGGTTTGATCGCGAGCCACTTGCCGTCCCGGTCGAGCAGTTCGAGCCCCGCTTCTTCGGCTCCCAGCAGCAGCGTGATGAGGTTGATGTCTTCATGCGCGCCGGCACGCACGCCCTCGGCATCGACCGGGATCGGCGGATAGTGGAGCAGTCGCAGCACGCTGTTGCCGTCGCGGACCGCATGGTCGAACCAATCGGGCGCAAGCCCCAGGTAGCGCGCGATCGCCGACAGCAACTTGTCGCCTGCGGTGTCGAACGCTGCGAACAGTTCGATGAAGGTGTCGCGAAACGCCGCCGGGCGCTCGGGCCAGATGTTGGGCGACATCTGCGCGGCGAAGCGGTGCCCCGCCGGCAATTCGCGCCCGACGTGCCAGAATTCCTTCAGGTCGACCGCGCTCGCGCCCTTGGCGATTTCGGTCTTGAACGGCGTGTAGCCGCGCGCGCCACCGCCGCCTTCGACGAAATAGCCGCGCTTTTCCGCGTCGGGCAGCGCGAACAGCTTTTCGGTCGCCGCCCAGGCGCGCGCGATCAGATCCTGCGGGATGCCGTGATCGGATATGACCGCGAAACCATAACGCTGAAACGACGTGCCGAACGCCTGTGCGAAACCATCGGGGTCGCTGGCCTGTTCGGCCAGGCTAAGCGGCGGAACGTCCGCGGTGTCGGTGGGGGCGGGCGGGGTATCGAGCATGTCGCGAATCCGTAGCTGGGGAACCGCAACGATACCCGCTTTCGGCGCGCCGCAATAGTCAGCCGCCGCCGCCGACCGTCAGTTCGCCCGTCGCCTTGTCGGCGCCGTCGGCGCTCAGCGTGAGCGTCACCGGCTTGTTGTCTTTTGTCGTCCCGGTCATTCCGGTGCCCGCGTCGGCGACCTTGAAGCCGGCGTCGGCGAACTGCTTGCGGAAATGGTCGCGCACCGCGGCGGGGGTAGCCGGGCTGGCAAAGGAGATCCGGACCGTGCCGCCGTCGTTCTGCGGCGTTTCGTTCGCATCGACGTTGACCCCGCGCACGGTCGATCCGGGGAACAGCTTGACCCCGTCGAGGTCAAGATTCTCCGCCGAGATATCGAATTTGGGCAGCTTCAGCTCGCCCT
>JAZKGJ010000141.1:0-19255 GCA_040385975.1 Pseudomonadota bacterium | reverse complement strand
GCGTGGGCACGTCGGCCGGATTGTGCCGGTCGAGAAACGCCTGCATCGCGCTCAGGAATTCCAGCCGGTCCTCGCCGCGGCTGAAGTGATGATCGCCGAGCGGCTGTTCGATATAGGTCACCGGCTTGCCGAGCTGGCGCAACCGGTTGGCCAGCGCGCGCGATTGATCGACCGGCACCACGGTGTCCTTGCGACCATGCATCAGCAGCAGCGGTAGCGCGGTCCGTTCGGGCGCGGTCAGCGGCGATACCTCGCGAAAGTCGTTCGCCTGGCGCTTCATCCAGTCGGCGCGGACGCCCGCCGCCAAAAACTGCGCGTCGTAGCGTTTCATCCGCCCCAGGTCGGACACGCCGGCGTAGGAAATCGCGCAGCGATAATGCGCGGTGTCTCGCTGCGTCGCGCGCATCGCCGCATAGCCGCCGTAGGACGCGCCCGCGATGCACACGCGGGTGGGATCGGCGATGCCCTGTTTGCCGAGGTGGGCGATCGCGTCGATCAGATCGTCCTGCATCGCCAGCCCCCATTGTCCTTCGCCTTTCTTGGTGAAGGGCGTGCCGTATCCCGACGACCCGCGGTAATTGGGCTGGACGACGGCATAGCCGCGCTCGGCCAGCGCCTGCGCCCACCAATCCCATTCCTCGCTATCGCGCGCGAACGGACCGCCATGCGGCAGGACGATCAGCGGGAGTTGCTTGGCCGCGCGCAAACGGGGGAGCGTCAGGACCGCCGCGATCTCCAGCCCGTCGCGGGCCTGATACCGGATGGTGCGCACCGGGTTCAGCCGCGCCGCGCCGATCGTCGCGTTGACCATCGCCATCAGGCGCAGGTCTTCGCTGGGGCGGTCGTAGATATAATATGCGCCGGGCGAACTGGGCGCGCCGACGAAGACGATCGCGCGCTTGTGATCGGCGCTGTAGCTGACAATTCGCGCCGAACCGCCCTGCACGCTCTGCGCCAGGTCGCGCTGCATGGCCGCCAGATCGGGATCGATCCATTCGCGGCGCGCGGCGTCGTCCAGGTAGGAAATGCCGGCGAGGCCCTTGCCGTCGTCGGTCGTCGCATAGCCGGCGATATCGAAGCCGGCACTGGCGTAGCGCCGCTTGCCGAGCTTCAGTTCGTTGACGTCGAATTCGAAGATCGCGCTCAATCCGTTTTCGTCGTCGGCCAGCGCCAGCGCCTGGCCGGCTTCGGGCAGGAACAGCGCGGGGAGAACGATCGCGTCGGTGACCTTGGTGGAGCGGACGATCTGACGGAACGGGCTGGCCGGGCCGTCGCGGTAGATCGCGCGCAAGGTGCGCCCGTCGAGCGAGCGGCCGATCCCCATCCGGACCGTCCCGTCGCCATCCGCCACCCAGTCAAAGATTTCCTCACGCGGGGCCATCACCCGCCGCGAACGCCCGGTCGACACGTCGATTTCGATGACCTCGGGCCAGAAATCGGGAGAGTCGGTGAACAGCGACTTCTGCACCGCGAGCAGCACGCGCGGGGTGCCGTCGCGCGCCACCCAGATCAAATCGTCGGCATTCTGCGCCGCGTCGCGCGTGGCCAGCGGCACGAGCTTTTTGGTGGTCACTCCGACCCCGACCGCGCGCCGCACATAGATGTCCCCGATTTCGGGCAGCGAGTCGCGGTCGCCGATCCCGACCACCAGCCAGTCGTCGTTGACCCAGCGCCACCAGTTGAGGTCCAGATCCCCGACCGCGATCAGCCGCGGCGCGCCGCCGTCGAGCGGGACGATCGCGAGATATTGCTTGCCGCCGACCGCAAGTTGGGTGGCGGCGAGCTTGCCGTTGGGCGAAATTTTCGGTCCCTGCAGGAGCGGCAGTTCGGCGAATTGGGTGAGCGGGCGGGGCGTCTTGGCGGCCGGCGTCGGCCCGGACCCCGGGAACGCGGTCTGAGCGAGGAGCGGGCCGGCGAGCCAGCACCATGCCGCAAACGATAGCCACCAAGCGCGCGTTTGCATTTCGTCTCCTTCGCAATGCGTTAAAGGCTAGCCGCGGTCGCACCGGCACGCAACGCAGCGCACATGAAAAGCCCCGCCGCGGACCGGCCGCGGCGGGGCTTTCCGTGCCCGCAGGTCGCCTGTGTCAGGCGGCGTGGGCGAGCGCTGCGAGCAGGAGCAGCGCGACGATGTTGGTGATCTTGATCATCGGATTGACCGCGGGACCCGCGGTATCCTTGTACGGATCGCCAACCGTGTCGCCGGTCACCGCGGCCTTATGGGCCTCGCTGCCCTTGCCGCCGTGATGGCCGTCCTCGATGAACTTCTTGGCGTTATCCCACGCGCCGCCGCCCGACGTCATCGAAATCGCGACGAACAGCCCCGACACGATCACGCCCAGCAATAGCGCGCCGAGCGCGGCGAACGCGCTGGCCTGATCCGACACGCCCAGGATGATGTAATACACCGCGATCGGGGTCAGCACCGGCAGCAGCGAGGGGATGATCATCTCCTTGATCGCGGCCTTGGTCACCAGATCGACGGTGCGGGCGTAGTCGGGGCGCGAGGTCCCGGCCATGATCCCGGGGTTGTCGCGGAACTGGGCGCGAACGTCCTCGACCACCGCACCGGCCGCGCGGCCGACCGCGGTCATCCCGAACGCGCCGAAGCTGAACGGCAGCAGCGCGCCGAGCAGCAGCCCGACGATGACGTACGGGTTGCTGAGCGAGAAGTTGACGGTCAGTTCGGGGAAATAAATGCCGAGGTCGGTCGTATACGCCCCGAACAGGACCAGCGCGGCGAGCGCGGCCGAACCGATCGCATAGCCCTTGGTCACCGCCTTGGTGGTGTTGCCGACCGCGTCCAACGCATCGGTGCGATGGCGAACGTCGTCGGGCAGCCCCGCCATTTCGGCAATGCCGCCGGCGTTGTCGGTGACCGGGCCGTACGCGTCGAGCGCGACCACCATCCCCGCCAGCGCCAGCATCGAGGTCGCGCCGAACGCGATGCCGATGATCCCGGCGAACTGGTAGCACGCGATGACCGCGACCGAGATGACGATCGTCGGCAGCGCCGGGCTCTCCAGGCTGACCGCGAGGCCCTGGATCACGTTGGTGCCGTGACCCGTCTCCGACGCCGCGGCGATGCTGCGGACCGGGCGGTAGTTGGTGCCGGTGTAATATTCGGTGATCCAGACCAGCGCGCCGGTCAGGCCCAGCCCGATCATCATGCACCAGAACAGCTTCCACCCGGTGAAGGTCAGCGGCGCGGTCGAGCCGTCGACCGCGGCCGAGGTCAGCGAGCCGGTCACGTCGCCGAGCGTCGTCGAGCCGCCCAGCACCGCCGACATGTCGCCGACGACATATTGCGTCGCGAGCCAGATCGCCGGGACGGACAGGATGACCGTCGTCCAGAACCCCTTGTACAGCGCGCCCATGATCGAGCCGCCGCCGAGGCGGACGAAATAGGTGCCGATGATCGAGGTGATGATGCACACCCCGCCGACCATCAGCGGCAGCGTCATCAGCGCCTGCAGGCTGTCGGCGTTGGGGAGCAGCAGTGCGATCGACGCCATCGTCACGCCCAGGGTGACGACATAGGTTTCGAACAGGTCGGCGGCCATGCCGGCGCAGTCGCCGACGTTGTCACCGACGTTGTCGGCGATCGTCGCGGGGTTGCGGGGGTCGTCTTCCGGAATCCCGGCCTCGACCTTGCCGACCAGATCGGCACCGACGTCGGCGGCCTTGGTGAAGATGCCGCCGCCCAGACGCGCGAAGATCGAGATCAGCGACGCGCCGAACGCGAGCGCGACGAGCGCGTCGATGATGACGCGGCGATCCACTTCGGCGGTCAGCTCATACCCTGCCAATTCGATCAGGCCCCAGAACAGCCCGGCGATCGACAGCAGGCCGAGCCCGGCGACCAGCATCCCGGTGATCGCGCCCGAACGGAACGCCATGGTCAGACCCGCCTGGAGCGAGAAACGCGCGGCCTCCGCGGTGCGGACATTCGCCTTGACCGAGATGTTCATGCCGATGAACCCGGTCACCCCCGACAGGATCGCGCCGAGCGCGAATCCACCCGCGGAGATCGGCCCGAGGAAATAGGCGACCAGCCCGGCGACGATGACGCCGACGACGGCGATGGTCAGATATTGCCGCGCGAGATAGGCCTTCGCCCCTTCCGCGATCGCCGCGGCGATGTCCTGCATCCGCTCGTTGCCGGGCGACGCGCGCAGCACCTGACGGGTGGTGACAATGCCATAGAGCACGGCAAGCAGGCCGCAGAGCATGGCGACATAAACGGTCGTCATCGTGTGATATTCCCCAATGGAAGCGCCGCCGGTTCAGCCCCCGGGCGCGCGTGATTTGTGGCGCGGTCCTATAAAGCCGCGCGGGCGTTAGGCAAGCGGTGCGGCGTGGAGCCAACCCAGGTTAGCGGGAAGCGCGACGGGCGCGCCGCGGTCGGTGAGCGTCAGGCCGCTGCCGGGTGCGAAACGGCCGATGCGCGCGGCGGGGACGGTCGGGACGACACCGGGGGGCAGCGCGAAGAGCAAGGCGTAATCGTCCCCCGCGGTCGCGGCGATGAGCGGGTCGGGGTCGAAGCCGCGCAGCGCGGGCGACAACGGGACGGACCTCAGCTCGATCGTCACCGCGAGGTCGCTGGCAGCCGCCATCCGGCTCGCGTCGAGCAACAGCCCGTCGCTGACATCCATCATTGCGCCGACGTGGGGGGCGAGCGCCTGCCCATCGGCCAGCAACGGGCGCGGACGGCGATAGGCGGCGAGGAGCGCGGGCGGGCCGGACGCACCGCGCGCGATCCGCAGTCCGGCACCGGCGTCGCCGATAGTGCCGCAGACCCAGAGCGCATCGCCGGGCTGCGCTCCGCTGCGCGCACTTCCGACACCGGCACCGAACGCGGTCAGCGTCAGGACGCGGGGCGCGCCGGGGGGCAAGGACACCGTATCGCCGCCCAGCAGCGCGCAATCGAATTCCCGCAACGCCGCGGCGAGCCCGGCGACGAACGCGCGGTCCCAGCCGTCCTCCGACAGCGGATAGTTGAGCAGCACCGCGACCGGGGCGGCGCCCTTGCCGGCAAGATCGGACAAGTTCACCGCGACCAGTTTCCACGCGACGTCGTCGGGCGGATCGGCGGGCAGGAAGTGCACGCCCTCGACCAGCGTATCGGTGGTGACGACGAACTCGCCCGCCAGCCGCGCGGCGTCGTTGGCCAGCCCCAGCGCGCCGGGGTGCAGCGGCAGCGTGCGGAGCAGGGTGAGGAAATCGGCCTCGGTCATCCGAGCGACGCTACAGTTACAGCCCCGCTTTATCGAGCGCCGTCACGAGTTCGTCGGTCAGCGCTGCGTCGTCCTTGGGGGCGAGCCGGTTCAGCGCGGTCTGAACGCGCGAGCGCGCGACCTTGAACGCCTTGTGACGCACCTTGCGAACGGCGTTGGTCCGCCCCGACCGGCTTTCGCCGAGCAACGCGGCCCATTTTTCCTCTTCGGTCGCCAGGATCGACAGCGCCAGCCGCAGCCCGTCGCGGCGGCCCTGCGCCCAGGTAGCCGGCGCCGCGGCGGGCTTCGTATCGACAGTCTCGGCCACGGTCGCGAGCCTAGAGCCTGGTCGAGCCATTCGCCATCGTCGTCACCCCCGCCTTTGCGCGGCGATCGACGTGAAGTTCGAACACGTCGGGACGCGCGTAATGGCCGTCGGTGTCGAGCGATGTCAGCCCGCGGCCGATAACGCTGAGGTCGAGATCGGCGACGAGAATGTCGGGCTCGGTCCCGGCCTGCGCGAGGATGGTCGTGTCGGGCGCGGCGATCAGGCTGCCGCCGGTCTGCAGCCAGCCGTCGGGCATCCCTTTCAGCAGCGCGGCGACCTCGGCGTCGTGGCCGACGAGCGCGAGCCCTTCGAGCAGATGATCGCGGTGCTGGATCGTCCCCGCCGCGAGCACGTAACAGCGCCCCTCGAACGCGTAATGCCGCGACGCGACCGCATAGGCCTCGCGCACCGTCGGCCAGGCGGCGACATGGACGCTCTCGCCGGAGTGGTGAAGCGCGGCGCGCAGGAACGGCATCCAATGTTCCCAGCAGATCGCCTGCCCGACATTGCCCCAGTCGGCCTGGTGGACGCCGAGCGTGGAGCCGTCGCCGCGGCCCCAGATCATGCGCTCGCCGTGCGTCGGCACCAGCTTGCGGTGGACCAGGGGTGCTTCGCCCGGGCGGAACAGCAATTGCGCATTATAGAGACTGCCGCGGACACGCTCATGCGCGCCGACCGAAACCAATACGCCCGCCTTGTCGACCAGCGCCTGCAGCGGCGCGAGGCGGGGGTCGCCCGCGCGAATCGCTTGGTCGAGCAGGATCGCGTGGAGCCCCTGCGTCCCCTTATGATCCCACAATGCCGCGCCGGGCGCTTCGTCGAGCCAGAGCGGATAGCCGCCGAGGAAGGTCTCCCCGAACGCGATCAGCTGCGCCCCGGTGTCGATCGCATCGCCGACCAGTTCGACCAGCTGGGTGATCCCGAAATCGATCGCGAGCGGGACCGGCGCGGCCTGGACGATGGCGACTTTGAGGGAGGTCATGGCCGCGTCCTAGCGCGCGGATGTTGCGGGACGGTTAGCCTCACTCGACCCACTCCAGTCCGATGTCGCGGTAGACCTCGCGGGCCTCGTCCCAGCCGGGGCGGACCTTGACGTGGAGGTAGAGGTGGACCGGGCGGTCGAGCAGGTGCGCCAGTTGCACGCGTGAGCGCGCGCCGATTTCCTTGATGCGCGCGCCGCCTTTGCCCAGCACGATCGCGCGCTGGGTCGGGCGTTCGACCAGGATCTGCTGGTGGATCTCGACCGAGCCGTCGGCGCGTTCGTCGAATTTCTCGGTCTCGATCATCGACGCGTACGGAAGTTCGGCGTGGAGCTGGAGGTAGAGCTGTTCGCGCGTGACCTCGGCCGCCAGCGCGCGTTCGGTCGCGTCGCTGACCTGGTCTGCGGGATAGTGCCACGGGCCGGGGGGCAGCAGCTTGGCCAGCGCGGTTTTCAGTTCGGGGACGCCGTCGCCGGTCTCGGCGCTGACGAACCAGGTCTCGTCGAAGTGGCACAAGGCGTTCAGCTTCTCGGCGTGCACGAGCAGCTTTTCCTTCGCCGCGAGATCGACCTTGTTGAGGATCAAGTGCTTGGGCTCGGGGCGGCCCTTCAGGCTTTCGACGATGTCGGTGACCTTGCTGCCCAGCCCACCCTTGCCGTCGACCACCAGCGCGATCACGTCGGCACCCTCGGCCCCGCCCCACGCCGCAGCGACCATCGCGCGGTCGAGGCGGCGCTTGGGCTCGAAAATGCCGGGGGTGTCGACCAGCAGCAATTGAGTCTCGCCCTCGATCGCGACGCCGAGCAGGCGGGCGCGGGTGGTCTGCGCCTTGGGGCTGACGATCGCGACCTTTTGCCCGACGAGGTGATTCACGAGCGTCGATTTGCCCGCGTTGGGGGCGCCGACGACCGCGATCAGACCGCAATGCTGCTGGGGTTCACTCATCGCGCGGGCCCTAGCAGGGCGTCACGGGACCGTCACGCGTCCGTGATTCGGCTGTCACAATCGGCGCGTATGATGACGCCGGTCGCATTCGTGGAAGGACCGTTCGATGATCGCCTCCGCCCTCACCGACCCGCGCCCGCTCTGGCAGGACGATGCGCGCATCGAATCGCCGTGGAAAAGCGCGACTTTCTGGGCGGCGTGCGCGCTCGTGCTGCCGGTCGCGGCGGTGGTGCAGCCGGTCAGGCTGCTGCTGCGGGTGCTGTAAACTCGGCGATCGCGGTGGCGAGCGGGGCGTGGACCGGTCGCGGCGACGCGCTGTAGCCGCACAGCAACCCATTCTCGCAATGCCGGTCGTCATCCCAGCCGGGGTGATCGAGGATCGGGTAGAGGCAGATGCCCAGCATCGTCACCCCGCGGGCTTCCGCCGTGCGGGCTTCGCGCGCGATCATCCGGAACCAGTCGGCACGCGCGTCGCCTTCGCAGCCGGTTTCGGCAATCAACAACGGACGGTCGAAATGCGCGCTCGCTGCAGTCAGCAGGTCGGCTAGCGGGGCTTGCCGGGCGGCGGGCAGGGTAACGACGGGCTCGTGCGGCCACCATTGATTTTGCGGGTAGTAGTTGACCCCAATGACGTCGAGCATCGCTTCGCCGCCGCCATATTCGGGATTGCGACGGCCGAGCAGACAATCGGTCGCGTCGTACTGGATCGCGGTGCGGGCGCGGGCGTGCTCGACCGCGGCGTCGCTGGTGTCGATCGGGTGCGCGCGGATCAGGGGTTCGGCGCAGACCATCGTCGCGGCCGGATCGACCCGGCGAATCCGGCGGGTCGCGGCGATCGCAGCGCGGCACAGGATCATCTTCAATTCTTCGCCGCGGCCGTGGACGAACGGGTTTAGGTAGCCGACCTCGCCCCCCGCCCAGGCAAGAAAGCTGATCTCGTTGATCGCGACGTAAAAGCCGCCCGGCGCGATCCGCCGCGCGGCGGCTTCGGCGAAATGTGCGAAGGCTTCGATGAAATCGGCGTCGAACGGGTTGGTCCAGTCGGGCCAGCCGTAGTGGAGCAAATCCCAGATCACCTGCGTACCCGTCTCGCGCGCCGCCGCCAGCATCGGGTCGAACCGCGACCAGTCGAACCGCCCGGGCTCGGGTTCGATCAGATGCCAGCGCAGCCCGTCGCGCACCGTCTGGATGCCGTGCGCGCGGAGCTGCCGGTAGTCCTGCGCCGCCAGCCGGGCGTGGGCGGTGGCGGCGAGGACATCGAGCCGGACGCCATCACGCCGCCGCTGCGTCGAACATTCGAAGCCGCCCATCACGAAGCTGGCGAACGGGCCGGTCATCGGCGGGGTCGCCGCGGTCAGGCGAATTCCGCCGCGGCGTCGGCGCGGGTCAATTCGGGTTTCAGGCGGCGATAGGTCGCCAGCGCCTGACCCACGACCTGATCCATGTTGTAATAGCGATAGGTCGCGAGCCGCCCGACGAAGGTCACCCCGGGCTCCGCATCGGCGAGCGCTTCGTAACGCTTGTAGAGCGCCTGATTCTCGGCGCGCGGGATTGGATAATAGGGATCGCCCTCGGCGGTCGGATATTCGTAGGTGATGCTGGTCGCGGGCGCGCTCTGACCGGTCAGATGCTTGTATTCGGTAATACGGGTGTGCGGGATCGCCTCGTCGGGGTAATTGACCGTCGCGACCGTCTGGAACCGCTCCTGTGCCAGCGTCTCGTGACGGAAGCTGAGCGAACGATACGGGAGCTGGCCGAAGCAGCGCCCGAAATATTCATCGACCGGGCCGGTAAAGACGATGTGATCGACGCTGACCAGGTCGCGGATGGCGGTGAATTCGACCCCGGTCAGCACCTCGATGTTGGGGTGGTCGAGCATCGCCGCGAACATCGCGGTGTAGCCCGCCGCCGGCATCGCCTGAAAGCTGTCGGTGAAATAGCGGTCGTCGGTGCTGGTCCGGGTCGGGACGCGCGCGGTGACGCTCTTGTCGAGCTCCGAAGGGTCCAACCCCCATTGCTTGCGGGTGTAGCCGCGAAAGAATTTCTGGTAGAGGTCGCGCCCGACCGCGGCGACGACGACATCTTCCGACGTGCGCACGCTCGCGACCGGTTCGGCGCGGTCCGCCAGAAAATCCGCAGCCTCGGCATCGCTGGTGAGACCCGCGTCGTAGAGCGCGTTCAGCGTCGTGCGGTTGATCGGCATCGGCACCAGTTTGTCATCGACCTCGGCCAGCACGCGGTGTTCGTAGGGCCGCCAGTCGGTGAAGCGCGACAGATAATCGGCGATCTCGGCGCTGTTGGTGTGGAAGATGTGCGGTCCGTATTGGTGGATCAGCACCCCCGCCGCGTCGAGCCGGTCGAAGGCGTTGCCGGCGACGTGCGGGCGGCGATCGATCACCAGCACTTTGAGCCCCGCATCGGCGGCGAGCCGCTCCGCCATTACCGACCCGGCAAAGCCCGCACCGACGACCAATACGTCGTAGCGTTTGGCCTGCGGGACGCGGCGCGCACTGGCGGCGTCGATCGCCGCCAGCATCGCGTCGGTGGTGACGTCCCACGACATTGCGGCAAGCGCGACATCGACTTCGCCCAGCCATCCATCGCCATCGCGGCCCATCGCCAGCGCGGCGTCGCAGGCGGCGATGAAGGCGTCGGCATCGTCGGCGATGCGGACGCCCTGCAGGCTGCCGTAGTGACGGCGCACGTCGGTGATATCGGTCGAGACCACCGGGCGTCCCGCGGCGAGATATTCCGGGGTCTTGGTCGGGCTGATGAAGCGCGTCGCCTCGTTGATCGCAAAGGGCATCAGCGCGACGTCCCACGCCGCGACCACGCCGGGCAGCTCGTCGTAGCTGCGGGCACCCGGATAGCTGAGGTTGGGACGCTGCGGCAGGTCCTCGGCCGCGATCTTGACGATCGGCCCGACCATCTCGATCTCCCAATCAGGCCGCGCGGTCGCCAGCGCGTCGAGCAGGGCCAAGTCCATCCGTTCGTCGATGACGCCGTAGAAACCGAGCCGGGGCAGGGTCCGCCGCCCCGCCACGGGCATCGTCCGCGCCCCCGCGAAATGCGCGACATCGACGCTCGAGGGGAAGGGGTGGACGTTGGGGTGACGACCACGTTTGGCTTCGTACAAGCTATAGCCGCCGGTGAAGACGACATCGGCAGCGGCCAACAATTCCTGCTCCAGTTCGAGGAGCTGGGGCGGTGCGAAACGGAAGTTGGCCAGTTCGTCCATGCAGTCGTAAACCGTGCAGGACGCATCGACCGCGCGCGACGCGGGCAGCATCATCGGCGAATAATACCACCGCACCGCAATCGGCCCGGCATCGCGCAGGAACGCGTCGAGCAAACCGGCGATCGCCGTATCGACCAGTACCGCCGGGGTGTCGGCGGGGACATGGGGCACGAGCACCTCGATCCCGCTCGGGTCGACACGCCGCTCGAGCCGGGGCGCGCCCGGGCCGGACAGCGGCTCTTCCCAGAACAGCACCCGATAGCGCTCGGCAAATCGGGTCATCAGCTGCTGCGGGCGTTGAAAGACGAAATCCCACCGGAGATGTGAAAAGCACAGCAGGAGTGGACGCGCGGCAAGCGGCTGAATGGTCACGATGATGATCCCCGGTTCGGCGAGCTTCACGCTCGGTTCCCCGGGTCAATGCGACATCGCCGCGTTAGGTTGCGCCGAATCCCGTCGGTCTAATCTAGGTCAGCCAGTTTTTCGACGAACTTGCCGTGGGTTAAGCTTCGGTTCGTTCGAGCCGCGGACTGAGCAGGTGGATCGCCAAGATCGCCAGGAAGTACGCCGCTCCCGCCGCGACGAACAGCGGGGTGTAGCTGCCCAAGGCGTCGAGGACGTAGCCGGCGTATTTGGAGAAGAACATTCCCCCGACCGCGCCCAATGTGCCGCCGATACCGATGACCGAGCCGACCGCATAGCGCGGGAACAGATCGGACGGGAGCGTGTAGAGGTTGGCCGAGAACGCCTGGTGCGCGGCCGCCGCCACGCCGATGATCGCGACGCTGACCCACAGATTGCCGACCGCGGTCGCGAACATGACGGGCAGCACGAAGAACGCGCAGACCAGCATCGTCAGCTTACGCGCGCGATTCACGCTCGCGCCGCGCTTGAGCATCGCCGACGACAGCCAGCCGCCCGCGATCGAGCCCACGTCGGAGATCAGGTAGATCAGCGCGATCGCGATCGCCGCCTTAGGCGTGTCCCAGCTGGTCAGGTTGAGCCCGTATTGCTTGCCGAGATAGCCCGGCAGCCAGAACAGGTAGAACCACCAGATCGGGTCGATGAAGAACTTGCCGAGCGCATAGGCCCAGGTCTCGCGCTTGCGCAGCAGCTTGGTCCACAGCCCCTTGGTCTCCACGACCGGGTCGGCGGGATCCTGTTCGATATAGGCGGCTTCGGCGGTCCCGACCTTCGCGTGCTCGCGCGGCGAGTTGCGGAACATGATGAGCCACGCGACGAGCCAGATCAGCCCGAACACCCCGGTGACGACGAAGGTCATCCGCCAGCCGATCGCGGGGACCAGCGCCCAGATCAGCAGCGGCGTGCAGATCGCGCCGACGTTCGCCCCGGCGTTGAATATGCCGATTGCGAGCGCGCGTTCCTTGACCGGGAACCAGTCGGCGACCGCCTTTACCCCGCCCGGGAAATTGCCGCTTTCGCCGATGCCCAGGCCGAAGCGCGCCATCGCGAACTGGGTGACGCTGTGCACCCCGCCGTGCGCCATGTGCGCGACGGTCCAGATCACGACCGCGATCGCGTAACCGAAGCGTGCCCCGATGCCATCGACGATCCGCCCGAAACCGAGATAGCCGATCGCGTACGCGGTCTGGAACCAGAAGATGATGTTGGCGTAATCGGTTTCCGACCAGCCGAATTCGACCGACAGATCGGGTTTCAGCACGCTGATCATCTGCCGGTCGATGTAGTTGATCGCGGTTGCCGCGAAGAGCAGCCCGCAGATCACCCAGCGGTAGCGTCCGACCCGCGATGCGGCGGCGTCGGCGATCGCACCCGGCATCGGCGCGGGCACGTCAGCTACGGGCGGGTTGCGGCTGGCCATCTCGTCTTCTCCCGAACCGTGACCGCGTCAGCGCGCGGCGATCGTGCATTCGACCGTGTAAGCGTTGTTGAAATGCGCGACGACGGCGTCGCCGATCGCGACGGGGTGGACCCCCGACACCGCGCCGCTCGAAATCCACTGGCCCTGGGTCAGTGCAATCCCGCGCCGCGCCATATGTTCGAACAGGAAGCGTGCGGCGCCGAACGGGCCGTCGAGCATCGTGGCGGCGGTCAGAATGCCCGTATCCGCGCCGTTGATGGTCAGGCTGACCGGCCAATCCAGCAGGTCGGCGTCACGCCAGTCCGCGATCGCGCGCCCCACGACGATCCCGTTGTTGTTGCCGAAATCGGAAATGGTGACGAGCGGGCCATTGCTGTTGATGCCGGGGAAGGGTGAGCTGGCGATCTCGATCCCGACATGGACCGCGTCGATCAGCGCGGTCGCCTCGGCCAGCGTGTAGTCGTGCTTGGCCGGGTCGGGCGCGGTGCCGATGCGAAGCAGGAATTCGGCCTCGGCGGCGGCGAAACCGCCGGCATAGACCGGGGTCGCGACCGGCTCCGCGGCGGCGGCCACCACTTGGTCGGCGAAAATCGGGCCGCTCAGCCGCCCGATGCCGTCGATCGGCGGGTTGATCCGGCCGATCTTCCACCCGGCAACCTGGCCCGACTGTAGCGTCAGCGCGGTGTCCTGGACCCGGTAGGCAGTGGTCAGGTCGTGGGGCATCGGCCCGGGGTAATCGGCCAGCGTCGCGCCGCTGCGCCGCGCATCGACAAAGGCACGCGCGATCGTGTGCGCGGCTGCCGCGTTGTCACTGGGCTTCACGCGCCCGCCTCCCCCAAATTCATTGCGGGCCGGGTAGGGGAAACCGGTGTCATTGGCAAGCGGTCATGGCGTCGAAAGGTGCGCGCCAATTGGGTCGCGGTCGATTGCGCGGGTGACGGTGGCAACGAATGCGCCGTGATCGGGCAGCGCGGGGAAGCCGAGCCGCGCGTCGGCTAGCGCCCTGACCGGGTCAGTGCCCGATACCAGCGCGGCGAGCTGCGCCGCGTGCGGATCGATGATCTCTACCCCGGCAGCGGCGCGGCGGCGCAGGAAGGCGATCCAGCCGGCGTAGGCAAGCGCCAGCTGCGGCGCGCTCTGCCCGGCGGCGAGGTTTGCGAGGACGCTGTCGCCGAACCGGTAGGGCAGCTTTTGCGACCCGTCCTGCGCGATCTGGTCGAGCCGGTGCGCGATCGCGGGGTTGTGGAAGCGGTCGAAGACGTCGCTGGCATAGGCGGTCAGGTCGAGGCCCGATACCGGCGGGAGCACCGGCACTATTTCCGCGCGGACCATCGCGCCGACGAAATCGGCGAGCTCTCCGTCGGCCATCGCCTCGGCCACCGTGGTGTGACCGCGCAGCAGCCCGAGATAGGCGAGTGCCGAATGCGCGCCGTTGAGGATGCGCAGCTTGGCGCGTTCGTAGCCGCCGACATCGCCGGTCACGACCGCGCCGGCGGCGGCCAGATCGGGGCCGAGTGGCCCGACATCCTCGATCACCCATTGCGAAAAGGCTTCGCGGCGGACCGCGGCGCGGTCGCTCACGCCCAGCGCGGTTTCGACCCGAGCATAAAGCGCGGCATCGCTGGCGGGAGTGATCGCGTCGACCATCGTATTCGGCACCCGGACTTCGCCCGCGATCCAGTCGGCCAGCGCCGGATTGTGCGCGCGCGCGAACGCGACGAGCGCGGCGTGGAGCTTGCGGCCGTTGTCGGCGAGGTTGTCGCACGGCATCGCCACGAATGGCGCGATATCCGCCGCGCGCCGCGCCGCCAGGCCCGCGACCAGCCAGCCGATCAGGCTGCGCGGGCCGGCGAGGTCGGCCAGATCTGCAACGATATCGGGATGATCGCGGTCGAGCGTTCCGTCGGCGGCGAGGCAATAGCCCTTTTCGGTGACGGTCGCGGTGACCAGCGCGACCGCCGGGTTGGCGAGGCGGGCGTGCAGCCGGGCGGTGTCGGCGGGGCCGACGAACTCGCTGTGCGCGCCGATCACGTGCAGCGACGGCTCACGATCCTCGATCGCGAGCGTGTAGAGCCCGTCCTGCGCGGCGAGCGCAGCGACGGTGCCGGCGCTGCGCAGCGACACCGCAGCGACGCCCCAGCGCGGATCGTCGTCGAGCAGGCGGTCGATGTAGGCGGCCTGATGCGCGCGGTGGAAGGCGCCCGGGCCGAAATGGATGATGCCGGTCGAGAGCGCCGCGCGGTCGCGCGGCGCGGCGATTTCGGGCGGTATAGGACCGAGCGTCGCCCGCGACATCCTCACAGCGTGACGCCGCGCTTCCAGATCGCGATCTCGCGCTCGCCGTTGCGTTCCGCGGCGGTCTCCGCGCCCGATGCGGTCGCGAGGATCAGGTCGAGGAGTTGCGCGGCGGGGGTATCGAAGCCTTCGGTCAGCACCGCTCCGGCGTCGAAATCGATCCAGCCGGGCTTACGCGCGGCGAGCGCGCTGTTCGATGCGAGCTTCAGCGTCGGGACCGGGAAGCCCAGCGGCGTCCCGCGCCCGGTAGTGAACAGGATCACCGACGCGCCTGCCGCCGCCAGCGCGGTCGAGGACACCGCGTCGTTGCCGGGTGCCTCCAGCAAGGTGACCCCCGGGACCGCGGCGCGCGCTCCGTAGCCGATGACGTCGGTGACGGTCGCGCCGCCCGCTTTCTGCACCGCGCCGAGCGATTTTTCCTCGAGCGTGGTGATGCCGCCGGCGATGTTGCCGGGGGAGGGGTTTTCCGAGATCAGTTCGCCCTGCGCGACGAAATACGCCTTGAAGTCGGTGATCAGCGCGACAGTCGCATCGAATACGTCGCGGTCGGCGGCGCGCGCCATCAGCAGCCGTTCGGCGCCGAACATCTCGGGGATTTCGGTCAGCAGGACCGCACCGCCCGCACCGGTCACCGCATCGCTCATCCGCCCGACCAGCGGATTTGCGGTCAGCCCCGACAATCCGTCGGAGCCGCCGCACTTCACCCCCAGCACCAGCCGGTCGAACCGCGCCGGCACGCGCTCGGCGGCGGTGGCGGCGCAGAGTTCGGCGACCAGCGCGCAGCCTTCGGCGACTTCGTCGGCGCTGTCCTGCGCGCTCAATGTGCGGACCGTCGCGCGGCGTTCGGGCGCGATCTCGGCGACCAGCTCGACGAGCTGATTCTCTTCGCACCCCAGCCCGACGATCAGTGCGCCCGCCGCATTGGGGTGCGCCGCCAGGCTCGCAAGAATCGCGCGGGTGCCGGCCAGATCCTGCCCAAGCTGCGAACAGCCGTGCGGGTGGCTGTAAGCGTACACGCCGTCGATGCCCGCGGGCCGCGCCGCGTGGCCGAGCGCAGCGATCCGTTCGGCGGTACGCGCAACGCAGCCGACCGTCGGCAGCACCCAGATTTCGTTGCGGGTGCCGACCCGGCCGTCGGGGCGCGGGTAGCCCAGAAACGTGGTTGCCGGTACGGGGATGGCGGGCCGGGGGGCCAACGGCGCGTACGCGTAATCCTCCGCCGTCGTCAGCGCGGTCGCGAGATTATGACTGTGGACATGATCGCCCGCCGCGATCTGCCTCGTCGCACGTCCGATCGCAGCGCCGAATTTCGTCACCGTCGCCCCCACCGCCAGCGCGCGCAACGCGACCTTGTGCCCCGCCGGGACCGGCCCGGTCAGCGTCACGCCGCCGGCGACCATATCCCCAGCCGCCCCGTCGGCCAGCAAGGTCGCGACATCGTCGCCGGGCGCCACGATCAAGGCGGGGATGGTGGGAGCGTGCATCGGTAAACCGGTGTCAGGGTGACGCGCGCGGGGCAATTGCGCAAGGCTGGTCGCGTCCCCGGCGGCGCGCTATGCGAGGCGGCGATGGAGAAAGCCGGCCAACCGACGATCAACGATGTCGCCCGGATCGCGGGCGTTTCGAAGAAGACTGTCAGCCGCGTCATCAACCGCTCGCCGCTGTTGAACGACGACACCCGCAAGCGTGTCGAGGACGTGATCGGGCAATTGGGCTATCATCCCAATCCACAGGCGCGCGCGCTGGCGCTGGGGCGCAATTTCCTGATCGGGCTGGTCCACGACAATCCCAACGCGCAGATGGTGCTGAGCGCGCAGCAGGGCATTCTGGAAGCGCTGCGCGGGACCGAATTCGAGCTGATCGTCCGCCCGGTCGATCGCGGATCGCCGACGATGCTCGACGACGTGCGGCATTTCCTGGAACGGCAGCGGCTCTACGGCGTCGTCCTGCTGCCGCCGATCTGCGAGAACGACACGCTCGCCGAGCTGTGTCGCTCGATCGGGTGCAGGTATGTGCGGATGGGGTCGGCGATGCTCGACGATCCGCAGCACATGGTCAGCTCGAACGACCGCGAGGCGGTGCAAGAGGCGACCCGCCATCTGATCGCGCAGGGGCATCGCCGGATCGGGTTCGTCGCGGGGCCACACGGGTTCCGTTCGGCGCGCGAGCGCCGCGCGGGATTCGAGGCGGCGCTGGCTGAGGCGAAGATCCCGTTCCCGCACAGCCTGTCGGCGGACGGCACCTATCGGTTCGATTCGGGGGTGGTCGCGGCCGAGCGGCTGCTGGACGTCACGCCGCGCCCGACCGCGATCTTCGCGTGCAACGACGAGATGGCGGCGGGGGCGATCCATGTCGCGCGGCAACGCGGGCTCGATGTGCCGCGTGACCTGTCGGTGATGGGGTTCGACGACACCTCGATAGCGACGCACCTGTGGCCGCCGCTGACGACGGTCCGCTGGCCGATCGCGTCGATGGCGCGCTCCGCCGCGCTGAAGATCATCGCCGGGATCGGCGGGACCGGCGATGCGGTCGAGGAGCCGTCGCTGTTCCGTTCGGCCTTGATCCGGCGCGCGTCGGTTGCCGCCCCGGCGCAGAGTTGAAACACCGGCTGACACCGGTTACCGAACGCGTCGGATGACACGCCCGCTGGTTCTCGATCCCGACCGCCTGTTTCCGGCCGAGCCGGCGATGCGGGCGATCGCGCGCGAGCTGTACGCCGGCGTCGCGGCGTTGCCGATCGTCAGCCCGCACGGTCATGTCGATCCGACGTGGTTCGCGACCGACGTGCCGTGGACCGATGCGACCAGCCTGTTGCTCGCACCCGACCATTATCTGTTCCGGATGCTCTACAGCCAGGGCGTGCAGCTCGACGCGCTGGCGATCCCGGCCAAGGCGGGCATGCCCACGACCGACCCGCGCGCAGCGTGGCGGTCGTTCGCGGCGAACTATCACCTGTTCCGCGGGACGCCGTCGCGACTGTGGCTCGACCATGTCTTCGCGGACGTGTTCGGGATCGACATCGCGCTCGAGGCGGCAACGGCGGATCAGTATTTCGACGCGATCGGCGGAAGCCTTTCGACCGATGCCTTCCGCCCGCGCGCCTTGTTCGACCGGTTCGCCATCGACTTCCTGGCGACGACCGAGGGCGCGCACGACGATCTGGCGCAGCACCGCGCGATCCGGCGCTCGGGCTGGAACGGTCGGGTCGTCACGACCTATCGCCCCGACGGGGTGATCGACGTCGAGCACGAACAGTTCGCAGGCGCGCTGGCGCGGTTCGGCGAGCTGACCGGCGAGGACGTCTATTCGTGGCGCGGCTATCTGAGCGCGCACCGCAAGCGACGGGCCGATTTCCGCGCGGCGGGGGCGACCGCCACCGATCATGGCCACCCGACCGCGGCAACCGCGAATCTGTCCGGGGCGGAAACCGAGGCGCTGTTCGCGAGGGTCGTGGGCGGCAGCTGGACCCCCGCCGACGCCGAGCTGTTCCGCGCGCAGATGCTGACCGAAATGGCGGCGATGAGCGTCGAGGACGGGATGGTGATGCAGCTGCATCCCGGGTCGTTCCGCAACCACAATGCGGCGCTGTTCGCCAGCCACGGGCGCGACAAGGGTGCCGACATCCCGACCCGCACCGACTACGTCCACGCGCTCAAACCTCTGCTCGACCGGTTCGGCGGCGAGCGCGATCTGTCGATCATTCTCTTCACGCTCGACGAGAGTGCGTACGCGCGCGAACTCGCGCCGCTGGCCGGGCATTATCCGTGTTTGAAGCTGGGGCCGGCATGGTGGTTCCACGATTCGCCGGAAGGAATGCGCCGCTTCCGTGAGATGACGACCGAGACCGCGGGCTTTCATAACACCGTCGGATTCAACGACGACACCCGCGCCTTCCTGTCGATTCCGGCGCGGCACGACGTCGCGCGGCGGGTCGATTGCGGATTCCTGGCGCGGCTGGTGGCGGAGCATCGCCTAGCCGATTGGGAAGCCGCCGAACTCGCGCACGAACTGACCAGCGGGCTGGTACGCCGCGCCTACAAGATCGACGATCCCCATTTTATGGCCGCAGCGGCCTGAAGGAGCAGACCATGAAGATCGCACTCATTACCGAGAACAGCCAGGCCGCCAAGAACGGCGTCATTCACGAAGCGCTGACCGCGGTCGCCGAGCCGCTGGGGCATCAGGTGTTCAATTACGGCATGTACACGGCGGACGACAAAGCATCGCTGACCTATGTGATGAACGGGCTGCTGACCGGTATTTTGCTCAATTCGGGCGCGGCCGATTTCGTCGTCACCGGTTGCGGCACCGGCATGGGTTCGATGCTGGCGTGCAACGCGATGCCCGGCGTGTTTTGCGGGCTGGTGATCGACCCGACCGATGCGTTTCTGTTCGGTCAGATCAACGACG
>JAZKGJ010000140.1:0-8888 GCA_040385975.1 Pseudomonadota bacterium | reverse complement strand
AGGCGGTAATGTCGGCGCCCATCTGCGACAGCGGCGCGATGACGCGTCGCATCGGTCGCCGCGACAGCGACGCGTCGCCGATGAAGGTGGCGGTGATCGGATGGCTCGCGACCAGCCCCATCAGCAGCCGGGTCGAGGTCCCGGAATTTCCCATCTCGAGCGCGGTCTGCGGCTGCAGCAGCCCGCCGACCCCGACGCCGTGAATCGTCCATTCGCCCGGGTCGACGCGTGCGATATCGGCCCCGAACGCGCGCATTGCGGCGACGGTCGCCAGCACGTCTTCGCCTTCCAGCAGACCCGCAATCCGGCTTTCGCCGACCGCAAGCCCGGCGAGCATCACCGCACGGTGGCTGATCGACTTGTCGCCGGGCGGCTGGATTACGCCGCGCAGCCCGTCACCGCGACGCCGGGCGCCAGTGACGCGGGGGGTAGTGACGCGGGGGGCGGCGACCATCGGCGGGCGCTTTGACAGTGCGGTTGTGCTATGGCAAGGCGCGCCCGACTTCCGCGGCTCCGCCCGGCGGAACGACCAATCTGAAAGGCTTAGACGGCACATGATCCAGCCGGAATGGGGCACCAAGCGCGGGTGTCCGAAATGCGCGACGCGTTTCTACGATCTGACCAAGGACGATCCCGTCACCTGCATCGCCTGCGGCTATGCATGGGAGCCCGAGGCGATCCTGAAGTCCAAGCAGGCGGTGCCGTTCGAGGTCGCCAAGGCCGAGGTCAAGAAGGACGACGACCTCGAGGGCGAGGACGAATTGACGATCGACGAGGAGGAAGAACCCTCCGCCGACGACGACGTCGATCTGGGCGGCGACGATGACCTCGGTGTCGAGACCAACGCCGGCGAAGACGAGCATTGATGTGAAATGATTTTTGGTAAGCGGGCGGCGCAGTCGCCTGCTTGCCAATCCCGCGCAGCCCGCGCTAAGGGCTGCGCGTTCCCGCGGGATGGGGCCTTAGCTCAGCTGGGAGAGCGCCTGCATGGCATGCAGGAGGTCAGCGGTTCGATCCCGCTAGGCTCCACCACCGCGCAGCGCGGGCTGGATTTAGCGACGCTAAATCCCCCTCGCGCAAGCGCGGCCAGCGGTGCACCGCACCGACTGACGACGCGGCTTCGCCGCGGCGCCGACACCCCCATCATTCCCATCGCGGCAGACGAAGTGGCCAGTCCTCCGTTACGGGAGGCTACCCGCGCTTCGTGCTTAGCCAGGCGCTAGCTACGCCAACCTTCGCCTTCACCGTTAACCCAATAATCCTGTCAAATCAGCACTCTGTCCCGGTTTCGCACGCCGATTTCTTAACCAAAGAAACCGCTGGCGCCGATCGTAAACGCGGCGTTAACGAGCGGTCATGAAACGCCAGCTAGTCCTCACCAACGAAGCCGCCGGGCACCCCTTCCGCCGGATGCTCCCGCCGCCCGCCCGACCGCAGGTCCGCAAGGACGGCGATCAGGATCTGCGGCTGTTCGCGCTCAGCTTCACCGCCTTCTTCGTGTGCATCTACAGCTTCATCTTCTGATGACGCGGGCGGGGGCGACCCCGTCCAAGATGCCGGCCTAGTCGCAGGCGCGGTGCAGCTTCTGCGCAATCCATGCGGCGGCCAGACACATCGCCGCGACCAGGAACAGCATGTTGTCGGGCGACACCCCGGCCTGCGACAGCGCGATGACCAGCGCCGAACCCACCACCATCGCCAACGCGTTGACGATGTTGTTGGCCGCGACCGTGCGGGCGGTCTGATCCTTGGTCACCGTCGTGGTCAGGAACGCATAGAGCGGCACCACGAACATGCCCCCGGTCAGCGCGATCGCGACCAGCGCGAGCGACAGCGCGATCGACTGACGATGCGTGACGAAGTCGAGCACGCCGTAACGGCCCACCTCCGCCGGGTGCCAGCCCTTCGCGATCAGCGCGAACACCACGACACAGCCCGCCATCGCGATCACCGACGCGGGTGAGAATTTGGCGGAAATCCGCCCCTTTAGCATCGTGTTGATGACGACCGAACCGATCGCGACCCCGACCGAGAATATCGCGATCATCATGCTCGCCACGCGTTCGTCGGCGGTCAGCACGTTCTTCACCAGCGGCGGAAAGATCACGATCAACACCGCGCCGATCGTCCAGAAGAAGCTGATCGCGCAGATCGCCAGAAACAGCCGCGGGATGTGCATCGTCCCCGCCACCAGCCGCCACGACGCGGTGAATGGATTCCAGTTCAACTTCAGCGCCGGTCCCTCGCGCGGGGCGGGGGGCACCTGCCGCCCGGCCAGCCAGCCGATCGCGGCGACGATCAGCACCGCGATCGCCGATTGCTCGATCGACAGCCATCCCGCCAGCACGGTCCCGAGCAGGATCGACAGATAGGTCCCGGCCTCGACCAACGCGGTGCCGCCGAGCACGTCGCCCGCCGCCAGATGCTGTGGCAGGATGGCGTATTTGATCGGCCCGAAGAAGGTCGAATGTACGCCCAGCATCAGCACCGCGCCCAGCATCAGCCCAAGCCCGAGGTTGGTATAGCCGCGCTGTGCCACCAGCAGCCCCGCCGCGCCGACGATCATGATGAAGACCTCGGCGGTCTTCACCAGCCGAATGATCCGCGCCTTGTCGTGACCGTCGGCCAACTGGCCCGACAACGCCGAGAGCAGCACGAACGGTAGCAACGACAGCCCGGTCGCCAGCGCGTTGAAATTCGATTCGACCTGGGGGTCGCTGTAGATGCCGTAGGTCGCGAACAGCACCATCGCGGTCTTGAAGAGGTTGTCGTTGAAGGCGCCCAGGAACTGCGTGACGAACAGCGGCAGGAATCGCCGCTCGCGCAGCAGGCCGACGGCGTTGATCATGAAATTCCCGGTCCCGTCGCCACGCTGGCACCGGTCATAGCCGAGCGCGACCGGTTGCGCCAAGGCAAACGCGCCGCCGGGGTTGCGGGGCAGGGCGGTTGCGCTAGATCGGCTCCGTGCTCAGTTTGCCCAACCTCCTGACGCTGTCGCGGATCGCCGCGCTGCCGCTGCTGATCGGATTGTTGTGGTGGCCGCATTGGGAGGCCGGCTACGCGGCCGGCTTCGTGCTCTACTGCGCGATGGGCATCACCGATTATTTCGACGGTTATCTGGCGCGGACGCAGGGGACGGTGTCGAAACTGGGCGTCTTCCTCGACCCGATCGCCGACAAGATCATGGTCGCCGCGGTCATCCTGATGCTGGTCGGGACGCGGTTCGAGGATCGCGCGATCATCACCGGGCTCAGCCTGATTCCCGCGCTGATTATCCTGCTGCGCGAGATCGCGGTGTCGGGGCTGCGCGAATTCCTCGGCGGCATCCAGGTGTCGGTGCCGGTGTCGAAGCTCGCCAAGTGGAAGACCACGCTGCAGCTCGTCGCGCTCGGCGCGCTGATCCTGGCCGGGGCGCTGCCTGCGGTCGCCTTCATCAAGCTGACGGGAATTGCGGCCCTATGGGCGGCGGCGGCGCTGACGCTCATCACCGGCTGGGACTATCTGCGCGTCGGTCTGAAGCACATGGACTGACCGGCGCGTGGTCCGGATGCTTTATTTTGCGTGGGTGCGCGATGCGGTCGGGACCGGTGAGGAAATGATCGATCCGGCGGAGGCCGCGACGATCGCCGATCTGCTCGACCGGCTGGCCGACGCCAGCGCCGCCCACGCCGCCGCATTCAGCGACCGAGCCCGGCTGCGCGCGGCGCTCGACCAGCGCTTCGTACCGCTCGATTCGCCGATCGCGGGCGCACGCGAAATCGCGATCTTCCCCCCGGTGACCGGCGGATGATCCGTATTTCGGTCCAGGTCGAACCGATCGATCTTGCCGCGGAGGTCGCCGCGATCGAACTGGCCGGGGCGGTGGCGACCTTCAGCGGTCACGTCCGCGCCGACGACGGGGTCAGCGCGCTGGAGTTGCAACACTATCCCGGCATGACCGAAGCGGCGCTCACGACGCTGGCACAGGAAGCGGCGGGCCGCTGGGCGCTCGCCGGCGTTACGATCGTCCACCGCGTCGGCGCGATGGTGCCGGGCGACCGGATCGTGCTGGTCGCGACCGCCGCACCACACCGCGCCGCGGCGCTGGAGGCCTGTGCGGCGCTGATCGACCGGCTCAAGACCGATGCGCCGTTTTGGAAGCGCGAGACCCGGGCCGACGGCGCGCGCTGGGTCGAACACCGCGCGACCGACGACGCGGCCGCGCGGCGCTGGAACATTTAATTCGGCGAAAGCACCCCGTTCACGACGTGAACGACGCCGTTGGCCTGCTTCACGTCGAGGATCGTCGCATAGGATTTGTTGCCGTTCGCACCGGTCAGCACCAGCGTCTCGCCCCCCGCGGCGATCGGAAACAGCTGCGCGGTCAGCGGGACGCCGGCGACCGTCGTCAGCGTCGCGGTCCCGCCCCCCGCCGTGATCTGCGCCTTCAGGTCGGCGAAGGTCAGATTGCCCGGCACGACGTGATAGGTCAGGATCTTGGTCAGCGTCGCCTTGTTCTCGGGCGCCTTCAGCGCGGTGATCGTCGCCGGCGGCAATGCCCCGAACGCCTCGTTGGGCGGGGCGAACACCGTGAACGGCCCGGGACCGGCAAGCGTCGTGTCGAGCCCGGCCAGCGTAACCAATTCGACCAGCGTCGTCAGGTTCGATGCCGCCGATGCGTTCTGAACTATCGTATTGGTCGGCAGCATCGGTGCGCCACCGACGATCGGCGGTGGGGGCGGGGGCGGGGGCGGAGGCGGCGCGACCGGGGTCACTGCGGCGGGTTCCACGGGTAGCGGCGGCGGGGCGGGCTGGACTGGACGCTTGCGGGCGCCGCGCGGCGCGCCCCTGTCATAGGCCGCGGCGGCCACGGGGACCATGATCACCGCACCCAGGGTGCCGACAGCCGTAGCGAAGCGGAACAACGCGTTCTGCATAATTTTCTCCGGTTGGGATTTGTGACCGCTTTTGCGGCTCGGTCGAAATACGCACCTTATTCGTGACGGTTCCGCGACACATCGTCAACGGGCATCGGGCAACGTATTGAACACGCCCGATAAACCTGCGCTTAACGGCTGAGCGCCTGCCAGATCGACCACACGCTGGTCAGCGTCAGCAAGGTCCCCACCAGCGCGAGCAGACCGCGCGCAGGCACCCGCTTGGCGATCATCGCCCCGAACGGCGCCGCCAGCAGACCGCCGATCAGCAGCCCGACCGCCTGCAGGGTGAACGCCGCAACGCCGGTCGTGGCGACGAAGGCCGCGGATATGGTCGCGGCCAGAAAAAATTCGGCGGTGTTGACGGTACCGATCGTCGTCCGCGGCGCGGCACCCTGTACCAGCAGGTTCGAGGTTACGACCGGACCCCAGCCGCCCCCGCCCGCCGCATCGAGGAATCCGCCTGCCAGACCGAGCGGGGCGATCACCCGCGGTGCGCGCGGCACCACCGCGCCCCGCCATGCCCGCGCCAGCAACCACAGCCCGATTGCCGTCAGATAGGCCATCACGAACGGTCGCGCGACCGATGCGTCGATGCTGGTCAGGACATAGACGCCCAACACCCCGCCGATCACCCCCGGGATGACCAACCGCCGAAACAGCCGCCAGTCGACGTTGCGATGCGCGACATGGCTCAGCCCCGACGCGGCGGTGGTGAAGCTTTCGACCGCGTGGACGCTGGCGGAGGCAAGCGCCGGGGGCATCCCCATCACACCGATCAACAAGGTCGAAACGATGACCCCGAACGCCATCCCGAGCGCGCCATCGACCATCTGCGCGGCGAAACCGATCGCGACGAACGGCAGGACGGCATTCCAGTCGATCGCTTCGAACATCGCCCTCACCCTGTCGCGGGATGGACCGGTCGGCAACGCATGGGTGTTCGACGTGGCTGGAAATGCGGGCGGCCTGACCCTATTTCGGGCCGCGAACAGGGAAAGACGCATTGTGCGAGGATTGATCGCCTATCTCGATTCGATTCGCGCCCGCGACCCGGCACCGCGCTCGCGGTGGGAGATCCTGCTCTATCCGGGGATCCTCGCGGTCGCGCTGCACCGCGTTGCACACTGGCTGTACGAAGCCGAGCTGTTCTTCCTGGCGCGGTTCGTAAATCACCTCGCGCGGGTGCTGACCGCGATCGACATTCATCCGGGCGCGAAGATCGGCCGCAATTTCTTCATCGACCACGGTTTCGTCGTCATCGGGGAAACCGCGACCGTCGGCGACGACGTGACGATCTATCAATGCGTGACGCTGGGCGGGACCAATCCCGACAATGGCGTCGGCGGCAAACGCCATCCGACGATCGGCGACGGGGTGATCGTGGGTTCGGGCGCGCAGGTGCTCGGGCCGATCAGCGTGGGCAGCCGCGCGCGGATTGGCGCGAATGCCGTGGTGACGAAGGATGTCGCCGACGGCGCGGTGATGATCGGCATCCCGGCCCGGCCCGCCTTGTTCGATTCGAAGCCGAAATTCGTCCCCTACGGCACACCGTGCAGCGAGATGTTCGACCCCGCCACCCAGCAGCTCGAACTGTTGCGCTGCGAAGTCGAACTGCTGCGACGGCGACTGGATGAATTGCAGCCCGCGCAAGACGCCCGCGACCGCGCTTGATGGGGATCGTCACGCCGTTTCCGACCGGCAGGTATGCGCCGCTTCAGATCGGGTTCGAACGGCTCGAACTGACCCGCATCCTCGACCTGTACGGCCGAATGGTCGCGGCCGGCCACTGGCGCGACTATGCGATCGAATTCAGCCGGGATGCGGCGGTATTCGCGGCGTTTCGTCGCACTGCCGACCGGCCCGAAGTGCGGATCGAGAAGCGGCCCGCACTACGCGGGCGGCAGGGAATGTGGGCGTTGATCGCCGGACACGGTGCGGTGTTGAAACGCGGGCACGAGCTGGGGCCGGTGCTGGCCCCGCTCGAACGCCGACTGCTCAAGCTGGTCGCGGACTAGGCCCGATCGCCACCGGCGGCAGCCGCCCGGCCAGGTTGCCCAGCAATCCCACCACGCGCAGCCGCATCGGCTGCCAGAACGCCGACAGCGTCAGCAACGCCGACCCGATCACCAGCGCGGTCAGCGCGCCGCCCAGTTCGACCGCGCCCGCCTGCGTGAACAGCGCGTAAAGCGCGTAGAGGACGTAGACCAGGCTGGAGACCAGCAGCGCGCGTCGATCGATCGCCAGCGCGACGAACGCGAACGCGACATACAGCGCGAGCACCGCCACCGCCTTCAGCGCGGTGATATCGCTGCCTTCGAACACCCCGAGCAGGTTGAACAGGGCGTGCGCGATCATCGGCGCGGCCGCGAGATGGAGCCAGAACGCCACGTCGGAGCGCCGCGTGCGCCGCTCCAGATCGCTGACGTCCCAACGCATCGCGAAGGCGAACATGCCGAGCCCAGCCAGCAGCACGATCGGCATCACGAAGTCGCGCGCGGCCGGAATGAAGCCGAAGATCAGCGACAGCACGACTCCGACGACCGCGACCGCACCCGCGGCGACCGTGATCGGCACCATGAACCGACGCCAGTGCAACCAGGCGGACGCGGCGGTCAGCCCGGCGACGATCGCCCCGACCACTCCGGCGATCGCGATGATGGCATATTCGTTGCTGGTCTGCGCCTTCAGCGATTCGCCGATCGGCTCGGCATTGGCGATCAACGCGCTGGTCAGCGTGCTGGCGACGCCGCCCACGAAGGTCAGCAGCAGCACGATCGACGGCAGCGCCATCCGCCGCTGCCGTGTGAAATATTCGGCCAGCCCCCAGGAAGCAGCCGCGACCGCGATCGAGCCCAATACGCCCCCGATCGCGCTTTCGCCGCCGAGCGAGCCGCCGATCCAGCCGACCGCGACCAGCGTCAGTACGATCGCGATCGACACGAAGATGTCGTTGAACCCGGTCAGCAGCCGAAAGCTCTCCTCGTCGACCGCCGGTGTCGCGCGACCGGTTGCGACGTGCGCGCGAAACGCCTGCGCCGCTTCGGGCGTAAGCGCGCCCGCGCCGACCGCATTTTCGAGATCGCTTTCGCTATACATCATGCTCTCCTGTTACGGTCGGCATAGCGGGTGTGTGTTAGGATTGCAATACAGTCGATGCAATCACCCCGCTTGTAGCGTCTTCCCGATCAGCATCGCCTGCTCCGCGCCCGATTGCGGCACGATCTCACCCGTGCGGTCGGTGATCTGTGCCCAGTGCGCGGCGACCCCCTCGGCCGACAATTCGTCGCCGCTCAGCAGCTTGCCCGGCGTCAACGTGACATAGGCTGCCTGAAAGACACCCGCGCCGGCGCCGACGATGGCGTTGGTCGGCGCGTCCTCGCTGACCAGATAGATCGCGGCGGGGGCGACCTTTTCGGGCGCGAACGCCTCGAACATCGCATCGGGCAACAGCCCTTCGGTCATCCGCGTGCCCGCGGTCGGCGCCAACGTATTGACGCGAATGTTGTACTTTGCGCCCTCCAGATAAAGCGTCTTGGTCAACCCCGCGAGCCCGAGCTTCGCAGCGCCGTAATTCGCCTGCCCGAAATTGCCGAACAGCCCGGTCGATGATGCGGTCATCAGGATGCGGCCGTAATTCTGCTCGCGCATCGTCTCCCACACCGCCTTCGTGCAATTGGCCGAGCCGTTCAGGTGGACGTCGACCACGAAGGCGAAGTCGGCGGGCTCCATCTTGGCGAAGCTCTTGTCGCGCAGCACGCCCGCATTGTTGATCAGGACGTGGACGCCGCCCCATTTTTCCTTCGTCTTGGCGACCATTTCGACCATCTGCTCGTAGTCGGTGACGCTGCCGCCGTTCGCCATCGCCTCGCCGCCCGCGGCCTCGATCTCGGCGACGACCGCCAGCGCGGCGTCGGAATGGCCGGTCCCGTCTTTCGACACGCCGAGGTCGTTGACGACGACCTTCGCCCC
>JAZKGJ010000139.1:0-16394 GCA_040385975.1 Pseudomonadota bacterium | reverse complement strand
GTCGCCCAGCGCACGTCGGCACCGAGCGCGGTCAGCGTCTCGATCAGCACCGCGGTCTGGATCGTCATGTGCAACGAACCCGTGATCCGCGCGCCCTTCAGCGGCTGCGACGCGCCGAATTCTTCGCGCAGGCTCATCAGGCCGGGCATCTCGGTCTCGGCGATGTCAATTTCCATGCGACCGAAATCGGCCAGGCCGATGTCGGCGATCACATAATCGCCAGAAGTCTTCGTGGTGTTCTCAAGCACGGCGCTCGCCATGGGAATCTCCGGGTATCGTTAGGCCGACCAAGGCACCCTATCGCCGATCGACATGACGGACCTGTAGCCGCGTCGTCACGGCAAATCAAATATAAAGATATCTTTATATGATGCGTGTCACGCGGTCCCGGTGCCGCTATGCAGCAGCCGCGGATCGACCCCCGCACCCGCCATCGCGCCGGACCACCGCTCGGCCGCGGTCGTGGCGAACAACAGGGTTTCGTCGCCCGGCACGTTGAGCCAGCCCGGCCGCCGCAATTCGCCGTCGAGCTGCCCCGGCCCCCACCCGGCATAGCCCAGCGCCGCGACCCAGCGCGTCGGCCCGCGGCCCTCTGCAATCGCCTTCAGCACGTCGATCGTGCCGGTCAGCGACCAGCGGCCGGCAACGTCGATCGTGTCCTGCCCGCTCCAGTCGCGCGAATGCAGCACGAACCCGCGGCGCATTTCGACCGGTCCGCCGAAATGCACCGGCGCGTCGGGCGCGCCGGCACCGTCGATGTCGAGCTGCGCCAACAGGTCGCGAAAGCTCAGGCCCCCGATCTCCGCGCCCACCCCGACCCCGACCGCGCCCTCGTCGTCGTGCGCGCATACCGCGATGACCGCGCGCTCGAACCGCGGGTCGCCGATGCCGGGCATCGCCAGCAGGAATTGTCCGGTCAAATAAGGGGCGTCGCTCATCCGCGGCGCAGGTAGGGGGGCGGGCCACCGCTTGCAAATCGGCGCGCATCCGCCGATCAGGCGCGAGCCATTTTCAGCGCGAGGACATATTCCATGACGATCAAGGTCGGCGACCGCCTGCCCGCGGCCACCTTTTCGAAAGTGACGCTCGACGGCCCAGAACCCGTCACCACCGACGATTTCTTCGCCGGCCGCAAGGTTGCGCTGTTTGCGGTCCCGGGTGCCTTCACCCCGACCTGCTCGGCGCGCCACCTCCCCGGCTATGTCGAGAATAAAGAAGCGTTTGCGGCCAAGGGCATCGACGAAGTCGCCTGCACCGCGGTCAACGATCCGTTCGTGCTCGGCGCCTGGTCCAAGGACGGCGGCGCGGCGGGCAGCGTCACGATGCTGTCCGATGGCAACGGCGCTTTCGCCAAGGCCGCGGGGCTCAGCTTCGACGGCAGCAAGTTCGGCATGGGCGAACGCAGCCAGCGCTACGCGATGATCGTCAACGACGGCGTCGTTGAGCAACTCCACGTCGAAGCCCCCGGCGAGTTCAAAGTCAGCGCGGCGGACTATCTGCTCGAGCAACTCTGAACGCGCGGGCGGGTAACGGGAAGCTCAAATCGTCCGGCAAAAGGCTGGCGGCGCCTTGTCGTTGCAGACATCGGGTCTGGTCTTCGTCGTCTTCCAGTAATCTATCAGCCCGAGCTTTGCCATCACGCCCGGAAAACCGGGCTCGCGCAGCGTGTCGCGCATCGCCGGATACCAGAAGATCGATGGCCCGGGGTACGCCTTGTCCGCCAGCGCGACGGCCACCCGCAACGCGTCGCGAGTCGCGCCCAGCTCCGCCAGCAGCATCGCGACCGCATCGCCCTGTTGCGCTTGCGGGAGCGCCAGCAGCGCGGGAATCGCTTTGGCCTTCGCGTCCGCGTTGCCCGACCGGACCGCGCGATATCCATTCAACAGCGCGGCACGCAGCTGCGGCGGCAACAGGAGTTTGGGATCGCTCAAGGCTTCGATATCTTCGGTTTCGAGCGCCTTCGAGAGCTGGATATATTGCGCGAAATCGGCATTCGGCGCCAGCTCGGAAGCCGCGTCGAACAACGGCTTCGCGGCCTCCGGCTGCCCCGCTGCGAGCAACGCGTCGGCCAGGTTGAGCGGGGTGTAGAGGTACAGCGCCAGCATGTCGTTCGCCTGGCGCAGCCGCTCGACCGAATCCGCGACCCGGCCGACATTCAGCAACAGCCAGCCATATTGATGATATTCGCACCCGCAATCCAGCTGGCGGGCCGCGATGGCGCGGCTCAACAGCGCTTCGCGGGCTAGCCAGTCCTGGCGATCGACCAGCATCGATTTGATGTACAGCGCTTCGCTGTTCTTGCCGTCGATGGCGACCGCGCGGTCGGCCGCCTGACGCCCGTTCGCGCGCGCTTCGTCGCCGGCCGAACCCTTGCCGGCGCTGACCGCGACCTTCCAATAGGCGCCGGCGACCGCCGCCCATCCCCACGAAAAATCGGGCAGCGCGGCGACGACCCGCTGTGCGGGAACCAGGCCCTTGCGCCCGTCGGCGATCATCGGATTCCAGTGCGCCTCGCAGAATTGCATGTAATTCCGGAACACCGCGTCGGGCAGCGGCTTGCGATAGGTCGAGGCGCCGAACAGTCCGCAGCGGACCACGTTGCCGGCGTCCACCGCAATATGCCGCGGCACCTTCGCGGCATCCTGGCCGTCGTAATTGAACGTATCGCCCCACACCGTGGCGCCGGAGCGCTCGTTGGTCAGCCGGGTGATGACCCGGATCACGCTTCCCTCACGCTGGATGGTGCCGCCCAGCGCGAAGGCCGGGGCGGTGCCCGCGGCCGGTGCGGATGCGGTCGAAACGCCGACCACGCCGTCGGCGTTGAACGCGGCGGCGATCTCCGCGTTCACCGTGTCGCGCATGGTCGCCGGCAGGTCCGCGGACAGCAGCTGGAACCCGGCCAGCCGGACTGTCATGCTGTGCGCCACCCCGCCGGGCGATCGCAGCCACCACCATCCGCCCGCAGCTAGCAACAATATCAGCAAGCCGATCGCGGCCGTAACCGCGACCGGACGCCGACCGGACAACGGCGAGCGGGGCGACCGCGACGGTGGCGACGCCCTCGGCGACCGCGGTCCGCCGGCGTTGGTCGCTTGCACCGTCCGATAGACGTGGATGGGGTCGGCGATGTTCTTGAGCTGGCGAGGCCCGAGATCTTCGAATGTCACATCGAAATTTCGCACATCGCGCCATGCCCGATCGGACAGGCAGATGCCGCCGGGGTCCGCCATCTGCTCCAACCGCGCGGCGATGTTCACGCCGTCGCCATAGACATCGCCGTCGTCGATGATCACGTCGCCGATGTTCAGCCCGATCCGAAAGGTCATGGCCGTTTCGGGCGACAACGCGGCATTCCGGAGTACGTTCTTGTCCTGAATTTCCGAAGCAAAGCGGAACGCGTCCACGACGCTGGCGAATTCGAGCAGGAAGCCATCGCCCGAGGTCTTCACCAGCCGGCCGTGAAACGCCGTCATCGTCGGCTGGATCAGTTCCGCGCGAATGGCCTTGATGCGCGCCAGCGTGCCGTCTTCGTCGACGCCCATCATCCGGCTGTACCCGACGATATCCATCGCCACGATCGCCGCCAACCTGCGTTGCCCGTCCCGCTCCGCCATCTCAGCTCCGGGTCGAGAGACTCACCTCGACCGATCAGGAGCGTCACAGGTCGCCGCGGCAAAGTCCAGCCGTCCGCTCGACCGACGCGGGAGCAACGCGCCACGCCCCCGCCCTTGCCACCTGCCCCCCCTCGCTTTAGCCACTGCCGATGACTCAAGCATCCGACGTCGTCGCGCGGCTGGACGAACTTTACCGCGCGTCGGTCGAGCGGCTCCAAAGGGCGCTGACCGCCTACCTCACCGACGGCACCGTCCCCGATCAGGCCGCGCGCCGCGCCGGGGCGTTCGCCTATCCAGAGATTCACCTGACCTACCGCGCCGAGGACAACCGCCCCGCGCCGTCGCGCTCGTTCGGGCGGCTGACCGCGCCGGGCGAATACCGGATCAGCGTCACCAAGCCGGCGATGTTCGGCGATTACCTGACCGAACAATTGACGCTGCTGATCGAGGATTACGACGTCGACGTTTCGGCGGTCGAGGGGCGGCAGGAGATCCCGTTCCCTTACGTGCTCGACCCCGGCCACGCGCTAAGCCTCGACGAGGTATCCGCGACCGAGCTCGCGCGGCATTTCCCCGCGACCGAACTCGCCTTCATCGGCGACGAGATCGCCGACGGCCTCTACGCTTCGCTCGACGAGGTCCGCCCGCTCGCGCTGTTCGACGGGCTGCGCACCGACTTCAGCCTCGCGCGGCTGCGGCACTATATGGGCACGCCCGCGGAGCACGTGCAGCGCTTCGTCCTGTTCACCAACTACCACCGCTACGTCGATGAATTCGTCCGCTGGGGCGCGACGCAGCTGGGCGAAGGCAGCCGCTTCACCGGGCTGTCGGGCGCGGGCGGAATCGTCATCCACTCGGCCGACGAGATCGACAAGATCGCCGGCGACAACAGCGCGTGGCGCCGGCACCAGATGCCCGCCTATCACCTAATGGCCGACGACCAGACCGGCATCACCCTAGTCAACATCGGCGTCGGCCCGTCCAACGCCAAGACGATCTGCGATCACCTCGCGGTCATGCGGCCCGAGGCGTGGCTGATGATCGGCCATTGCGGCGGCCTGCGCCCGAGCCAGCGGATAGGCGACTACGTCCTCGCCCACGCGTATCTGCGCGACGACCACGTCCTCGACGACGTGCTGCCGCCCGAAATCCCCGTCCCCGCGATCGCCGAGGTCCAGGTTGCGATGGCGCGCGCCGCCGAAACCATCTCGGGCCAGTCGGGCGACGAGCTCAAGCGCCGGCTCCGGACCGGCACGATCGTCACCACCGACGACCGCAATTGGGAGCTGCGCTATTCGAAATCGGCGCTGCGCTTTTCGCTGTCGCGTGCGGTCGGGATAGACATGGAATCGGCAACGATTGCGGCACAGGGCTACCGCTTCCGCGTCCCCTACGGCACGCTCCTGTGCGTGTCGGACAAGCCGCTCCACGGCGAACTGAAGCTGCCGGGCCAGGCCAATCGCTTCTACGAACGCGCAATCTCCGAGCATATGCGGATCGGCATCGAAACCTGCGAAGAACTCCGCCGCGAAGGCGCCAAGCTTCACAGCCGCAAGCTACGCGCGTTCAACGAGCCACCGTTCCGTTGAACGGCGGGGGCAAGAAGGCACCTCTCCGATAATCGGATACGCGGGCGCTGTTATGCGTTACGCATCCGGAATCATTTTACGGAGCAGTCCCCATGGCCACCCCCCCCAAGAAATCCGCGGCGAAAAAGCCCGCTGCGCGCAAGCCCGCCGCCAGCAAGACCGCGGCCAAGGCGACCGGCACCGCCGGCGCGGTGAAGGCCGCCGCGACCGGGGCGAACAAGCCCGCCGCCGGCAAGCCTGCGACCGCCAGGCCCGCGCCCGCGACCAAAGCCAGCGCACCCAAGAAGGCGAAGTCCAGTTTCGGTCTGAAGACCGCGATTGCCACTGGCATCGGCGCGGTCGGCGCGGTCGCGACCGCGGCGCTGCTGACCCTGCGCAGCAGCACACCCAAGAATCAGCCGGAAGCGCCGGTGGTGCCCCCGAAAGGCAAGACAAGCGCAAAGCCGAAGTCTGCCAAACAGGCCGACGGCACCGATTCGTCCAAGTCCTTCAAGGCGGGCATCGCCGACGAAGGCACTATCCCGCAATAATCGGACGCGGGGCGCTTCACCGTGCCCCGCACCCACTCACCAACCCCGCGGCTGACCCTTGTTTTGCTGGTCGAGCCATTTCTTCAGCGGTGCGAAATAGGCGACCAGCGGCTTGCCCGAAATCTCGCGCGTGCCCGTGAACGCCTCCAGCGCATCGGGCCACGGCTTCGACTGACCCATCGCCAGCATCGCGTTGAGCTTTTCGCCGACCGCCTTGTTGCCATAAAACGAACAGCGGTGGAGCGGCCCCTTCCACCCCGCCTGCTTGCACGCGGCGGCGTAGAATTGGAACTGCAGCAGCCGCGCCAGGAAATAGCGCGCATACGGCGTGCTCGCCGGGATGTGATATTTCGCGCCCGGATCGAACCGCGTTTCGTCGCGCGCGACCGGCGCGACCACGCCTTGATATTTCAGCCGCAGGTCGTCCCAGCCCCGCTGGTATCCCGTCGTCGGGATCGCGCCCGAGAACACGCCCCAGCGCCACTTGTCCATCAACAGCCCGAACGGCAGGAACGCGACCTTGTCCATGCCCTGCCGCAACAGCAGGCCGATGTCCTTGTCGGCGCTCGGCACCTTCGCCTGGTCGAGCAGCCCGATCTTCACCAGATAATCGGGCGTGATCGAGAGTGCGATGAAGTCGCCGATCGCTTCGTGGAAGCCATCGTTCGCACCGTTCTTGTACAGGAACGGCTGCTGGTTGTACGCGCGCTGATAGTAATTGTGCCCGAGCTCGTGGTGGATCGTGACGAAATCGTCCGAATTCACCTTGATGCACATCTTGATCCGCAGATCCTCGACATTGTCGAGATCCCACGCGCTCGCGTGACAGATCACTTCGCGGTCGGCCGGTTTCACGAACTGGCTGCGCGTCCAGAAGCTGTCGGGCAGCGGGGCCAGCCCGAGCGACGAATAGAAGCCCTCGCCGATCCGCACCATCTTCACCGGATCGTCGCCGCGCGCCTTTAGCAATTCGCCGATGTCGAAGCCGAGGTCGCCCGACCCAGCGGGTGCGACCACGTCGTAGATGTTGCCCCATTCCTGCGCCCACATGTTGCCGAGCAGATCGGCGCGGATCGGCCCGGTCTTCGCCTGCACAGCATCGCCGTATTTGGCGTTCAGCTTGGCGCGCACGTAGGTGTGGAGCGACAAATAGAGCGGCTCGACCTCCTTCCACAATTTGTCGGTCAGCGCCTCGAACTGCGCTGGCGTCATGTCGTAGTTCGACCGCCACATCGCGCCCGCATCGTCGTAACCGAGCTCCTTCGCGCCGCCGTTCGCAAGGCCCACCAGCTTTGCATAATCCCCCCGCATCGGCGCGCCGACATTGTCGTGCCAGCTGACCCACATTTCCCTGGTCTTCGCGGGGTCGCGGCTCTCGCCCATCGCGGCTTCGATGTCGCTGCCGTTGATCGGCTTGCCGTCGAGCGTTCCCTTGCCCTTGCCGTACGACGACGCGAGCTTGGTCGAGATGTTGGCCAGTTCCGCCGCCGCCCCGTCGCGGGTCGGCGCGGGCAAGGTGATCTGCCCGCGCAGAATGTCGAGCATCCGCTTGGTGTCCGGCAACAGCCCCGACGCGCGCTGATACTTCGCAGCCTCGAGCGCGTATTTGACCGTCAGCTCGGTAATCTCCGCGCCGTCCTTGGCCGCGATCGCGTCGGTGTCGTCGGTGATGTAGGTCGCGTTGATCCAAGCGATCCGCGCCGAGGTCGTCGCGCGCGCATCGATGTCCTTCTGCGCCGCGGCGACGAATGCGTCGGCCTCGGCCGCGGTCGGCGTGGCCGTCGGCGTTTGCGCCAGGGCGGGGGTCAGGACGAGCGCGCTTGCCAGCGCGGCCAGCGAAAGGCCGGTGGAAAACTTCATGGACGATTTACCTCGGGAAAGCCGTTGGGATGCGCTGAGACTGAACCCGCCCCCGCCCCCGGTCAAGCCGCCAGGAAGTCGGCGAACGCACGGCCCAGTTCGGGCTTCGTCACCGCGCTCATATGGTTGCCCGGCACCTCGACATACTGCCCCCGCGGCAACGCATTCGCCAGCGCCGCCGCCGAGCCGTTGTCGTCATCATCCGCGCCGTTCACCACCAGCGTCGGCCGGTCGAGCGTCGCGAGCCCTTCGGCCGGCGTGTCGACGAACGTGTCGAGGATATGCAGCAGCGCGACTGGATCGCCGCCGGTCGTCTTCAGGAAGGCCTCCGCCATCCATTCGTTGCTGCCGCGCGCGAAGGTGCCGAGTCCGCTCAGCACGCGCCGGAAATGCGCGCCGCGCCCTTTCGTATCGACGATCCCGTTTAGCCCCATGCCCGACAGCACGACGCGCCGCGGTGCCGCCCCGTTCGCGAGCATCCTGACCACCGTCCGCGCGCCCAGCGAATACCCGCCCAGATCGTAGTCGCCGAGCCCCAGATGCGCGATTAGCGCCAGTCCATCGCGCATCAGCACGTCGGACGGATAGGCCGCTGCGTCATGCGGCTTCGCGCTGTCGCCATGTGCGCGCAGGTCGGGCATGATGACGCGAACGCCGCGCGCCGCGATCGCCGCGGCGTGGCCGAACCTCACCCAATTGACCTCGGCGTTCGAAAAGAACCCGTGGAGCAGCACCACCGGCCGTCCCGCGCCGACCTCGCGCCAGGCCAGCCGCGAGCCATCGAAGCTGTCGAAGAATTCGGTCATGCCGGCGGCTCGCCAACTTTCGCCCAGCGCTCGACCAGCGCCGGATATTCGTCCGAGCGTTGCTCGGGCAGCCCGCGGGTATCGAGCCATGCGTCGTGCCGGCTTTCCACCCCGAATTGCGAAGTCGGCTTGAACCGCCCCGGGTCGTCGAAGCTGCCGACAGTCAGGTCGAGGTTTTCCGAGCCGTCGTTGTATTCGAAGGTCAGCGGCGTCCCGCACGCGCTGCAAAACCCACGCTTCGCAATTGCCGACGAAGCATAGCGATCGGGTTCACGCTCCCACCGCACGTCGGTGCGCTTCACGTTCCTGAACGCGGTCGACACTCCGCCGGTCGCGCGCTGGCACATCCGGCAATGGCACAGATACGCATCGTCGCCCACGATCGCGGCGGCATATCGCACCCGCCCGCACTGGCATCCGCCGGTCACCATCTCCATGCACCGTTCCTCGCGCCGCAACCACGATTGCGCAAGCCGCACTGGCATTTCATAAGCATACTTATTATGTGGCAGTAATGACGGATTCGCTCGGTTTCCTGCTCAGCGACGTGTCGCGGCTCATCCGCCGCCGCTTCGACGCGCGCGCGCGGCTGGTCGGCGCGACCCGGGCGCAGTGGCGCACGTTGGTGACGCTCGCGCGCCACGAAGGCATCAATCAGGGCGGGCTTGCGGAGCTGCTGGAGGTCGAGCCGATCTCCTTGTGCCGGATGATCGACCGCCTGGCGGAGGCCGGCTTGGTCGAGCGTCGCCGCGATCCCGGCGACCGCCGCGCCTGGCGAATCTATCTGACCGAGGATGCCAAGCCCAAGCTCGAACGGCTCCGCACGCTGGCGGATGCGTTGTTCGAGGAGACGCTGGCCGGCGTCGCCGCCGCCGACCGCACCCGCGTGATGACCGCGCTCGAACGGATGCGCGAAAACCTGCTGGCCGAACCCGAGGAGGCCTGTCATGGCTGATGCCGACCCCCAATTGCGCACGCCGGCCGAAGTTGCGACGCCCGTAAAGTCAGTCTGGAAGCGCCGCCTGCTGATGTTCGCGGTGCCCGCGCTGATCGTGCTGGTCGGCGGCTATCTGTGGCTGACGTCGGGCCGGTTCGTCGAGACCGACAACGCGTATGTTCAGCAGGACAAGGTTTCGGTGTCCGCCGATGTCGCCGGCCGGATCGTCGAAGTCGCAGTGCGAGAGAATCAGCCGGTTAAGGCCGGCGACCTGCTGTTCCGGGTCGACCCCGCCCCGTACGAAATCGCCGTCGCACAGGCCAATGCGACGATCGCCAATGCGCAGGTCCAGGTCGGCACGCTGATGTCGAGCTACCGCGGCACCGCCGCCGATATCGTCGCGGCGCGCGACCGGATCGTGTCGGCGCAGGAGGATTACGCACGGCAATCGGCGCTCATGAAGCGTGGCTTCACCACTCGCGCCCGCCTCGAGCAGGCGCAGCACTCGCTCGAACAGGCCCGCGCCGGTCTCGCCAACGCCCAAGCCGCCGCCGACGAAGCGCGCGCCAAGATCGGCACCGGTGCCGCCGTCCCGGGCCAGAACCCGACGATCGCCGCCGGGCTCGTTCAGCGCGCCAAGGCACAACTCGACCTGACCCGCACCGCCGTCCGCGCGCCGGTCGCGGGTACGATCAGTCAGGCCAACCGTTTGCAGGTCGGACAGATGATGGTCTCGGGCCTGCCCGCGGTCAGCATCGTCGCCAGCCAGAAATCGTGGGTCGAGGCGAACTTCAAGGAAACCGACCTCGCCAAGATGCGCGTCGGCGATTCTGCCGAAGTCAGCTTCGACGCCTATCCCGACCTTCATCTCAAGGGCCACGTCGCCTCGATCGGCGCCGGCACCGGCAGCGAATTCTCGGTCATTCCGGCGCAGAACGCGACCGGCAACTGGGTCAAGGTGACGCAGCGCGTGCCCGTCCGGATCGCAATCGACCAGGCCAGCCCACGCCAGTTGATCGCGGGCATCTCCGCCGACGTCAGCGTGGATATTCGTGGCAACCGCTAGCGCTGCGATGGCGCCTCAGCCCGGCGTCGCCGCGCTGCCGGTTGGCCGGCGCGGGCTGCTGACGATCGGGGTGATGGGCGCGACCATCATGCAGATCCTCGATTCGACGATCGCCAATGTCGCGTTGAAGGACATGCAGGCCGCGCTCGGCGCGACCGCCGACACCGTTACCTGGGTGCTGACCAGCTTCATCGTCGCCTCCGCGGTCGCGATTCCGATCACCGGCTGGCTCAGCGACCGGTTCGGCTCGCGCAATTTGTTCCTCGCCGCGGTCGGCGGGTTCATCGCCGCGTCGATGCTGTGCGGGCTGGCGACCGGACTCGAGGAAATGGTGGCGTTCCGCATCCTCCAGGGCATCTTCGCGGCCTTCATCAATCCACTCAGCCAGACCGTCATGCTCGATATCAACCCTCCCGAGCGTCAGGCAAAGGCGATGTCGATCTGGGGCATGGGGATCATGGTCGGACCGATCATGGGACCGGTGATCGGTGGCTGGCTGACCGACAATTACAACTGGCGCTGGGTGTTCTACGTCAATCTTCCGATCGGTATCGTCTGTCTGGCGATCCTGTGGGCGCTCCTCCCGACCCGGCCCCGCAACGCACGCCGCTTCGACCTGTTCGGGTTCACCCTGCTCGCGGTCGCGATCGCCAGCTTCCAGCTCATGCTCGACCGCGGCCAGAGCGAGGACTGGTTCCAGTCGGGCGAAGTCATTGTCGAAGGTTGCGTCGCGCTCGCAGCGGCGTGGATGTTCGTGGTGCACCTGTTCACCGGCAAGAATCCGATGTTCGATCGCGAACTGTTCGCCAATCGCAACCTCGTCACGTCGCTCGGCTTCATGCTGGTGGTCGGGGTCATGACGATGGCGACGATGGCGCTGCTCCCGCCGATGCTGCAGCGGCTGTTCGGTTACCCCGTGCTCGACACCGGGCTGCTGTTGATGCCGCGCGGGGTCGGCGTCGTCGTGACGATGGCGCTGTCGGCGGCGTTCGTGACCCGCGGCGGCGACCCACGGCTGATGATCGCCGGCGGCCTGCTGATCTGTGCCTATTCGCTGTGGGAGATGACGCATTGGACGCTGGCGATGGGCGCACAGCAATTCGTCGTCGTCGGCTTCGTGCAGGGGCTGGGGATGGGCATGGTGTTCATGCCGCTCAACGCGATGGCGTTCGCGACGCTGCCGCCACATTATCGTACCGAAGGATCGAGCCTGATGAATCTCGCGCGCAGCATCGGCGCGTCGGCGGGCATCTCCGCGGTTACCGCGGTGCTCGCGCGCAATATTCAGACCAACCACATGGAATTGGGCGGGCGAATCACGACCTACAGCCTCGATTCGATCGACCCGTCGATCACGTCCGCGTTTGGGTCGCTCGGTCAGACCGCGCTCGCGCTGCTCGATCTGGAGGTCAATCGTCAGGCGGCAATGATCGCCTACCTCAACGATTTCAAGCTGATCATGATCCTCAATCTGATCGGGCTGCCGCTCCTGTTCCTGATGCGCCGCCCGCCTCGAAAGCCGGGCGAGAAAGTCGAGTTGACCGTTTCGGAGTGATCGTCGACGGGTTGCGCCACGGGTGTCGGTCGCCGGGCTGGACGACGGTGCGGATGCCGCCCTCCAGCGTCACCGCCACTCCCCCCGTTCGCGTTAGCACCCCGCGGTCGAGCTTCAACCAGCGCGGCCGGCATCCGCGCGGCAGCCGCCGTTCGCTGACCACGATATCGGCCGCGCGACACGCCGCGATCAGCTCGCGGACCGGCACCAGATACGCGCTGCGCGTCGCGACCAGCCGCGCTTTGCCGACCTTCGCCACGCACAGGTCGCGGCTGCACCGCGCATCCACGGTCTCCGCCAGCAGCAACGGGTCGCCGGTCGTCCCGCCGTTCTCGCTCAGCAGGTCGCGGGTGTAATCGCCGGCCCGGTCGCGCAGCAACGCGATATTGCCGTCCGCCGCCCGCACCGCGAGGTGTCGCCCGTCGCCCGTTACCAACAGGTCGGGCGCCGGGGTCGCCAATGCCCAGCCGGCTCCGAAAACCAACGGGAGCAATCCAAGCCGCCGCCACCGTGTCCGCCACAGCGCGATCCACAGCCCGCCCGCCGCCATCAGCGCATAGGCACCGTCGGGCATCGCCGGCAGCGCCGCGACCGCGCCGGGCGCATTCGCGGTTGTCCGCGCCATCCAGAGCAGGCCCTGCAACGCCACGCCGCACACCCACCAGAACGGTGCGCCCGCACCGATCGTGTCCGCCAGCAAGGCCAGCGCCTCGAACGGCATGATGATGAAGGTCGTCAGCGGGATCGCGACGATATTCGCCAGCGCCCCGTACAGCCCCGATTTGTGGAAATGATAGAGCGCGATCGGCGCAAGTGCGATCTCGACAGCCAGCCCGGTCAGCAACAGCGACAGCAGCACCCGCCCCGTCTTTACCGCCCAGCCGTGATCGCCCGCCGCGAACCATTGCCGCATCCGCGGATGTTCGTGCAGCGCGACGATCGCCGTGACCGCAGCGAACGACAGCTGGAAACTAGGCCCTGCCAACGACTCCGGCCAGAACAGCAGCACGACCGTCGCCCCCGCCGCGACCAGCCGCAACGTGATCGCCTCGCGCCCTAGCGCCAGCGCGACGAGAACCAGCAGCGCGGCGATGCACGATCGGAGCGTCGGCACCTCCGCGCCCGTCAGCAGGGTGTAGCCGACCGCCGCCAGCGCGGCCGCGCCCGCCGCGACCAACGGCAGACGCCAGTTGAGCGCCAGCCACGGGCTGAGCGCCAGCAGCCGCAGCACGACGAACATCGTCGCCGCAACCACCGCCGTGATGTGCAGCCCGCTGACCGACAGCAGGTGGGTCAGGCCTGAGCGCCGCATCGCTTCGGCATCTTCCTCGCTCACGCCGCCCTGGTCCCCGGTCGCGAGCGCCGCCGCGATCCCGCCCGCACTGCCGGGCAATTGCGCGCGGATATGCGCCGACAGCCGCGCGCGCAGATCGGACTCGGCTGCCCCGGGCGTTACGATCTTTACCGGCGCAAACCCCCGCCCGGTCGCGCCAATCCCCGCAAACCAGGCGGTGCGCGCGAAGTCGTACGCCCCCGGCACTGCCGGCGACGCCGGCGGCATCAGCCGTGCCTGCAGCGCGACCGTCGCCCCGCGGGTCAATCCGGGCGGCACGTCCGCCTCGGCCAGATTGACGCGGATGCGCGGCGGCAGTGCGGAGTCGCCTTGCGTCAGCGTCAAGCGCACCAATTGTCGTGCCGCGAGCGCTTCGACCCGTTCGACCCGGCCGGTCACTGCGACGATTGCCGCCCGCCCCAGCACCGGTGCCGCCACCCGTTCGGCTTTCGACCAGATCAATCCCAGCCCGCCCGCCACCGCGAGTGCGCCGATCAGGACGACGCGGCTGGCCCGTCCGCCCATTCCGGTTGCCAGCCCCCCCGCGGCCAGCGCTCCGCAGAGCCCGAGCGCAGCCAGCCAGTCGTCGGCGTCGGGAAGCAGGAACCACGCCGCAATCCCTGCGCCGATCGCGACCGGCAGCCACAGCGCCAGCTGATCGCGTTCCGCCTCCAGCCAGCGCTCGACCGCGTCGCGCGCGCCCGCGAATTGCTGCGGTGCAAACCGCGTGATAGAGGCCCGCGCGGCTCTCGTCGCCATTGCCACTTGTCGTCAGGAGCGCGCATCAGCGCAAGCGTCATGCCCGAAGTCGTCACCCGTTTCGCTCCCTCGCCGACCGGCTATCTCCACATCGGCGGCGCGCGCACGGCGCTGTTCAACCTGCTTTACGCGCGCCATCATGGCGGCACGTTCCTGCTGCGGATTGAGGACACCGACCGCGCGCGCTCGACCCAGCCCGCGATCGACGCGATCCTGAGCGGCATGAAGTGGCTGGGGCTCGACTGGGATGGCGACGCGGTCTTCCAGTTCGAGCGCGCCGGCCGCCACGCGGAGGTCGCGACCGCGATGATCGCGAGCGGTCACGCCTATCGCTGTTACATGACCGCTGAAGAGATCGCCGCAATGCGCGCCGAAGCGGACGCGGCAAATCGCCCGTTGCGCATCCGCAGCCCGTGGCGCGACCGCGGCGACGGCCCCGACGCGCCGTTCGTTGTCCGCCTCAAAGCCCCGACCGAAGGCGCGACCACGATCGACGACCGCGTCCAAGGCGCGGTCACCGTACAGAACGGCGAGCTCGACGACCTCGTCCTGCTCCGCTCCGACGGCACTCCGACCTATATGCTCGCGGTCGTCGTCGACGATCACGACATGGGGGTGACGCACGTCATCCGCGGCGACGATCATCTCAACAACGCCTTCCGCCAGCTGCCGATCATCCGCGCGATGGGGTGGGCCGAGCCGGTCTACGCGCACGTGCCGATGATCCACGGGTCGGACGGCGGCAAGCTCAGCAAACGCCACGGCGCCGTCGGGGTCGAGGCGTACCGCGACGAACTCGGCATTCTCCCCGAAGCGCTCGACAATTACCTGCTCCGGCTCGGCTGGGGCCACGGCGACGACGAGATCATCAGCCGCGATCAGGCGATCGCATGGTTTGACCTCGCCAACGTCGGCAAATCGCCCTCGCGCTTCGATTTAAAGAAGCTGGAGCATCTGAACGGGCATTACATTCGCGAGGCCGACGACGCCCGGCTGGCGCAGCTGATAGCCGACCGCACCGGCGACGACGTTGCCAAATTGGCCGCGGCAATGCCCTCGCTCAAACCGCGAGCCGCCAATCTCAATGAGTTGACGGCGAATTCTGCCTTCCTGTTCGAAGCGCGCCCGCTCACCGTCGCCGACGACGCGCAGCCCTTGCTGAGCGGAGATGCACCGCGCTTACTCGCGCGTGTCCACGCCGCGCTTGACGCGCTCGCAAGCTGGGATACGGAGCCGTTGGAAGACGCGGTCCGCCAGGTGGCGGAGGCGGCGGAGGTCAAGCTCGGCGCGGTGGCGCAGCCACTGCGTGTCGCGTTGACAGGACGCCGCACCTCGCCGGGGATTTTCGACGTGCTGGTCCTGTTGGGCCGCGCCGAAAGCCTGGGACGGATCGCCGATCAACTCGCTGCCGCAGACGCGGCCTGAAGAGGACGATTTATGCCAGACGCCCCCACCCTGAAGGTCGCCGATCACGACTATAAGGTGATGTCGGGCAGCGTCGGTCCCGACGTGGTCGACATTCGCAAATTCTATGCCGACACCGGCATGTTCACCTACGACCCGGGCTTCACCTCGACTGCCAGCTGCGACAGCGCGATCACCTACATCGACGGCGACGAAGGCGTCCTGCTTCACCGCGGCTACGCGATCGGCCAGCTCGCCGAACAGTCCAGCTTCATGGAGGTCAGCTACCTGCTGCTCAACGGCGATCTGCCGTCGAAGGCCGAGCTCGACAAGTTCAGCTATACGATCAGCCGTCACACCATGCTGCACGAACAGCTCGCGACCTTCTATCGCGGCTTCCGGCGCGACGCGCATCCGATGGCGATCATGTGCGGCGTGGTCGGTGCGCTCAGCGCCTTCTATCACGATTCGACCGACATCAACGACCCGCAGCAACGCGTGATCGCCTCGCACCGGCTGATCGCCAAGATGCCGACGATCGCGGCAATGGCGTACAAATACAGCGTCGGTCAGCCGTTCCTGTATCCCGACAACACGCTCAGCTACACTGGCAATTTTCTGCGCATGACCTTCGGGGTGCCCGCAGAGGAATATGTCGTCGATCCGGTGATCGAACGCGCGATGGACCGGATCTTCATCCTCCACGCCGACCACGAACAGAACGCCTCGACCTCGACCGTGCGGCTTGCGGGCAGTTCGGGCGCCAATCCCTTCGCGTGCATTGCCGCGGGCATCGCGTGCCTGTGGGGTCCGGCGCACGGCGGCGCCAACGAAGCCGCGCTCAACATGCTGCGCGAGATCGGGACGCCCGACAAGATTCCGGAATATATCGCCCGCGCCAAGGACAAGGACGACCCGTTCCGGCTGATGGGCTTCGGCCA
>JAZKGJ010000138.1:0-10745 GCA_040385975.1 Pseudomonadota bacterium | reverse complement strand
TCGCCTGCGCCTTGCGCGACAGATCGAGGCTGTCGCCGACGAAATCGGCGAGGTCCTGGATCTCGGGACGCTGGTAGTAATGCGCCAGGATGACGGCGCCCCGCTCCTTGCGCAGCCGGTCGATCTCGGCGCGGATGTCGACGCCTTGCAGATTGGGGTGTTGCACGCTCATAACCGCTAGATAGCGGGGCGCGCGGTCGTTGTCAGCGGGGGCTGGCACGCGGTCCGAGCCGACGATGGGGGCATCATGACGACAGACGAACGACGGCGGCTGCGCGATCATCCGCGTGGGCTTTGGGTGCTGGCGGGAACCGAACTCTGGGACCGGATCAGCTATCACGGCATGCAGGCGCTGCTGGTGCTGTACATGGCGGGCGAGCTGCTCCTGCCGGGGCACGTCGAGAACATCGGAGGCTTCGCCGGCTACCGCGCCGCGGTCGAGGTGGTGACCGGGCCGCTGAGCGTGCAGGCGCTCGCGGCGCAGACCTTCGGGCTCTACACCGCGTTCATCTATTTCACGCCGGTCATCGGCGGGTGGATCGGCGATCGGTGGACCGGGCGGCGGGTCGCGGTAGCGGGCGGCGCGCTGTTGATGACCGCGGGGCATTTCGCGCTCGCGCTGGAGGCGACGTTCCTGGTCGCGTTGCTCTTGCTGATCCTCGGCGCGGGGCTGTTGCGCGGCAACCTCTCGGCGCAGGTCAAATCGCTCTACGCCGACGGCGACCCGCGCGAGGCGGACGCGTTCCAGCTCTATTATGTCGCGATCAATCTGGGCGCGTTCATCGCGCCGATCGTCACCGGCGCGCTGGCGGCGATCTACGGCTGGCATTTCGCGTTCGGGTTCGCCGGGTTCGGGATGCTAATCGGGCTGGTCGTCTATCTGGTCGGGCAACGGCACTTGCCCGCCGACGCGGCGCGGGTCGCGGCGGTGGCGCGGTCGCGGCTGACGACCGAAGAGCGGCGACGGCTATGGGGCCTGGCGATCGTGTGGGTGTTCCTGATCGGGTTCTGGATTGCGCAGAGTCAGGTCTGGAACGTCTACAATCTGTGGGTGCGCGATCACCTCGATCTCGCGGTCGGCGGGTTCGTTGTACCGGTTCCCTGGCTACAGGCGCTCGACGGGCTGGCACCGGTACTCACGCTCCCGCTGTTCCTGGCATTGTGGCGGCGGCAGGCGGCGCGGGGCAGCGAGCCCGACGACGTCGGCAAGCTGGCGATCGGCTGCACCATCTTCGCGCTCGGCGTGCTCTGGCTGGCGGCGGCGCAGTGGGTGTCGGGCACCGACGACCGCGCGCCGTTGCTGTGGGCGGTGGCGTTTCACCTGATCACCAATGTCGGTTGGCTGTACGTCGCGCCGATTGCGGTCGCGCTATTTGCAGCGAAGTCGCCGGCGGGGCTGCGCGGCACTTTGCTCGGGGTGAACCTGCTGTCGCTGTTCTTCGCGAGCATCGTCAGCGGGCGGATCGGCGGATTTTACGAAACGCTGCCGCCCGCCGATTTCTGGCTGCTCCACGCCGCGATCGTCGGCGGGAGCGGGCTGGGGCTGGCGGTGCTGGCGCGTCCGCTGCGGCGGTTGTTCGCGGGGGATGCCGAGGCGGCGGTGCGCTAGTTCGCGTTGCCGATGACTTCTTCGGGACGGCGCGAGCGGTCCCATTGCTCGGTCGAGCGGCGGCCTTCGGTCCCGAAGCGTACCACCACGTCGGCGTCCTTGATGCCCGCGCCGCTCAGGTAAAGCCGCGCGTTGCTGGCGATCGCATCGCGGCCGCTCTGTTCGGCAAGCCGCAGGAATTCGGGGTTGCGCGCCAACGTCAGCGCCTCACGCCCGGCCTTGATCGAATTGCTGCGGGTCAATGTCTGGGTATCGGTCGTGCCGGGCAGCAACCCCTTGTCGAAATAACGCGCGCGCTGTTCCTGGACGTCGGGACGCTGGATCAGCACAGGCGGGACGGTAATGGTCATGCGATGCGCGGTCGCGTCCCATTCCACGTCCTGCGCGCGCAATTTGCTCAGGTCGATGGTGTAGCGGACCTGCGCGGGGATGATCGCGGTCTGCTCCTTGTCGAGCGCGTCGATCAGGCCGTCGATCCGGCTGGTCGACACGGTCACGACCTGCGCGGCGAAGACGGTCAGTTCGTTCTGGCGCTGAAACCCGGTCACGAGCGATCCGGTCGCCAGCGGGTCTTCGCGCTGGCTCCACAGGTGATAGCCGCCCGCGCCGAGCAGCGCAGCGAGCAAGATCAGCAGGATGCTGCCGCCGCCGCCCAGCCGCTTCAACTCGATCGCCATGCACCCTCCCCTCCCTCGACCAACCCGCGCCCGCGCAGGTCGATCAGGTGCGCGAGCACCGACCGCTCCGCCGCCGGAAACAACCGCGGGTCGATACCGACATACATCTTGGCGACCATGTCCGGTATCGTCGTCACGTCGGCGGCGAGCAGGCGCAGGATCTGCCCCTCGCGCTGCTTGCGGTGGCCGAGCAGCCCGCGGACCAGCCGGCGCGGGTTTTCGACCGGGTCGCCGTGCGCGGGGTAGTAGATGCGATCGTCTTCGCGGGCGAGCAGCTTTTCGAGGCTCGCCATGTAATCGGTCATATCACCGTCGGGGGGCGAGACGACCGTCGTCGACCAGCCCATGACGTGGTCGCCAGGAAAGACGATGCCGCTGTCGGCGAGCGCGAAGCTTAAATGGTTGCTGGTGTGGCCGGGGGTCGCGATCGCGGTCAGCGCCCAGCCGTCGCCGGTCAGTGCTTCCCCGTCGGCCAGCACGCGGTCGGGCGAATAATCTAGGTCGAAGCCGTCGTCGGCGCGCGGGCCGCCATCGACCAGCGCGATCGGTGCGGCGCCGACGATCGGCGCACCGCTCACCTTCGCCAGCGCCGCCGCCGCCGGGCTGTGATCGCGGTGGTTGTGGGTGATGACGATCGCCTCGACCCGACGACCGGCGATCGCCTCGGTCAATGCGGCGATATGCTCGGGCAGATCGGGTCCGGGATCGAGTACCGCCAGCGACGCCTCGCCGACCAGATGCGTCCAGGTGCCGGTATGCGTGAACGGCGAGGGATTGGGCGCGAGGATGCGCGCGACGCGCGGTTTGAGCGCGACCAGCCGGCCGGGGACGTCAGCGCTCATCCCTGCGAAATGGCGCGTGGGGGCGATAATGACAAGCGAAAGGGCCGGCCCGCGTTTGCGGTAACCGGCCCCGACAACCCCTCCCATAGGCCGCGCGCTATTTCTTGCGGCGTTCCTCGCGCAGCGCTTCCTCGATGCCCTTGCGTGCTTGCTCGATGCCCGCGAGCGCCTGTTCGCGCTGGTCCTCGGTCAGGTTGCGATTGTCGATGATCGCGCGGCGGCCAGCGTTCAGCCCGTCGAGACCGCTGCGCAGTCCGCGCATCGCGTTCGCTTCGGCATAACGCTCAATCCGTTGCTCGCAGATGATGATGCCGCGCTTGCCGTCCTTGTCACCGTCGATGACGAACTTGCCGGGCTCGCGCTTGCCGCAGTCGCCCGAAGTGACGGTCGGCCCCGTGCCGAACGCGTAGGCGTAACCGCCGGGGCCGCCCCGCGCGACATGCTTGACGATCGTGCGGCCATCGTCGCTGGTCGTGATGACCACCCCCGGCACCGGCGGCAGCGGCGCCAGCGGCGGAGCGCCGACCGCACCGGCCAGCGGCGGAATCGGCGGTAGCGGCGCGGGCGGCATCATGTCGGGATGCGCCTTGATGTATGCCTCGGCCTCGGCCCCCTCATAGCTTTCGGTCTTGCCGTCGCGCTTGATGACGATCCGGTGGCGACGCGTGCCGTTGCCGGGAGCCGTCATGTCGGGGTGCGTCTTGATATAGGCGTCGGCCTCGGCCCCTTCGTACGTCTCGGTCTTGCCGTCGCGGATGATGACGATCTTCTTCTTCGCGCCGACCGCGGGGACCGACGGCATCGGCGGTACCGGCGCGACCGGCCCCAGCTCGACCGGGGTGGCGAGCACTGGAATGGTCGCCGCGACACTGCGGATCTGTTCGGCCGCCGCACCTGAGGCGGTGAGGCCGAGGCCCGCGAGCGTCAGTCCGGCGATACCGGCGGCACCGGCCATGACGACGCGGCGCGACTTGCGGCTGACTTTCAGCATTTTCAGTCTCCCTTTCAGATCTTCGATAGTGTGGAGGTGGCACGCGGCGGTGACCGCACGGCCATGCGCGGCCTTCACGATCGCGCAGGCATAGGCATGGCGCTGGATCGGCGGCAGCGCGGCGAGCACGCGGGCGTCGTTCGCCATTTCCTGGTCGCCGCGGAATTTGCGGTACGCGACCCAGGCGAGCGGATTGAACCAGTGGACCGCCAGCATCGCCAGCGCGATCCAGTTGGCGATCAGGTCGCCGCGGGCATGGTGGCCAAGCTCGTGCGCCAGCGCCAGCGCGCGCTCATCCTCGTCGTAGCGTTCGGCGAAATCGCGCGGCACCGCGACGAAGCGGCGCAGCACTCCGAACGCGACCGGGCCGATCGCTTCGTCCGATTCGACCAGCGTCGTGCCGTCGGCGAGCGGGCGATGCCGCGCCGGAGGTGAGACGATCCGTCGCACGTAGCTGAGATGTGAAAGCCCGTGCCAACCGAAGAACCCGATCGCACCGGCCAGCCACAGCGCGGCGGCGACCGCCAGCGGCGACAAGCTGGGAGCGGCCACGACCATATTGGCGACCGGCTGGACATAGACCAGCAAGGTCTCGCTCGCCGCGCTGATCGGCGCGGCGGTGCTCTCGCGCCACGCCGCGGGGAGCGGCGGCATCACCATGCGAAGGACGGGAAGCGCCCAGAGCCAATAGGCAAGCTGCGCCCCGAACGCGTCGCGCGCGCGGCGGCGGACCAGCAGCACGAAACCCATCAGCAGCGTCGATGCGATCAGCGCCTCGATCGCCCAGCCGGCGAAGGACCCGGTCACGACTTCAGCCCCTTCAGCAGCGCCTCGATCTCGGCGACGTCGGCCGCGGTCAGCTCGTCCTGCTCGGCGAGATGCGCGACCAGCGGGCTGAGCCTGCCGCCGAACAGCCGATCGATCAGGCGCTTCGATTCACCAGTCAGGTAATCATCGCGCGCGACCAGCGGGCGGTATCGGTAGCGCCGCCCGTCCTCCTCATGCGCGATCACGTTCTTGGCGAGCAACCGCCCCAGTAGGGTCTTGACGGTATTCCCGCTCCAGTCGCGGCCGGCGGGAATGCGTTCGGCAACCTCTTGCGCCGTCAGCGGGGACTGGTCCCACAACACGTCCATCACCGCATGTTCGGCATCGCTTATCCGGTCGGCCACGACTCGCTCCCGCTTTGAACTACGGCTGTAGTCGCACTGACTACGCCTGTAGTCAATAGCTGTCGGGCGGATTTACAATCGTGCAGTGCGGCGCGATCTCGTTAACCACGACACCGCGCGGAAATGCGCGCTTTTCGGTCGCTGGCATGGCGGATGCAGCGTGCTGGTGACCCCCCGCAGTCCCCCGGCAGGTGGGCCGTCGTCATCGCTCCCCCCGGTTTCGCGAACGACGGCCCGCCGCCCCCCCTCAGCCGAGGACGCGGCGGCCCATCAATCCTCCGAAGCCGAGCCTTGAGCCCGAACGCAACCGGGCGTGCGCCTGCGCCTGCGGGTAGATGTCTGCGAAAAGCCGCGCGAAGGTCGCGTGCCAGCTGAACCCCGCTTCGACATGCGCCCGCGCGGCGCGCGCCATCGCGGCATGATCGCCCGCCCACACCGCCGCCACGTTCGCCGCCATCGCCGCCACGTCGTCGACCGGACCTAGCAGTCCCAGACCCGGGGGCACCCGATCGGGCATCGCCCCCGATGCGACGCCGACGACCGGAAGTCCGGCCGCCTGCGCCTCCAGTACCGAAATGCCAAAGGTCTCATCGGCCATCGCCGACACGTAGATGTCCGACGAAGCCAGCGCCCGGGCGAGTTCGGCGCGGCTGTGTTCGAACCCGGTGAAGGCGATCGGGAGCCCACGCGCGGCCTCCTCCAGCCCGGCGCGCAATTTGCCATCGCCGATCATCACCATCGCTGCGCCCAACTCGGGCGGCAGCGCGCGGAACATCGCGAGCAGCCGGTCGGCGCGCTTCTCGTTGTCGATTCGGCCGGCATAGATCAGCAGCGGCCCATCGCCCGGCAACCCGAGCGACGCGCGATACCCGGGATCGCGCCGGACGGGATCGAACATCCCGGTATCGACCCCGAGCGGCAACACCGACGTGCGCGGGATCCGGCGTGCGCCCAGCGCGGCGCGCGCGACCTCGCCCAAGGTATAGACCCAGTCGAACTCGCGGTAAGTGACCTCGGCATAGCCGTAGATCAGCCAGCGCGCGGCGCGGGCAAGGCGCTCACCGATCACCGCCTGACCGACGCGGTAGACGTGTGCGTTGGGGAAATCGGTGCGGTACCCAGCGACCAGCGCGGTGTCGGGAAATGCGCGGCGATGGTTGATCGCGGTCCACGGCAGCACCCACGGACACAGGGATTCGATCAGGTCGGGGCGGTAGCGGGCAAGCAGTTCGCGGACGATACCCGTACGCAGGATGAAACGGTAATTGGGGCTGCCGCGCACCGGCTTGGCGCCGACTTCGGCAAAGATATGGCGGCCGTCGACCGTCACCTTGTCGGCCGGCCCGGGCACGATCTGCAACAGCGTGTGCGGCGTCTCACGCAGCACGTAATCGCGCTTTTCACGCAGGTAAGTGCTGATCCCGCCTCCGCCGGCGGGGGAATAGCTTTGCGTCAGGTCGCAAATCAGGAGCGGGCGGTCGGCCCCGCCCGGAATTATCGCCACTGCCCGCCGCTCACTTGCTGGACGCGACACCCTTCGCCGCAAACAGGTCCTTCAGCTCGCCGGCTTCGTACATCTCCATCATGATATCGCTGCCGCCGACGAATTCGCCCTTCACATAGAGCTGCGGGATGGTCGGCCAGTCGGAGAATTCCTTGATCCCCTGCCGCACCTCCTGGTCCTGCAACACGTCGACACTGTCGAACTCGACCCCCGAATGCTCGAGGATCGAAATCGCCCGGCTCGAAAAGCCGCATTGCGGGAACAGCGGCGTCCCCTTCATGAACAGCAGGACGTCGGATTTACCGACCAGATCGGCGATCTTGGCGTGCGCTTCGCTCATCGGTATTTCCTCTATTCGGGGGTGGCGGTGGTCAGTTGGAGCGCGTGCAGCGCCCCGCCCATCCGGCCGCCCAGCGCGGCGTAGACCGCCTGGTGTTGCTTGACGCGGGGCTGGCCGCGGAAACTCTCGCTGACGACGCGCGCCGCATAATGATCGCCGTCACCGGCCAGATCGGTGATCGCGACGCGTGCATCCGGAATGCCGGCGCGGATCAGCGTTGCGATCTCGGCGGCGTCCATCGCCATGATGCGCTACTTCGCTTCCATCAGCTGGCGGCGCGCCTCGACGGTCTGCTCGTCGATCGCCAGCCGCACCGCCGCGTCGTCGATCTCGACCCCCGCTGCGGTCAGGTCGCCGACCAGCTTGCGGATCACGTCCTCGTCGCCGGCTTCCTCGAAATCGGCCTGCACCACCGCCTTCGCATACGCATCGGTCTCTTCGGGAGTCAGCTGCATCTTGCCCGCCGCCCATTGCCCGAGCAGCCGGTTGCGCCGCGCAGTCAGACGAAAGAGCATCTCCTCGTCACGCGCATATTTGGTCTCGAACGCGCGCTCGCGGTCGTCGAAAGTGGTCATTGCGGTCCCTCGAAAGCGTTTCGCCGCAGATAAGGCCGCCGGAGCCGCGGCGCAATCAGCCGATTTCGACGACCAGTTTGCCGATCGCGCCGCGCGCCGCCATCTTGGCGATCGCGTCGCCACCGCGCTCGAACGCGAAGGTCTCGGTCACGCGGGGCGCGATGCTGCCGTCCTTCCACAGCCGGAACAGCCGGTCGATATGCGCCTGGTTCGCGGCCGGGTCGCGCGCCGCGAACGCGCCCCAGAACACCCCGCACACGTCGCAGCTCTTCAGGAGCGTCAGGTTCAGCGGCAGCCGCGGAATGCCGGCGGGGAAGCCCACCACCAGGTAACGCCCCTCCCAACCGATCGAGCGCAGCGCGGGTTCGGCATAATCGCCACCGACGGGGTCGTAGATGACGTCGTAGCCGCCCTTTCCGCCGGCGGCCTTGAACTGCTCGGCGAGCGCCTTGGACTGGTCCTTGTCGAACGGAGCGCGGCCATAGATGATCGTCTCGTCGGCGCCCGCCTGTTTCGCGGCGGCCGCCTTTTCCTCGCTCGATACCGCGGCGACGACGCGCGCGCCGAACGCCTTGCCCAGCTCGATCGCGGCCAGCCCCACGCCCCCCGCTGCGCCGAGCACGAGCAGGCTTTGTCCCTCCTTCAGATGCCCACGATCAAGCAAGGCATGAATCGTCGTGCCGTAGGTCAGGATCAGCGACGCGCCCTCGGCGAAGCTGCGGCCTTCGGGAAGCGGATAGAGCTTGGCCGGGTCGGCGATGACCCGTTCCGCCAGCCCGCCGTGGCCGAGCATCGCGATCACGCGGTCGCCGGGTTTCACGTTCGTCACGCCTTCGCCGACGCTGTCGACGACGCCGGCGATCTCACCGCCCGGCGCGAACGGGCGCTGCGGTTTGAACTGATATTTGTCCTCGATAATAATGACATCGGGGTAGTTGATTGCGCACGCCTTGACTGCGACCACCGCCTGCCCCGGCCCAGCGACGGGTGCATCGACCTCGGTCATTTCCAGCGTCTCGGGTCCGCCGACCGCTTTCGACAACAAGGCGCGCATCGTCATTCTCCCGCAGGTTTTTGAACGTGCGGTATCCTGTGCCAGCGGTTGCGCGGCGGGTCTAGTCGGCGGCGGTCGGAAACGCCGGAAGCTTGGCGATGTCGGCGCTCTCATGCTGGATGATCACCGTCGCCTTCACGTTGCGCGCGATATCCTTGAAGCGCCGGAACGATGCCAGCGTGTCGGCGCGATCGGTGTTGAAGCTCGGCACGCCGTCGCTCATGTAATTGGCGGTGAAATGCGCTTGGTCGCCGGTGAGCAAAACGTAGCCCTTACGCGCCAATTTCACCAGCAGACCATGATGCCCCGGCGTGTGCCCGGGCAGGTTGATCATCCGCACGCTGCCGTCGGCGAACACGTCGCGGTCGCCGGTGATCGGGTCGGCGAGCGAACGATTGTCGAGCCAGGGCTTCAGCGCGCCGACCGCTCCGGCCAGCCGCGCATCGGGCTTGTCGGCGGTCAGCGCGGTCCAGTCATCCGCGCCGATCATCAGCTTGGCGTTCGGAAACGCGCTTGCCTGTCCGACATGATCGAAGTGGAAATGGCTGATGCCGATCCGAGTGATCTGCGCAGGCGTCACGCCCAGTTGCGCCAGCTGTTCGACGATGGTGCGCGCGACCGTCGCCGACATGGTCGGCTTGGGATCGATCGGCGCGCCTTTCAGCGCAGCGGGCAGCCCGGTGTCCCACAGCATCAATTCGTCGCCATGACGGATGAGATAACAGCTGTCGGTCAGCCGCTTCGATTTGCCGACATAGGCGTCGGTATCGGAAAAGGCGTTGAGGTCGTTGACCTGCACCGTGCCGCAATCGAGCCGAGTGAGCGTCACGCGCGGTGCCGGATCGGCGGCGCTCGCGGTCCACGCCGCCGCGCCACTGATCAGCGTTCCCGCAACCAGAATCATCAACGCGCGCTTCATCTGTCGTCCCCTCCAGGCCCCGCGGTCGCCCTAGCAGTGCAATCGATCAGCGAACAGGCTTCACCTGCAACGCGCGGTTCAGAAACGCGACGGTATCCGCCAGCACGGGTGCCTTGTCGCGGTACGGCACCGACAGCGCCATGACGACATTTTCGTGGCTCAGCTCGCCGTAATCGATGTGGGTGACCGGTGCGCCGAGCGCCTGCAATCGCGCGGTCAGGTTGCGCGCGTTGTGCGACCCGACCTGCGCATCCGATCCCGCCGACAGCAGCAATAACGGCGGCGCACCGGCGCGCGCGAAATGGATCGGCTGCGTCATCTGCGGATCCGCCGCGCCCTGCATCGCGTCGCGCGACCGGCGCTTGGTGAAGGGATAGAAGTCGTAAGGCCCGCACATCGGCACCGCCGCCCTGACGATTGCGGGATCGACTCCTTCCGCTTGCAGCCAGCGCCGATCGAGCGCCAGCATCGCGGCGATGTACGCGCCCGCCGAATGGCCGGACAGCGCAACACGGGCGGGATCGCCGCCGTAGCGCGCGACATTGTCGCGGACCCATTTCACCGCCATCGCCCCGTCCTGGACGAAGGCCGGGAAGCGCACGCCGGGCACCTTGCGGTAATCGGCGACGACGACGACAAAGCCGACCTTCGCCAGCGCCCGCGCCGCGAAAGCGTACGCGCCGCGGTCGCCGTGGACCCAGCCGCCGCCGTAATAGAAGATGATGACCGGGCGTGGTGCCGGCGAACTCGTGGCAGGACGCCACACGTCGAGCGTCTGTCCGGTCGTTCCGAACGGTATCGCCTCACCGACCAGCTCGACCCCGCTTCCGCCGCCATAGGCCCGATCGGCCCAGCTGAGCAGGCGGGGTGGCTCGGTCGTGTAGGCAACAGCCGCCAGCGCCCCCGCGAGCAGCAGCGCGACACCGAGCAAACGGCGGATCACGAAACGTAATTCGCGGTGGTCTTGCTCGCCACTTCGTCCGCGCTGACCCCCGGTGCCAGCTCGATCAATCGAAACGGCGAAGCATTATCCGGGCGCTGGAACACCGCCAGATCGGTCAC
>JAZKGJ010000137.1:0-4879 GCA_040385975.1 Pseudomonadota bacterium | reverse complement strand
CTCAGATGGGAGAGCGCTGCAATCGCACTGCAGAGGTCAAGGGTTCGATTCCCTTTGGCTCCACCACCGCGCAGGCGTAGAGACGGCGGATGCTCCGCCGCATTTCGCCCAGCGCGGCCGGCGATAGCATAGCTGATCGTCTGATGACGCGGCTTTGCCGCGGCGTTGCGCCCAGCTAGCAAGATTCCATGCCCGACGCGCCCATCCCCGCCGCTACCCTAGTCATCTTTCGCGAACGCGCCGACGCGCCGCCCGACATCCTGATGGTCGAACGCGCCAAGGCGATGGTGTTCGCGGGCGGCGCGTGGGTCTTCCCGGGCGGACGGATCGACCCCGGCGACCACGCGCTCGCGCTGACCTTCGCGGGCGACCCCGACGACCTCGCCGCGCGCGTCGCGGCGGTGCGCGAGACGGTCGAGGAAGTCGGCCTGCCGATCGGGCTCGTCCCCGCGCCCGATCCCGCGATGCTCACCGCCCTGCGCGCCGCGCTCCACGCCGGGACCGCATTCGGCGAAGCGCTCGCCGACGCCGGCCTCACCCTCGACATCGCGGCGCTTGTCCCGTTCGCGCGCTGGCTGCCCGATCACCCGGGGATGCGGATCTTCGATACGCGCTTCTATCTCGTCCGGCTGCCGACCGACGCGCCGGAAGCCGCGATCGACGCGACCGAGAACACGCGGCTGCGCTGGGCGAGTGCGGCGGAGGTGCTGGCGCTGGCCGACGCGGGTGAGGCGTTCGTGATCTTCCCGACCCGCCGCAACCTCGAACGGCTCGCGCAATATGCCAGCTTCGCCGCCGCGGTCGCAGACGCCGCCGCGCACCCGGTCGAGACGATCACCCCGTTCGTCGAAGAGCGCGGCGGCATCCGCCAGCTCTGCATCCCCGCTCACCTCGGCTATCCGGTCACCGCGGAGCCGCTCGCCGACACCTTCCGCGCCTGATGGCCGCGCTGCGCCGCACGCTCGGCTGGCTGGTCGCGCTCGGCGTCACCGGGCTGCTCGCGCTCCTCGCCTGGGGCTGGGCGCGGCGGCATCCGCAGGATCTGCCGTGGACCCCGCTCGACCTCGGCCAGCCGGTCGGGATGTTCACTGGCCGCAAGCTGACCGCGCTGACCGACGACTTCCCGCAATGCCGCGCTTTGCTCGACCGCGCCGGGGTGCGCTACACCGCGCTGCCTACAGTTCGCAGCGGGCAATGCGGGTACAGCGACGGCGTCCGCTTCGCTTCGGGCGGCGCGCGCCGGATCGGCTACCGTCCCGCCGACCTTGGCGTCGCCTGCCCGGTCGCCGCCGCGCTCGCTCTGTGGGAGTGGGAAGTCGTCCAGCCCGCCGCCGCCGCGCATTTCGGGCAGGCGGTCGCCAGCATCGACCATTTCGGCAGCTATTCGTGCCGCCGCCTCTACGGCCGCGACGCCGGCGCGTTCAGCGAACACGCCACTGCCGACGCGGTCGACATCGCCGGCTTTCGCCTGGCTGACGGCACCCGGATCAGCGTCGTCGGCGATTGGGCGAAGGGCGACGCAAAGGCCGCATTCCTGCGCCAGGTTCACGGCGGCGCGTGCGGCCTGTTCGCGACCGTGCTCGGTCCCGATTACAACGCCGCGCACCGCGACCATTTTCACTTCGATCAGGCGGCGCGCGGTGCGATCGGCTGGCGCGGCTGCCGCTGATACGAAAGGGCCCCGCCGTCGCCGGCGAGGCCCCATCGTCGTCGCCAGGTCTTAGTACCGGCGGTCGCGGCGGTCGTGCCGTTCGTAGCGGATCCGCGCCGACAGCGCATCGAAGCGGCGGTTGAGGTCGGTCCGCTCCCAGTTGCTCAGCCCGTTGCGGCGATAGCGCTGCTCGAGGCTGACAAGCCCGCGAAAATCGGTGCGCAGCCGCGCCGCTTCGGGACGGGTCAGCGAGCCGTTGCGCACGCCCTGGTCGATCCGCGTATCGAGCCGCGCCTGCCGCGCATTTATGGTCTGGAACGCCTGCGCATTGGCGGTCGCGGGCAGCGCGCCCGCGGCGATGCCCAGCGTGGCCAGCATGATCGTCAGCTTCTTCATGGTCCTCACTCCTGATTGGTGCCGCCATACGCCGCGGCACTGACGGGGATGTGGAACCCATGTGTCGCCGGTTTGTGCCGAACCGGCCCCGATTTTGTCGCGAGAGTGTGCGGTTCATTTGGGGGACAGGCCGAGAGTCACCGGATAACGTTGTTCGCGCCGCCCATTACAAAATCGTACAGGAAGCGGTCAGTCTTCAGATCATAGTCATCGGCCAGCGTCCACTTGACCCATACCATCCCGATGCTTGGGACGGCGGTCCCATCGGCCGCGTACGCCGGCGCGGTATATCGTCCACGTTTCTTAATCGCTGCGCAGCCGGCGGCATCCAGCGCGCTGTCAGCGCTGGTTCGCAACACCGCACAGTTGCCGATCGTACCATTCGTGGAGATTTGCCAAGCAACGAACATCCGTCCGGCGATGCCCTTGTCACGCGCGCCCTTCGGATAATCCGATTCCGTAAACCAGGTCTGGAAGTTGGACGCTGGCACCGCCCCCGCCGCGGGCGCCACCATTGGCTCGCGCGCCAGCCGCGAAGCAGCCTGCTGATCCGTACCGCCGAACGCCACGAATTGTTTGCGCGCGCAGTCATCCGCCGCGCGCCAAACCTTTTCGGTCCCGGTCAGAGCGAGCGTAGCGATCGGCCTGCCGCCGACGGAATCCGCAAACTCTGCGCGCCGCGGAACTCGCTCCAGAATGCCTTGTCCCAGTTACTGACTTGCAAGACGGTAATCTTCACCCGCGGCAATTCTGTGATCCGCGTGTAGGCCGCAATTTCGGGACCATCGTCGAATTTAAAGCTGGCATAGTCGCCCTGCTTCAAGCGCGGCGCACCGCGCAGAATGATCTGCCCATCCTCATAACTGAACGCCGTTCGACCGAGCTTCATCGCGACTGTACCTGGCTTAGCGCCGAACGATCGCTCGATGGTGCATCGATAACTTTCGTCGAACGAGCTCCACGGCGTGGTGGACACCTGCGGCACGTCGGGAAGCAATGGCGGCACTGGCGGAACAATTGGTTTCTCATTCGCCAGCATCGCCGTCATCAGCGCGATTGCGGTCAAAATCATTCGTGTACTCCCACAGTCGTCGTGCCCGGCTACCCACAGTCGTCGTGCCCGGCTAAACGTCGGCTTCACAACGCACAACCCGCCTTTCCCCCGCCGCCCCGACCTCGTACATATCGCGAACGATGCTGACCGCGATCTCCATCCGTGACGTCGTGCTGATCGAGGCGCTCGACCTCGATTTCGCCGGGGGGTTGGGCGTGCTCACCGGGGAAACCGGCGCGGGCAAGTCGATCCTGCTCGACGCGCTCGGCCTGGCGCTCGGCGGGCGCGGCGACAGCGCGCTCGTCCGCCACGGCGCGGCGCAGGCCAGCGTCACCGCCAGTTTCGACGCGCCCGCCAGCGTCGCCGCGCTACTCGACGAAAACGGGCTGGAAAGCGAGCCCGGCGAGCCGCTGATCGTGCGCCGTACCGTCAAGGCCGACGGCGGCAGCCGCGGCTTCGTCAACGACCAGCCCGCGTCGGCCGCGCTGCTGCGCGAACTCGGCGGGCTGCTGATCGAAATTCACGGCCAGCACGACGACCGCGGGCTACTCGCGCCCGCCGGTCACCGCGCGCTGCTCGACGCGTTCGGGCGGATCGACCCCGCGCCCGCTGCCGCCGCCTTTCGCGGCTGGCGCGAAGCCGAGGGGGCGCTGGCGACCGCGCGCTTGGAGATCGCCACCGCCGCCGCCGACCGCGACTGGCTCGAACACGCGGTTGCCGAACTCACCGCACTTGCTCCCGAACCCGGCGAGGAGGAAACGCTCGCCGATCGCCGCCGCAAGATGCAGCGCGCCGAAAAGGTGGCCGACGATCTCCACGGCATCGAAGGGTTCCTGGAAGGTTCCGACGGCGGGCTCGCCCAACTCCGTCAGGCGGCGCGCGCGCTCGAACGAGTCGCCGACGCGCACCCCGCACTCGCCGAGGCGCTCGCCGCGGTCGATCGCGCGGTGATCGAGGGCGCGGTGGCGGAGGACCGGATGAAGGCCGCGACCGCCGCGCTCTACTTCGACCCACAACGCCTGGACGAGGACGAGGAGCGGCTGTTCGAACTGCGCGGGGTCGCGCGCAAGCACCGGGTCCAGCCCGACGACCTCGCGGAGCTGGCGAACGACCTGCGCGGTCGGCTCGAACGGCTCGATGCCGGCGAAGGGGGGGTCGCAACGCTCGAAGCGAAGGTCGATGTCGCGCGCGCCAATTACGAAGCCGCCGCCGCCGCGCTCACCGCCGCGCGCACCGCCGCCGCCGCCCGCCTCGACGCCGCGGTCGCGGGCGAACTCACACCGCTCAAGCTCGACGCCGCGCGTTTCCGTACCGCGTTCGCCGATTTGCCGCCGGAGGGGTGGAGCGCTGCCGGCCGCGACCGCGTCGAGTTCGAGATTTCGACCAATCCCGGCGCCCCCTTCGCGCCCCTGACCAAGATCGCATCGGGGGGCGAACTGTCGCGCTTCATCCTGGCGCTGAAGGTCGCGCTGGCCGAGGAAGGCGCCGCCGCGACGCTCATCTTCGACGAAATCGACCGCGGCGTCGGCGGTGCGGTCGCCAGCGCGATCGGCGAACGCCTCGCCCGTCTGGCCGAGACGACGCAGGTCCTGGTCGTCACCCACAGCCCACAGGTCGCCGCCCGCGGTGCCGCGCATCTGCTGATCGCCAAGAGCCACGACGGCACCGTCACCCGCACCGGCGTCCGCGCATTGGATGAGGGCGACCGCCGCGAGGAAATCGCCCGGATGCTCTCGGGCGCGAGCATCACCGACGAGGCACGGGCGCAGGCGGAACGG
>JAZKGJ010000136.1:0-12755 GCA_040385975.1 Pseudomonadota bacterium | reverse complement strand
TGATGCTCGGCGCACCAATAGCGCCCGAACCCGACCGCCTCGGCATGGCGTGCGAGGTCGGCGGCATTGGCGAGCGCGGTGGCGACGTTGCTGCCCTCGGTCACGGGGACGAGGTCGAGGAGGGAGAAGGCTGTCATGTCGGCAAAGATGGGCGCGTCGCTACGCGATTGCTAGAACGCGACCGCGTATCGCACCGCCGCGCCCTTGTCGTCGGGCAGGCTCGCGAAATTGCCCGGGTCGCGCCGCCAGAACAGATTGCCCGCCAGCGTGCCCGCCCCGAACGGTGTCGCATAGCGCCACTCGTAATCCAGCTCGCGCCCGCTCGGCGCCAGGTTCAGGCGCTGCACGGTCCATTCGCTAGGCGCGAGCGTCGCGTAATCGTAATAGGTCGGTAGCCGGACATCGATCCCGCCGCGCGCGACGCGGAGCGGCTGTGCGATCCGCAGGCCCATCGTGTCGCGCGTCCCGAATACCCCGTCCTTGCCGACATCGGCGGCAAATGCGCGGGTCAGGATCGTGCCCGTCCCCGCCGCCGCGCCGCTCAGCCGGGCATTGGTCCAGCCCTGCCGATAGGTTCCGCCGACGCTCCAGCCCGCGCCCGCGTCGAGCCGCGCGCCGACGTCCGCCAGCCAGCTGGTCGCCGACCCGCTGCCGAGCCCCGCGCCGAAATGCGCGCCCAGCACGGTAGCGCGCTCACCCAGCCGGGTCAGCGACAGGCTTGTCGACAGCAAACCGAAGCGGCGGTCGGCGGCGAGCGAAAACCGGTCGTAACTTGAGCCGCGATACCGCCCGTCGAGCGCCGCCAGATCGCTGCGTTGCCGCCACAGCACGCGTCCGCTTTCCGCTGCTGCGGTCAAGCCAAACCCGAAGCGTTCGATCCGGAGCGCCGCCGCGCTGCCGCTGTCGCTGTCGAATCCGAAGCCGCTCCCCGCCGCGCGCGCGACCAAGAACGCCGGCTCGTCGCGCCCCGCCAACTGCGCGGTCAGCGCGCCGCCGCCGGTCGCGAAGCCGAGCGCGAAGCTCGCGTCGCTGCCGAGCCGGCGAATCACGCTGCCCGCCAGCGCGCGCGCACCCTCGGCCTGGTCGACCCCGAGCAAGGTCCGCTCGACGACGGTGCGGTCGCGCCCCGGCGCGATCGTTACCGCGACCGTCAAATCCTTTGCGCGCGAGATCGTCGTGCGGGTTCGCGTCCCGATCAATCCCGACAGCCGCCGCTGCGGCCCGCTGCGGTTGATCGTCTTCGCCAGGTCGATCGCGAACGCGCGGTCGAACCCGTCGAGGATTACCGCGCCCAGCCCGTTCTGCGCCGCGTCGCCCATCGGTGCCGACAGCGTCGCATTGTCGCTGAACGAGATCGGCTCCTTGCCGTTCGCCAGGCTCGCCGACCCGATCGGCTGGAACGCTCGGGTCAGGTCGAGCACGCCTTGGCCATAGATGCCGTCGTCGCCCGCCGCGCCCGCATCGCGCGCGCTGGTGTAGAGCAATTGCACGATCTGGCTGCCCGACAGATTGGGAAACGCCTGCGCCAGCAAAGCGACCGCGCCGGCGATCTGCGGCGCCGAAAACGACGTCCCCGACCACAGGAACGACGTGCCGTTCTGATCGGGTGCGCGGACGCGTTCGCCGACCGCGGCCAAATAATGCGCCGCCGAATTGCCCGCCCGGTTGCTGAAACTGGAGATGCCGTCGCTCGGGCCGACCGAGCCCGAAATAATGACCAGCCCGCGCGATACCGCGTCGTTGTTGGCGACCTGCGCGGTGGCTTCGGGATTGGCGCCCAGCGTCGGATTCTCGTCGAAGCCGTTCCCCGCCGACAGGACGATGACGATCCCCGCCGCGGTCGCGCGCCCGATCGCGGCCAGCACGTTGTTACCGAACGCGTCGTTGCTGCCGAGCGACATGTTGATGACCCGCGCCCCCGCCGCGGTCGCGGCGTCGATCCCGCGCGCGATCGAGCTGTCGCGAAAGGTGCAGCCGTCGTCGTCGTCGTCGGGATCGTCGGCGGCGCAGGTGCCCGGGGTGTCGGCGCGGAGCGCGACGATGGTCGCGTCGAACGCTACCCCGTGGGTGCCCGCGCCGTTGCGCCGCCCGGCGATCGTGAACGACACCGCGGTGCCATGCCCGCCTTCGTCGTCGTAGGTCGTGCCGCCCGCGACATTGGTCGATGCCGCCGACACGCGGCCCCCGAACTCCGCGCTCTGCTGGTCGAGCCCGGTGTCGATCACCGCGACATTGATGCCCAGCCCGGTGGCGCTGCGATTGTAAGCGGCCAAGGCGTTCATCGACACGTTGCCGACCGTCGCGCGATATTCGGTCGTGTCGTAATTGGTGCCGGTCGGCGGCGCGCTCGGGCTGGGCGAAGGGGACGCGGTCGGCGTCGGCGTCGGCGCGCTCTCGATCGGGGTGGGAATCGTGCCGACGCTGCCGCCCCCGCCGCCGCACGCGGTCAGCGTGATGAAGCCGGCTACCGTCGCCGCCTGTGCTGCCCGCACCTTGCCAGTCATCGTCACCACCTGCGTGAAAGAAAAGGGTCCGCTAGATTTCGACGTATTTATAGATGCTTAATGCAATTCCTAGGGGACGGCCTTGCCGCGCGCGCTACCGTTCAATACGCGCGGAGCCGATGATCGCGCGCCTGGCCCATGTCCGCAACTGGATATTCGATCTCGACAACACGCTGTACCCGGCGGCGAGCAACCTGTTCGCGGCGGTCGATGCACGGATGACCGATTACGTCGCGCGCGTCCTCGACCTCGATCACGACGCGGCGCGGACGCTGCAAAAGCGCTATTTCCACTATCACGGCACCACCGTCGCGGGGCTGATGGCGCATCATGCGGTCGATCCGCATGATTTCCTGGCGGACGTGCACGATATCGAGATGGACGTGCTGGAGGAAAACGCACCGCTCGCCGCCGCGATCGCGCGGTTGCCGGGGCGCAAGCTGGTCTTCACCAACGGCGATGCGCCGTATGCGGGGCGGGTGCTGGAGCGGCTCGGCCTCGGCACCAGTTTCGAGGCGGTGCACGATATCCACGCGATGGACCTGAAGCCCAAGCCCGCCGCGTCGGCCTATGCCGGTCTGTGTGCCGCGTTCGATCTCGACCCCGCGGCCTCGCTGTTCGCCGACGACATGGCGCGCAATTTGCGGCCCGCCAAGGCGATCGGGATGACGACGCTGTGGGTCGACAACGGCAGCGAACAGGGGGAAGACGCGGCACGAGATTTCATCGATTTCACCTGCGCCGACTTGACCGACTGGCTGCACGACCTTCTGGAGGATTCATGACCCTGCAAGCGACGATCGAAGCCGGCTGGGACGACCGCGCGAACCTGACCTTCGATACGCGGGGCGAGGTCCGCGATGCGGTGGACCAGGCGCTGGCGTTGCTCGATCGCGGCGAAGTGCGGGTCGCGGAACCAGATGGCGACGGGTGGCGGGTCAACCAATGGCTCAAGCAGGCGGTGCTGCTCAGCTTCCGGCTCAACGACAACGCAGTGATGGACGGCGCCGCGGACGGCCACCGCGCCTATGACAAGGTGCCCTCGAAATTCGCGCGCTGGGACGAGGCTGCGTTCCGGACCGCGGGCTTTCGCGTCGTCCCCGGCGCGATCGTCCGCCGCGGCGCGTTCGTCGCCAAGGGCGCGGTGCTGATGCCCAGCTTCGTCAACATCGGCGCGTACGTGGGCGAGGGGACGATGATCGACACCTGGGCGACGGTCGGATCGTGCGCGCAGATCGGCCGCAACGTGCACATCTCGGGCGGGGCGGGGATCGGCGGCGTGCTCGAACCTTTGCAGGCGAACCCGGTCATCATCGGCGACGGCGCGTTCATCGGCGCGCGCTCCGAAGTCGCGGAAGGGGTGCGCGTCGGCGAAGGCGCGGTCCTGTCGATGGGGGTATATCTGGGTGCTAGCACCAAGATCATCGACCGCGCCACCGGCGAAATCCACCGCGGCGAAGTCCCGCCCTATGCGGTCGTCGTCCCGGGCAGCACCGGCGGCGGCGACGGCAAGCCCGGCCTATATTGCGCGGTGATCGTAAAGACGGTCGATGCGCAGACGCGGAGCAAGACCGGGATCAACGAGCTGCTGCGGGACTGAGACCCTCCCCATTTGCGGGGAGGGGGGACCGCGGCGCGTAGCGGCGTGGTGGAGGGGGCGGGCCGCAAGTGTTGCAGTGGCGGAGAGCCCCTCCGTCGGCCGCTCACGCGGCCGCCACCTCCCCATAAACGGGGAGGACTTTTTAGGCGCGCACCACGCCCACTTCGCTAAATCGCCGCGGCTCCACCGGCGGCACACCAGCGTCGTTCAGTTCGCGCTGCCAGAACCCGACATCGACCCAGCGCCCCAGCTTGAAACCGACCTCGCGGTACACGCCCGCTCGCCTAAACCCGGCGCTCTCGTGCAGCGTAATCGATGCTTCGTTGGGCAGCGCGATGACGCCAATCGCCTGGACGAACCCCTGCGCGGTCAGCGTGTCGATCAGCGCGTCGTAGAGCAGCCGCCCGGTCCCCTGGCCCTGCACCGCGCCCGACACGTAGATCGTGGTCTCGACCGTCCAGCGGTAGGCCGGGCGGTCCTTGAACTGGCTGGCATAAGCGTAACCCAGGATCGCCTCATCCTCGCCAACGTCGCCGGTAGTGGCGACCAGCCACGGGTACAGCCCGTCCGACGCCGCCATCCGGGTCCGCATCCCGCGCGCGTCGGGGGCGGTGCTCTCGAAGCTGACCGTCCCCGACAGCACGTGCGGTGCATAGATCGCCGCGATCGCCGCCGCGTCTTCGGGCTGTGCGGCCCTGATGACGATCATCGGCGCATGACGATCACGGCAGCAGCTTCGCCAGGATCAGGTCGATCAGCTTGACGTCGCTGCGCGCAACCGGCGCACCCGACAACCCGTCGCATTCCAGGCAGCGCGCCTGAATCGCGGGGCCGCGCAGCAGCCGCTGAAGATCGCCGAGCGCGCGCGCCGCGAGCTGCTGGCGCTCCGCCGCGATCCGGCTGAAGATGTCGCCACCCGCGGTCGCATCTTCGTCGTCGTCGTTCCCGAACGACTCCGCCAGCTTCGCGGCCCAGCCGGGCTCCTTTTCCAGATAGACCGCGTGATAGCCGTCGGCCTTCAGCCCCGCGCGCCGCGCCGCCTCCGCGATCGCGTCGCCCAGCGTCCCGAACCGGTCGATCAGCCCCAATTGCCGCGCGGTGCCGCCATCCCAGACCCGGCCCTGACCGATCTGATCGACCCGTTCGGGGGTCATCTTGCGCGCCGCCGCGACCCGCGACAGGAACTGGCGATAGCCGTGCTCGATCCCCGCCTGGAAGATCGCGTCGACCTGGGGATTGGTGCCGCCGATCACGTCGGGCTGCCCCGACAGCGGGGTCGCCTTCACCCCGTCACTGGTCACGCCGATCTTGGCCAGGCTGTTCTCGAAGGTCGGGATGATCCCGAAGATGCCGATCGAGCCGGTAATCGTGTTGGGTTCGGCAAAGATCGTGTCGCCGGCGGTCGCGACCCAATAGCCGCCCGACGCCGCAACGCTCCCCATCGATATTACCACCGGCAGCTTCTGGCGCTTCGCTTCGAGTACCGCTTGGCGGATTTCCTCCGACGCCAGCGCCGATCCGCCGCCCGAATCGACCCGCACCACCAACGCCTTCAGCTTCTTCTCGGCCAAGCCCTTCAGCATCGCCTTGGCGATCGTCTCACCCCCCGCGGTCCCGGCCGGAGCCTTGCCGTCGACGATGTCGCCGGCGACGGTCAGCACGCCGATCGCGTCGCCGTCGTCGGGCAGCGGGTGCGCCTCGATCCAGTTGGCCAGCTTGATCGTGTTGAAATTGCCGAGCGGCTTCTTGGTGTCGCTCCCGGCGATTTCCGCGACGCGTTTTCCGAACGCGACCCGGTCGCCCAGCTTGTCGACGATGCCCGCGCGGACGTTCGCCTGCGCGATATCGCCGTTCGCCGCCTGCACGACCTGATCGGGGGTCGTCAGGAATGGCTGGAACCGCGCCTTGGGCCGCGCCTTGGCGACCGCCTCCTGCCACTGACCGAACAGCGAGCCGTACAGTGCCTTGCTGGCTTCCTTGGCCTCGGGCGACTGGTCGGTGCGGGTATAGGGCTCGACGAACGACTTGTACTTGCCGACCTTGTAGACATGGACGTTGACGCCGAGCTTGTCGGCCAGCCCCTTGTAGTACAGCTGGTTGCCGCCCGGCCCGGTGAACAGCGTCCCGCCCATCGGATGCTGCCACACTTCACTGGCGTTCGCGGCGATCAGATAGCCCGCGTCGAGATAGCCGGTCGCGTAGGCCAGTACCGGCTTGCCCGCCGCGCGGACGCGCCCGACCGCGCGGCCGACTTCGGCGACCGCGGCGGGATAGCCGCCGCCGAACTTGTCCAGGTCCACCACCACCGCCTTGACGCGGTCGTCGTCCTTCGCCTCGTCCAGCGCGCGGACCACGTCGCGCAACCGCAATTGCTTGGGCGTGCTGCCGCCGCCCAATGACGCGAACGGATCGGCCTCGCTCGGCTGTTCGACGATCGTGCCGTTCAGGTCGAGCAACAGCGCGCCGTCGCGGATCGTCGCATTGGGCCGCGCCGAAAGTGCCGCGAACAGCAATCCGAAAAAGACGAGCATCGCGACCAGGACCAGCCCGTCCTTGATGCCGACCAGGATCTTCCACGCGCCGCGAACCAGTCTCATCGAATGTATCTCCGCACGCGGAAGCCCCCCGCGTTCCTGCGCAGTTAGCAGCAGGTGTATGGCGCAAGCAATACGCTAAGCGTCGGTGACGCGCGGGTGTCGGCAGTCTAGGGGGGCCGCGCCATGCAGCCCCTCGTCACCACCCCCATCCTCGCGCCGCGCCCGGCGACGACCCGCGACGAACTGCGCGCGCTGGTGCTGCTCGCGGGTCCGCTGGTCGCGGCGAACCTGCTGCAAATGGCGGTCTATGCGGTCGATGTCGTATTCGTGGCGCAGCTCGGCACGGTCGAATTCGCCGCGGCGACGCTGGGCGTGTTCCTGTTCAGGCTGTTCATGTGGGCGATGATCGGGCTGACCGGGGCGTGCGCGCCGCTGATCGCCGCCGAACTCGGCGCGCGCGCCCATGCGGTGCGCCAGGTGCGGCGCTCGTTTCGGATGGCGATGTGGCTCGGCGCGTTGGTCAGCGGCCCCGTCATGCTGCTGCTGGCGCACGGCGAGACGATCCTGCGCTACGCCGGGCAGGATCCGGCGGTCGCCGCGCGCACCGGAGTGTTCCTCGATATCCTGCTCTGGTGTATGTTCCCGGGGGTCGCCGCCGGCATCATGCGCACCGCCGCCGCCGCGCTGGGACGGCAAGGCTGGGCAATCCCGATCACCGCGGGTGCGGTCGCGGTGGGGGTGCTGACCAACTGGCTGTTCATCTTCGGCCACGGCGGCTTTCCGGCGATGGGCCTGGCGGGATCGGCGCTGGCGAGCGTGGTGACCAGCTGCGCGATGGCGCTGGCGTGGGTCGCGGTGCTGATTCTCGACCCGAAGCTCCGGCGCTACCGGCTATTCGGGCGCTGGTGGCGCAGCGAATGGTCGCGACTGTGGGAGATCGTGAAGCTGGGCGTCCCGATCGCGCTCACCATGACCTTCGAAGGCGCGCTGTTCGGCGGGGCGGCGTTCCTGATGGGGCTGATCGGGGTCAACGAAGTCGCCGCGCACGCGGTCGCGCTCAACATCGCCGCGGTCGCGTTCCAGATCCCGTTCGGCGTGGCGCAGGCCGCGACGATCCGCGTCGGCATGGGCTACGGCGCCGCCGACCATGGCTGGATCGCGCGCGCCGGTGCGGTCGCGCTGGCGGTCGGGGTGGGGTCGATGGCGGTCACCGCGCTGCTGATCTGGCTGTTCCCACGCGCGTTCGTCGGCCTCTATCTCGACCTGAGGGACCCCGCCAACGCCGCGGTCGTCCCGCTCGCGGTGCAGTACCTGTTCGTCGCCGCGATCTTTCAGCTGGCCGACGGGGCGCAGGCGGTTGCGGCGGGGATCCTGCGCGGGCTCCAGGACACCCGCGTGCCGATGCTGATCGCGCTCGGCGGCTATTGGGTCGCGGGGTTCGGCACCGCGATCCTGCTCGGCTTCAGCTTGCGCTGGGAAGGCGTCGGCATCTGGGTCGGGCTGGCGGTCGGGCTGCTGGTGGTGTCGGCGCTGCTGCTGTGGCGCTGGCGCGCGCGCGGTCGGTTGGGGCTGTTGCCGGCGGAGCCGTCGCGCGCCTGAGCGGCGGGCTGCGGCGATTTGCCGTAATATGCGGCAATTTGCGGCACGCGCGCCCGGCCCGTGGAGGGATAGATCGCCCGACTTTCAGGCTGACGGACAATCCGGGGGGATTTTGGATGAACGGGACTCGAGCGCTTGGCGTGATCGCCACGATCGCGGGATCGATGCTGTCGAACGGCGCCGCGATTGCGCAGACCGCCGCACCGGCCATTCCGACGTCCTATCCCCCGTCGGTCTGCGAAACCAGGTTCATGCGCAACGGCGTCGATCCCCGCGCGGGGATGTTCGCGTGGAGCGACATCCGCTCGGTCCGCGCGGACGGCAACGTCCTGATCATCCAGGTGAGCGATGGTGAAAGCCGTCAGCCGTTCCCCAATCCCGTCCACGTCGCGCGCCTGAAGGCGATCATCGACTGGCAATTGCGCGCCTGCCCCGAACTCACGGGGAAGCCGCAGCCGGCCCGGCAGGTCGCGGCGGCCGCGCCGCTGCCGAAGGCCGATCGTGCGCCTGCGCCGGCACCGGTATCCGCCCCGCGCGCCACGCCCGTAGCGCCGCTCGATCCGGTCGAGCAATTCGGGGTGCTGGCCTATCTGGCCGGGAAGGACTGGTTGGTCCGCTACGCGTGCGATGGCGGCAAGAAGAGCGATGTCGCCGCGCGGGTGCAATGGTCGGGCAAGCCCGGCAAGGCGCTGCAGCAGGTCGGCAGCTCGGGAACGACGTATACGTTCAAGGTCGGCAAGAAGCCCGACACCGTGATCATGAAAACCGACTCGGTTAACGGCAATGACTATCCGGACGTCGTGCTGCAGCGGGTCGGCGATACCTTCGTCAGCAAGGACGTGCGCTACGAGGTCATTGACAACAAATTGGTCCAGACCGCTGCGCTGAGAAATTGCGTCGGCACCTATGCCGGGACCCTGCTCCCCGGCATCTATGACAAGGCCAAGGCAGACTTGGACCATCAGCTGGCGGAGAAGAAGCGGATAGAGGATCAGAACAAGGGTCCCGGCATTCTCGGCGCGCTGGCCAGCATCGTCGTGCTGCCGTTCAAGATCCTGGCGGTCATCGGCGAAGCCTATGCGGCGAACCCGGAAGCATTCAACGCGACGGTCGCTGCCGCGACGCAGAGCAGCAACGCGTGGAAACCCTCGACGCCCTCCGACTGGGCGTCGCGGATCAACACGCCGGGCATGGGGACCAGCACCTACGTTTCCGCGCCGCGGATGAACGCGCAGCAACAGGCGCAGGCCGATGAACTCGAACGCTTCAAGATGGCTGAACAACGCCGCCTGGGCGAGCGGCCGACCACCTTCGGGCAGGACGCCTACGTCAAGACCCAGGCGCAGAATCGCCAGATCGAGGCGCAGCGCGCCGAACGCGCCGAACGCGACCGCCGACAGTCGGACATCGCCTCGGCGGAGCGCGACCGCGAGGCGGCCGACGCCGAGCAGGAAGCCAACCGGCAGGCCAATTTGAAGCGGCAGCTGGCCGAAAAGGCCGAACAGGACCGCAAGCAGAAGCTGTTCGACGAGGAGCAGCGGCGCAAGAAGGAAGCGATCGCCGCCCGGGAGCGCGAGCAGAACGAGCTGATCGAGTGGCGGGAAGGAATGGTGCTGTGCGCGCCGGCGAAGGCACCCAGCCGCAATTCTGCGTGCCACGGCCCGCTCCAGACCACCTACGGCACGCTGAACGAACAGAGCGGCAATGTCGCGCTGTCGCAGGCCTGCGGCGTGTCCTTCGATCAGGTCCGCGAAGCCGGGCAGTCGGGCGGCTATATCGTCTATGGTTGCGGCTTCGGCATCCATCCGTCGGCCACGATGCGCAACGTGCCGATGCACGGCGACCCGGCCGCCCGGCTGGGGGTCGGCTATGTCGATGGCCGGACCTATCGCTGCCCACGAAAGCAGACGAACATCTGCCGGAACTAGCGCAGTGGTCGGCGTCGCGCAGGCAGAGACGATCCGCGTCGCACTGCGAACCTGCTCAGCTTCAGCCTGCGCAGGGGAGGTGTTGGCATCTGGGTCGGGCTCGCGATCGGATTACTCGTCGTGTGCCGTTACTGCTGCTGCGGCGCAGGCGGTCGGAAGGCTGGGCCTGTTGCCCGAAAGCGCCTAAGCCAACCGCGTTGGGAGAATAAAACCGGGGGAAAATCATGCGCGCGATCGCGAGGGCCATTATGGCCACGACCATTTTGTTTATCGGAACAGGAAGCGCGATACCCGCCTCGCCACCTACGGTACAGACGATTAGCGATGGCCAGACCGCAACTTTCCTTGACCAGTTTTCCGGGCGCGTGTTCCTGACCGATACAAACGTCGTGAAGATCGGTTTCACCGACAAAGGCGAATGGCGGCTGACATCTCCCGACGGGATGGTCGTCTATATCGCGCGCGATACGGCGGGAGCTTATAGTTACTGGACGACCAGCCCGGTCGGCTCGCGTTTCGCGGCGAAGGGCGCGGTCAGCCAGCGCGGCGTATCGGTTTGCATGAAGAACTTGTGTCAATATTGGCTTACCGCCGCTGATGGGTCGCATCACTATGTCGCGACCCAACAGCGCAAGGATGGCAGCGTCAAACTTTACAGCTTTGCGCCTCTGATCGCCCCAGACTCACCGGCCGCGAAAGCGACCCGAAAATTATGGGAATCGCACGACACCAACCCAAGCTACCTCGTTTGGAGAGAGCGCAAGCAACTGGCCGATTATCTAGGCTTCGAACTCTCCGGGCTCGAAGGCTGGGTCGGGGGACGGGCGGTTGCAGCATCGCCGACGATGGTCGCCGGTGCCGCGAGCATTGGATCGGCCGCGCTGCAGAATGGGGCGCTACAGGTTGTCGTCGCTCCGCGACGTGATGCACACGTGGTCGTGGCCGCCCCTGTAGTTCCAGTCGTCACGCTCGCGGTGACTGGACTAGTCGGCCCTGATCTGTTCACCGAAGTGTCACCTGAACTGGTCGCGCAATGGGGCGTGCTAGCCTTCGTCACCAATCGTGAGTTCGAGTATCTGTGGCGCAAGAGCGGCCGTCAACGTGTCGATGTACGGGGTGCGGTTCGGTTCGACTGGGCCCCAGGCGAGATCGGGAAAAAACTGATCCACCGGGAAATCGCGGATTACGATGGCTACGTCGAAAAGTTTAATACGTAATGGGAATGGACTGTTACGCCCACGGGTCTCATTCGCCATCATGTGACTCCCGACGGCCAACGAACGGCGGCGTATAGATTTACCGTTCAGCCGGACGGATCGCTGCACGGCTACTTCGCGGAAAAGCCGAAGCAGTTCCAGAACTACGGCTTCTCAGGTCGAATGGTGACCAGCACCTCCAAAAGAGGTGGAGCACAATTCATTCCTTCACCTGGAGCGTATGAATATGAGGCTATGACATTCGACGATTACAACGCCGCGGCAATGGCCGAGGAAAAGCGCAAGCGAAGCGATCCCGGTATCGGCGGCGTGCTGTTTGGGGCAATGGTCGGGGGCTGGGCAACGGGCGGCTCAGCGCAGGGCATCGTCGATGGCGCACGCATCTTCGGCAGTAAGGATGGGGCTGCGCAAGTCTATGCCGAGAATCAGGGGCGCCTCATGGCTATGCAGGAGTCAGAGCGCGTGGCCGCCGATATCATGGCATCGATTGGCGCAGTGCGCGCGCGCGGCGCGGCAGAATTGACGCCATCTGGGTCGGCCCAGCCCTACGCCAACGCTTACGACCAGCACGCGCGCGACCGCGCCGCGAACGATGCGGGCCGGGTGCAGGTGCAAGCCGATCGCGACGCCGCCCGCGAAGCCGAATCGCGTGCCTTTGCTGCCAGCCCGGCGGCTAATCAGGGCGTCGCGCCATCTTTGGCGCCCGCGACGGCGGTGCCGCGCGCTCAGCAAGCGGTACAGCGCCCTGCCGTGTCGGCTTCAGGATCACAGACGGGCGGGATCATCGTGCGCGACGACCGGGCGGCTTTGCAACGCGAAGCGGCGGAGCGGAGCGCCCGTGACGCCGATCTCGCCGCGCAGACCGCCCGGCAAAAGGAGCTGGACGCCGAGAACGCGCGAGTTCGCGCAGAAGCGGAAGCCAAAGCCCGCAATTGGAAGCCCAAGCCCAGCAAAAAAGGGTCTGCGCGTCCAATGTGACTCGGATCGCAACGCCCCGCTGATTTGTGCGCTCGTTCCTATCATGCTGCTTGACCCGCCGAGCCGCTGTTCCCATATGGCGCGTGTTGGCACTCGCTCTGCGTGAGTGCCAGACTCGTATCATCTGCAAGGGAAACCACCCATGAACTTTCGGCCGCTCCACGACCGCGTTCTCGTCCGCCGTATCGAGGCCGACGAAAAGACCGCGGGCGGGATCATCATCCCCGACACCGCCAAGGAAAAGCCGCAGGAAGGCGAAGTCGTCTCGGTCGGCACTGGTGCCCGCAACGAAGCCGGCGACATCCACCCGCTGGAGGTCAAGGCCGGCGACAAGATCCTGTTCGGCAAATGGTCGGGCACCGAGGTCAAGGTCGACGGCGAAGAGCTGCTGA
>JAZKGJ010000135.1:0-16296 GCA_040385975.1 Pseudomonadota bacterium | reverse complement strand
GAGCTGCTCGTCGATCTGCGCGAGCAAGCGGTCGAGCCCGGCCTGATCCCCTGCTTCGGCGCGCGCGACCAGCACGTCCTGCGTGTTCGACGCGCGCAGCAGCCACCAGCCGTCGGCGGTGTTGACCCGCGCGCCATCGGTGCGATCGACCTGCGCGCCGCTGGCCTCCAAGCGGTCGAGCACTTCCGCGACCACCGCGAACTTGCGGCTCTCGTCGACCTGGAACCGCATTTCGGGCGTGTTTACCAGCGCCGGCATCTCGCCGCGCAACTGGGTCAGCGACTTGCCGATCATGTGGACCGCGCGGATCAGCCGGACCGCGGCGTATTGCGCGTCGTCGAACCCGTAATATTCGTGCGCGAAAAAGATGTGCCCGCTCATTTCGCCCGCCAGCGGCGCGTCGGTTTCGCGCATCTTGGTCTTGATCAGGCTGTGCCCGGTCTTCCACATCACCGGCGTCCCGCCCAGCTCCGCCACGCGGTCGAACAGATACTGGCTCGCCTTCACGTCGGCGATAATGGTCGCGCCGGGCAGTTCCTTCAGCACGGGTTCGGCCAGAATGGAGAGAAGCTGGTCGCCCCACACCACGCGCCCCTCGCCGTCGACTGCGCCGATCCGGTCGCCGTCGCCGTCGAAAGCCAGTCCGAAATCGAGGTTCTTTTCCGCGACCAGCGCCTTCAGGTCGGCCAGGTTCTTCTCTTCGGTAGGGTCGGGATGATGATTGGGAAAATTGCCGTCCACATCGGTGAAGATCGTGTGATGCTCACCCGGCAGCAGCTTGATCAATTTCTCGATCACCGGCCCGGCGGCGCCGTTACCGGCGTCCCAGCCGATCCGGTAGGTCCCGCCCGCGAACCCGGCGAGCAGCCGACCGACGTAATCGTCCTCGATATCGGCAGTGGTGACCTGCCCTTCACCGGTTTCCCAGTCGCCTGCTTCGGCGAGCCGCGCGAGATCCTGGATGTCCTCGCCGAAAAACGGCTTGTGCTGCAGTACCATCTTGAAGCCGTTATACTCGGCGGGATTGTGGCTGCCGGTTATCTGGATGCCGCCATCGACCTCCAGCGTCGCCTCGGCATAATATAGCATCGGGGTCGGCCCCATCCCGACCCGCGCGACATCGATCCCGCTCGCGGTCAGCCCGGCGATCAGCGCGGTCTCGAGTTCCGGCGAGGTCGTCCGCCCGTCATAGCCGACCGCGACCCGCGTACCGCCCGCGCGGCGCACGCGGCTTGCGAACCCGCGCCCGATCGCAGTCGCATCGGCGGGCCCGAGCGTTTTGCCGACCACCCCGCGGATATCGTATTCGCGCAAACTCGTGGGGTCGAAACGGTGCGTCATGGAATCTCCATCGGTCAGGGTTTGCGCAGCAACGTATCGCGCGCGGCATTTATCCGCCGGGTCAGGTCGGCCGACCCGCCCTTGTCGGGATGGACCGCGCTGACCAGCCGGCGGTGCGCCTGGCGGATCTCGTGCTCGTCGGCATCCGCCCCGACGCCCAGGACCGCGCGCGCCTCCGCCGCGCCGAGCAAGGCGGGCGGCTTGCGGCGCGGCCGCACGACCAGCCAGACCACCCAGCACAGCGCCACGACGAAGAGAATTTTCGCCACGTCAGGCGAACAGCGGCAGGCTGGCGGGCGCGGGCTCGGGCAGGGCCAGTCCCGCCATCATCTCGCGCAACTCCTGTCGCGCGGCGACGTGCGACAGCCCCATGCTCCCGAAATCGCGGCTGTCGATCATCGTCAGCCCCTTCGGAAACAGTTCGCGGTAGATCACCCGCTCGCCCAGCCCCGGGATGATCCGGAACCCCACCCGCTTGGCCAGCTGATCGAGCGCGTCGGACACGCGGCGCATGTTGCGCGCCTCGATATGCTGAAGCCGGTTGCGGAGCACGACCCAGTCGATCGTGACCCCGTCCGCCTTCGCCCGCGCCTTGCGCGCGTCCCAGATCAATTCCGAATAGAAGCTCGGGCGGGTCACCTTGAAGGTGTCGGGATCGACTTGGCCGATCAGGTCGAAATCGACGAAGCTGTCGTTCATCGGCGTGACGAGCGTGTCCGCCCGCGTCGCCGCATCGCGCGCGATCGGATCGTCGCGCCCCGGCGTGTCGATCACCAGATAATCGGCGTCGCCGCCCAGCCGTTCGAACGCCCCGTCGAACGCGGCCTGGGTCTGATCGCTCAGGGTCTCGTAGGTCGGCATCGGCAGGTCGTGTCCGGTGGTCCGGATCGTCGTCGTGCGGTTGTCGAGGTAGCGCCCCAGCGTGCGCTGTCGGTGGTCGAGGTCGAGGCACGCGACCCTCGCGGCACCCTTCGCGGCCAGCGCGATCGCGACATGGACCGCGGTCGTCGATTTGCCGGTGCCGCCCTTTTCATTGGCGAAGACGATCACGTGCGGGCGGTGCGGGCTCAAGCCGTCGGGTCCTTCAGGTTGCGCGGGGTACGGCATCCGCATAGGAGCGCCCGTCCTTAATCGGGCCCGTCCTTATCAGGGAGTGTAAAGCGTGCAAACGGTTCGGGACCTCGCGTCCCTGCGCGAGACGATTGCGCCCTGGCGCCGGGCGGGGGAGCGAGTCGCGCTGGTCCCGACGATGGGCGCGCTCCACGCCGGGCATCTCGCGCTGGTCGCGATCGCGCGGAGCCGGTCCGACCGCGTCGTCGCCTCGATCTTCGTCAATCCGAAGCAGTTCGCGCCGGGCGACGACCTCGACAAATATCCCCGCCGCGAAGCCGCCGACGTGCGCGCGCTGAGCGCGGCGGGCTGCGACCTGCTTTGGGCGCCGCCGGTCGAGGCGATGTATCCGGCCGGCTTCGCCACCAACGTGAGCGTCGCGGGGGTCAGCGAGCCGCTCGACGGCGCCGCCCGCCCCGGCCATTTCGACGGGGTCGCGACCGTGGTGGCGAAACTGTTCAATCAGGTCCGCCCGGATGTCGCGGTGTTCGGCGAAAAGGATTTTCAGCAGCTTGCGGTCATCCGTCGCTTGAACGAGGATCTCGACTTCGGGATCGAGTTGGTCGCGGCGCCGACCCAGCGCGACGACGACGGTTTGGCGCTCAGCAGCCGCAATGCATATCTCACCCCCGAAGACCGCACCGCCGCGGTCGCGCTGCCACGCGCGCTGGGCGAAGCGGCCGAGGCGATCGCCGCGGGCGGCGATGCCGACGAGGCGCTGGCAAAGGCACGCGCGCGGCTGGAGTCAGCGGGCTTCGCGGTCGATTACGTCGAGCTGGCCGACGCCGAAACCTTGGGTAAGCCAATCGTCGGCCAGCTCCGCCGGCTGCTCGCCGCGGCCCGGATCGGCGGCACCCGGCTGATCGACAACATCGCGGTCGCTTGAGCGCGTTACCACGGCGAGGCCGTGGTTAGGAAATTCGGTTAACCGCGTTAACCATTTGGTGACGCCCCGGCCCCAAAACCCCGATCCGAGAAGCCCGGTCAGCGGGCGGGGGGACACGACATGGGGCAGAGCATCAAGAGCGCGCAATTCCTGATCGACAGCCGGATTGCGCAGGCCGCGCGCGGCGACAGCGCCGCCTGCTTCGAACTCGGCATCGCTTACTCGACCGGCACGCAGGACTGCGCGATCGACATGATCGAGGCGCACAAATGGTTCAACCTGGCGGCGATGCGCGGTGACAGCGAAGCGCAGGCCTGCCGCGCCGACATCGCCGAGGACATGACCGCACGCGAGATCGCCGAGGCACAGCGCGCCGCGCGCGCCTTCCTCAACCTCAATGAGCGCCGCGCGGCCTGATCCTGTCATCCCGGCGAAAGCTGGGATCGCGTGCCGGTCCGAGACCCCAGCCTGCGCTGGGGTGACAGTTATGTCTTCGGCGCCGTCTTCTTCGGCGCGGCTTTCTTCGGCGCAGCCTTCTTCTTCTTTCCCTTCGGCGGCCCCAGCGCCGCACGCGCGTCGATCAACTGCGCGGCTTCTTCCAGCGTCAGCGCCTCGGGCGCGACCGACTTGGGCAGCGTCGCATTGGTCTCGCCGTCGGTGACGTACGCGCCGTAGCGGCCCTCCATCAGCTTGATCTCGGCTTCGGTGCGCGGGTGCGGCCCCAGCACCTTGAGCGGCTCGCGGCTCCCGCGCTGCGGACGCCCGCCCCCCGCCGCGGCCTCCGCCAGCTTCACCACCGCCGCGTTCATCCCCGTCTCGAACACGTCCGCGGTCGTCTGCAGCCGCGCATATTTTCCGTCGTGAAGCAGATACGGTCCGTAGCGCCCGATCGATGCGCTGATCGGATTGCCGCTCTCGGGATGCATTCCGATTTCGCGCGGCAGGCTCAGCAGCTTGAGCGCGAAGTCTAGGTCGAGCTCGGGCACGTCCTTGGGAATCGACGCGCGCTTGGCGTCCTTGCCTTCGCCCAGCTGGATATACGGCCCGAACCGCCCCGACTTGCGCTCGACCGGCAGCCCGCTGGCGGGATCGGTGCCGAGCGTCTCCGGCCCCGCATCCGCACCGTCCTCACCGCCCGGCTGCGCGAAGCGGCGGGTGTATTTGCATGTTGGATAGTTCGAGCACGCGATGAACGCGCCGAACTTGCCGCCGCGCAGCGCCAGCTTGCCCTCGCCGCAATTGGGGCACAGCCGCGGGTCCGATCCGTCGGCCTGGTCGGGGAACAGGAACGGCGCGAGGAAAATGTCGAGCTCGGCGGTGATCGCGCTCGGCTGCTGTTCCATCACCTCGGCGGTGCGCGGCTTGAAATCGCGCCAGAAGTCGGCGAGCACTTTTTCCCACTGCGCGCGCCCGCCCGACACCTCGTCGAGTTCGTCCTCCAGCTCGGCGGTATAATCGTAGCCGACGTATTTCTCGAAGAACCGTTCGAGGAACGCGGTGACCAGCCGCCCGCTTTCCTCCGCGAAAAAGCGGTTCTTCTCGATCCGGACGTACGCGCGGTCCTTCAGCGTCTTGATGATCGAGGCATAGGTCGACGGCCGTCCGATCCCGAGCTCCTCCATCCGCTTGACGAGCGTCGCTTCCGAAAAGCGCGGCGGCGGCTGGGTGAAATGCTGCTCGGCCTCGACCGATTTCTTCGCGGGCGCGTCGCCTTCACGCAGTCGCGGCAGACGCTTGGCGTCTTCCGATTCCTCATCGACGCCTTCCTCGTACAGCGCGAGATAGCCCGGGAAGATCGTCACCTGTCCGGTCGCGCGCAGCACGTGGCGGCCGGTGCCCTCGGCCAGCTCGACCGTTGTCCGTTCCAACCGTGCCGACGCCATCTGGCTCGCCAGCGCGCGCTTGAAGATCAAATCGTAGAGCCGGGCGTGGTCGCCCCCGCCGGCGCGGTCCTTCGAAAAGTCGGTCGGGCGGATCGCCTCGTGCGCTTCCTGCGCGTTCTTGGCCTTCGACTGATAGTGTCGCGGCGCGTCGGGAACATAGCTCGCATCGTAGCGCTCGGCGACCGCTCTGCGCGCCGCGCTGATCGCCGATCCGTCCATCTGGACCCCGTCGGTCCGCATGTAGGTGATCGTGCCGTCCTCGTATAACCCTTGCGCGATCCGCATCGTGTGGTCGGCCGAGAAGCCCAGTTTGCGCGACGCTTCCTGTTGCAGCGTCGAGGTCGTGAACGGCGGCGGCGGGTTGCGCGTCTGCGGCTTGGTCTCGACCGACTGGACGGTGAAGGTGCCGCCCTCGACCGCCGCCTTCGCCTTCAGCGCATCGCCTTCGCCGCCGATCGTCAGCCGGTCGAGCTTGGCGCCGTCCCATTTGACCAGCCGCGCGACGAACGCGGTTCCGTCATGCTCCAGATTCGCGGCGACCGACCAATATTCCTGCGGGCGGAACACGTCGATCTCGCGCTCGCGCTCGACGATCAGCCTGAGCGCGACCGACTGCACCCGCCCCGCCGATTTCGCGCCGGGCAGCTTGCGCCACAGCACCGGCGAGAGCGTAAACCCGACCAGATAATCGAGCGCGCGGCGCGCCCGGTAGGCGTCGATCAGATCGTCGTCGAGTTCACGCGGTGCCTTCATCGCCGCGGTCACCGTCGCCTTGGTGATCGCGTTGAAGGTGACCCGTTCGACCTCCTTGGGCAGCGCCTTGCGCCCGCGCAGCACTTCGCGGACATGCCACGAAATCGCCTCGCCCTCGCGATCGGGATCGGTCGCCAGGATCAGCCGGTCGGCCTGTTTCGCGAGATCCGTGATCGCCTTCAGCTGTTTCGACTTGTCCGCATAATTCTCCCACGTCATCGCGAAGTCTGCGTCGGGATCGACCGAGCCGTCCTTCGCGGGCAGGTCGCGGACGTGACCGTAGCTCGCCAGCACGCGGTAATCGCTGCCGAGGTATTTCTCGATGGTCTTGGCCTTGGCCGGGGATTCGACGATGACGAGCTGCATGGGGGCTTTCGCTGGAGGCCTTACACGTACGCGCGAGGGTGAAGCGGGTCAGCAGGAGCCGTCAAGCCGGGCAGACAGGAGCCCGCAACGGCGAACTCGATTTTCCTTGCGCGCAGCGGCGCTGGACCCTTAACCGTCGCGGATGCTTGAAGCCCTGAAGAGCGCGCTGCGCCAGTCTCCGTTGGCGACTCCGCTGATCCGCCTCAAGTCCGTGTTCGAGCGGCCGACTACCCAGAATGAAGAAGGCGCGATCCTAACCCAGTTGCTCGCGCGGTTTGCGATCCCCAAACGTTTTGTCGAATTCGGATTTTCGGGCTGGGAGTTCAACTGCGCCACGTTGGTCAACGACTGGGAAGGACTGCTGCTTGACGGCAATTCCTACAACGTGAAGATTGCCCGGCTCATCCTTCCCAAGAAGATCCGGGCGGAGGAGCGGTGGCTGACGCTCGACACGCTCGATATCGTCCGCGATTTTGCCGCCGAGAGCGAATTGGGCATCCTGTCAATCGATGTCGACGGCAACGATTACTGGTTTCTGCAGGCGCTGATCGACGTGCGGCCGGCCATGCTCATCCTCGAATATAATTCGTCTTTCGGGCGACGGCCGGTGACCGTGCCCTATGACGCGACCTATGACCGCACTCGGGTCAGCCCGACGTGGCCGTGGTACAACGGCGAAACGACCCATTATTACTTCGGCGCGTCGCTCGCCGCGCTTACCCATCTCGCCACCGAACACGGCTACAGCCTCATCGAAGTGACCCAGTCGGGCGTAAATGCCTTTTTCGTTCGCAACGACCTGCTCGGGGACGACGACTTCCCGTTGTCCGCAGATCAGGCATATCGGGAGCAGTATTTCCCGGACGGTTCGCGACCTTCGCAGCGGTTGGCGGCGCTCGGTGATCTGCCGCTGATCGACGTCACCAAAGGTGCGGTCAAACCACGCTGACCCGCCCGCCCGCGTGGCGTTCCAGCCGTCCGGCCAGCTCCAGTTCGAGCAGCACCGTCGCGACCACCGCGGGCGCTAAACCGGCTTGGCGAATCAGCTCGTTGACCGCGACCGGCACCGGGCCGAGCAGCCCCTCCAGCACGCGGCGGTCGTCGTCGCCGGCATCGGCGGGTGGCTCGCCGTGCCAGCTCGCGCCCGGCGAGCGCACCATGCGCGCATCGAGCGGACGGAGTTGCTCGAGCACGTCGGCTGCGCTCTGCACCAAAGTCGCGCCTTCGCGGATCAACAGATTGCAGCCTTGCGCGCGCGGGTCGAGCGGGCTGCCCGGGACCGCCATCACCTCGCGCCCCGCTTCGTTGGCCAGCCGCGCGGTGATCAGCGAGCCGGATTTGGGCGCGGCCTCGATCACCACGGTGCCGAGCGCGAGGCCCGCGATGATGCGATTGCGGCTCGGGAAATGCCGCGCCTTCGGCTCGGCGCCCGGCGGCTGTTCGGCGATCAGCAGGCCTTTGCTGGCGATCTCCTCCTGCAAGCCGGCATTTTCGGGCGGGAAGGCGATGTCGATTCCGCTTGCGATGCAGCCGATCGTACCACCGCCGAGGCTCCCGACATGTGCGGCAGTGTCGATGCCCCGGGCCAGGCCGGACACCACCACCACGCCTTCGTCCGCAAGCGCATAGGCCAATTCGCGCGCGAACCGGCACGCCGCCGCCGACGCGTTGCGCGCCCCGACCAGCGCGACCACCAGCCGCGATGCGAGCGCGATCTCGCCGCGGAGGATCAGCGCGGGCGGTGCGCTTTCGGTCTCGGCCAGCAGCCGCGGATAGGCGGGATCGTCGAGGAACAGGTAGCGCGCACCGGCCCGTTCGGTCGCCGCCCGCTCGCGCGTGATCAGCGCCGGGTCAGCCAGCGTGATCGCCCGCCCGCCCCGCTGCGCCAGCTGCGGTAGCGCGTCGAGCGCGGCGGCGGCGCTGCCGAAGCGCGCCAGCAATTGGCGGTAGGTGACCGGGCCGACGTTGGGCGACCGAATCAGCCGCAGCCGCTCGGCGACCGGATCACTCATCCAGAGCGGCGACTTCGGCGGTCTTCGTCCCGACCCGCGGCTCGGTGCCGTTCAGCAGCCGCTCGATATTCCCGCGATGCTTCCACAGCGCCAGCAGCGCCATCGCGATCAGCGGCAGGACGAAATCGAAGCGGTCGAACCATGCCATCGCCAGCGGCGCGGCAACCGCTGCGGTCATCCCCGCGACCGACGAGAAGCGCAGCAGCGCGAGCATTCCCAGCCACACGACGGCGTAGACGATCCCCGCGGGCCAATGCAGCGCCAGCACGATACCGAAGAGCGTCGCGAGCCCCTTGCCGCCGGCGAATCGCAGCCACACCGGATAAAGGTGCCCCAGGAACGCGCCGATCGCGCCGAGCACCGCGCTCCCGGGCAATAACGCTTCCGCGATCAGCACCGCCGCCGCGCCCTTGGCCGCGTCGAGGACGAGCGTCGCCGCCGCCAGCCCCTTGCGACCGGTCCTGAGCACGTTGGTCGCGCCGATATTGCCCGACCCGATCGTGCGCAGGTCGCCTGCGCCGAACCCGCGCGTCAGCAGCAGGCCGAACGGAACCGACCCCAGCAGGTAGCCGAGCAACAGCACGCCGAACGGCGCCAGCCAGACGATTTCGGTGGTCAGTGAAACGCCCCCATTTCCAAGCGCCATGATACGCCGCCGGAACGGCAACGCAACAATCTCGGTCAACCATGTTTGCGGGCCTTGTGGCGCGCGGCTAACCGCTGACGGATGAATTCGTCGGCACCTCTGCTGTTCTTCGATTCGGGGGTCGGCGGGCTGTCGGTACTGGCCCCGACCCGCGCGCTGCTGCCCGCCGCACCGATCGTCTATGTCGCCGATTCGGCGGGTTATCCCTATGGCACCAAGAGCGAGGCCGAAATCGCGGCGCGCGTTCCCGCGTTGCTCGGGCGGCTGGCCGAACGCTACCGCCCGCGGCTGATCGTGATCGCGTGCAACACCGCCTCGACCATCGCGCTCGCCGAAGTCAGGACGGCGCTCGACCTGCCGATCGTCGGCACCGTCCCCGCGATCAAGCCCGCCGCCGCGCTCAGCCGGACCCGCACGATCGGCGTGCTCGGCACCGACGCCACCGTGCGCCAGCCCTATGTCGATGATCTCGCCGCGCGCTTCGCCGCCGATTGCACCGTCATCCGCCACGGGTCGGCGGCGCTGGTGATGCTGGCGGAGGCTGAGTTGCGCGGCCAACCCGGCCCCGATGCCGACTATGCCGCGGTGCTCGCCGGGCTGCTCGACCAGCCGGGCGGCGAGCGGATCGACGTGGTGGTCAACGCCTGCACCCATTTCCCGCTGGTCAGCGGCCGGCTCGCCGCGGTCAGCCCGCGCGCACTTACCTTCGTCGATGGCGGTCCCGGCATCGCGCGCCGAATTGCCCAGCTGACCGCCGGACAGGACTGGGCCAGCGCACCGGGCGTCGCGGTCTTCACCGGCGGCGCCGACCCGGCGCTCGCCCCCGCGCTCGCCGACTACGGATTGAGCCGGGTCGACACCCTCTGATCAGTTGCGAATCGTTCGCGCTGGCAATGCCACGGATGCCCGATTAGGGGGCGCGGGCATGGAGCTGGCCGCCGCATCCACCGTCGATCCGACCCGTGTCGATTACGCCCGTGTCTTCACTCAGGCGATCGACCGGCTGCACGCCGAGGGCCGCTACCGCGTCTTCATCGACATCCTGCGCAACAAGGGCGCGTTCCCCAACGCGCGCTGTTTCGCCGGGCATAACGGTCCCAAACCGGTCACCGTATGGTGTTCGAACGATTATCTGGCGATGGGGCAGCATCCCGCCGTGATCGCGGCGATGGAGGCGGCGCTGCACGATGTCGGCGCGGGCTCGGGGGGCACCCGCAACATCGGCGGCAACACGCATTATCACGTCGATCTGGAGGCCGAACTCGCCGATCTCCACGGCAAGCAGGGCGCCTTGCTGTTCACCAGCGGCTATGTCTCGAACGAAGCGACGCTTTCGACGCTGGCGAAGGTGCTGCCCGGCTGCATCATCTTCTCCGACGAACTGAACCACGCCTCGATGATCTCGGGCATTCGCAATTCGGGCGCCGAAAAGCGCATCTTCCGCCACAACGACGTCGCACATCTCGAGGAATTGCTGGCGGCGGAAGACCCCGCGGTACCGAAGCTGATCGCGTTCGAGAGCGTCTATTCGATGGAGGGCGATGTCGCCCCGATCGCGGCGATCTGCGACCTTGCCGACACCTATAACGCGCTGACCTACCTCGATGAGGTCCATGCGGTCGGGATGTACGGGCCGCGCGGCGGCGGGATCAGCGAGCGTGACGGGCAGGCGCACCGCATCACCGTGATCGAAGGGACGCTCGGCAAGGCGTTCGGGGTGATGGGGGGCTATATCGCCGCCGATACCGCGGTGATCGACGTCGTGCGCAGCTACGCGCCCGGGTTCATCTTCACGACGAGTCTGTCGCCGGTGCTGGTCGCGGGCGTGCTGGCGAGCGTGCGCCACCTGAAGCGCTCCAGCGTCGAGCGCGCCGGGCAACAGGCCGCCGCCGCGCGGCTGAAGGCGATGTTCGCCGACGCAGGCCTGCCGGTGATGATCGGCGACACCCATATCGTGCCGCTGATGGTCGGCGATCCGGTCGAGGCGAAGCGGATCAGCGACATCCTGCTCGCCGAATACGGGGTCTATGTTCAGCCGATCAATTACCCGACCGTCCCGCGCGGTACCGAGCGGCTGCGCTTCACCCCCGGCCCCGCGCACGACGAGACGATGATGCGCGAACTGACCGCGGCTTTGGTGGAGATCTGGAGCCGCCTCGACCTGCGCAAGGCGGCCTGACTTCAGCCTAATCCCGGCAATAGCCTTCGCCCGGCATCACCGTCAGGCAATCTTTCTTCCCGGCCAGATATTTCAGCCCGGTTGCGCGCCCGTCGCTGCGCTTCGCGGTCACCGTCGCGCCGTCGCGCACGAAGCTGAGGCCGGCCGGGGTCGCCCAGCCATCGAAGCTGCCCTTGTGATCGAGGTCCCATTGATTCTCGATATGGACCCCGCCGGCAATCTTTGCGGTCACATCGAGGACCATGCCCTCGACTCCGGTCCAGCGGCCGACGTACCCCGCCTCGCGCGCGGCGACGTCGGCGGGCGGCGCGGCGTCGGCCGGGGGCAGGCTCTGGTCGGCACCGACGTCGGCGGCGGGCGCGCCCATCGAGCCGACCTGATTGCCCTCGGCCGAGGCGGGCGGCGGTCCCGAACACGCGCCCGTGAGCAATGGTGCAGGCATGGTGGCGGCAAGCAACAGCGCGTGGCGGCGGAGCGACATGGTTTTCCCCTTTTGCAGCGCTCAACAAACCAGCCGGAATCCGGGTTCCCGCGGTGGCGTCCGATTAACCGTTACGCTATGCGCGCAGCCATGCGGATAGCCCTCGCCTCCGATCATGCCGGCTTCGCGCTCAAGGCCGTGCTGGTCACGTGGCTGGTGGGCGAAGGCCATGATGTGCGCGACCTTGGTCCGGCAACGGACGAACGCGTCGATTACCCCGATTATGGTTACCGGCTGGGCGCGGCGCTCGCCGCCGGCGAAGCGGAGCGCGGGATCGCGATCTGCGGCTCCGGCATCGGCATCGCGATCGCCGCCAACCGCAATTCCGCGGTGCGCTGTGCACAGGTCGGCGAGCCGCTGTCGGCGCTGCTGGCGCGCGAGCACAACGACGCCAACGCCATCGCGCTCGGCGCGCGCCTGATCGGCGAGGACATGGCCAAGGCCTGCGTCGCCGCCTTCCTGTCCGCCGAATTCGCGGGCGGCCGTCACGCCGGTCGCGTCGCCAAACTTGCCCAGTCGGAGACGATCGCATGAGCACCAATCCCACCAGTTTCCCGGGCGTCGCGAATGACCTGCAACCCGCCGGATTCTTCAGTCGCAGCCTGGCCGACGCCGACCCCGCGGTGTTCGCCGGCGTCGCGCACGAACTCGACCGCGAGCAGCATCAGATCGAACTGATCGCGTCCGAGAATATCGTTTCGAAGGCGGTGCTGGAAGCGCAGGGCAGCGTCTTCACCAACAAATATGCGGAAGGCTATCCCGGCAAGCGCTATTACCAGGGCTGCCACCCGTCGGACGAGGTCGAACAGCTCGCGATCGACCGCGCCAAACAGCTGTTCGGCTGCGGGTTCGCCAACGTCCAGCCGCATTCGGGCGCGCAGGCCAACGGCGCGGTCATGCTCGCGCTGATCAAACCCGGCGACACGATCATGGGATTGAGCCTCGACGCCGGCGGCCACCTGACCCACGGTGCCAAGGCGGCGATGTCGGGCAAATGGTTCAATGCGATCCAGTACGGGGTGCATCCCGACACGCATCTGATCGACTTCGACCAGGTCGAAGCGCTGGCGAAGGCACACCGCCCCAAGCTCATCATCACCGGCGGCAGCGCGTACCCGCGCCACATCGACTTCGCCCGCTTCCGCGCGATCGCCGATCAGGTCGGGGCACTGTTCATGGTCGATATGGCGCATTTCGCGGGCCTGGTCGCGGGCGGAGTCCACCCGACCCCGTTCGGCCACGCCCATGTCGTCACCACCACCACCCACAAAACGCTGCGCGGACCCCGCGGCGGCATGGTGATGACCGACGACGAGGGCCTCGCCAAGAAGATCAACAGCGCGGTGTTCCCGGGGCTCCAGGGCGGCCCGTTGATGCACGTCATCGCCGCCAAGGCGGTCGCGTTCGGCGAGGCTTTGCGCCCCGACTTCAAGGGCTATTCGGCGGCGGTGGTCGAGAACGCCAAGGTGCTGGCCGCGACGCTCAAGGAACGCGGCGCGAACCTGGTGTCGGGCGGTACCGATACGCACCTCGCGCTGGTCGACCTGACCCCGCTCGGCGTCACCGGCAAGGATGCCGACGAGGCGCTGGAGCGGGCCGCGATCACCTGCAACAAGAACGGCATTCCCAACGATCCGCTGCCTCCGGTCAAGACCAGCGGCATCCGGATCGGCACGCCCGCCGGCACCACCCGCGGGTTCGGCCCCGCCGAGTTCCGCGAGATCGGCCACATGGTCGCCGACGTCCTCGACGGGCTGCGCAAGAACGGTGAGCAGGGCGACGCTCAGGTCGAGGCGAACGTGCGCGAACGGGTGCGAACGCTGTGCGAACGCTTCCCGATCTACCCGGAGTTGTAAGATGACCGACGACGAAAAACAGCTCGGCACGAGCATGGCGAAATGGGCAGCGCTCGGCGCGGTCGTAGCGATCCCGGTTCCGTTCATCGGCCCGCCGCTCGGTGCCATTGCGGGTGCGATCTACGCGTATCGCAAGCGCGCCAAGGGCCGGTAATGCGCTGCCCGTTCTGCGGCCACGAAGACAGTCAGGTAAAGGACTCGCGGCCGACCGACGACGCCGCCGCAATCCGCCGTCGCCGGCAGTGCGAGGGCTGCGCGGCGCGCTTCACGACGTTCGAGCGGATCCAGTTGCGCGAACTGACCGTGCTGAAGTCCGAGGACAAGAAGGAATCCTTCGACCGCGACAAACTGATGCGATCGGTTGCGATCGCCGCCCGCAAGCGTCCGATCGACCCGGTCCGCATCGAAAAGCTGGTCAGCGGTATTCAGCGGCAATTGGAAACCACCGGCGAAACCGAAATCCGCTCGGCGCGGATCGGCGAGTTGGTGATGGCGGGGCTGAAGGAACTCGACCCCGTCGCCTACATCCGGTTCGCCAGCGTCTACCGCGACTTCAGCGAGGCGAGGGATTTCGGTGCACTGGCGAGCGAGGTGGAGGGGTGAAGGTGCATTTCTTGCCGCCAGCCCGTTCGTGCTGAGCGAAGTCGAAGCACTCTCGCGGTGAGCTTTCACGCGTATCTGCTTTGCTGTGCCGATGGCAGTTATTACGCCGGCCATACCGACACGCTCGAGCATCGCATCGCCCAGCATCAGCACGGCGAAATCTCGGGCTATACCCAGACGCGACGTCCGGTTAGCTTGATATGGTCACAAGAATTTCCTTCTCGTCTCGAGGCGCTTGCTGCCGAACGCCAGATCAAAGGCTGGACCCGCCGCAAGAAAGAAGCGCTGATCCGGGGCGACTGGGCGGACCTCCACGACGCCGCAATCCCGCCGTCTGAGCGGGCCCTTCGACTTCGCTCAGGGCGAACGGAAGAGGATGGCGGGGATCTTCCCTTCCCCGCTCGTGCTGAGCGAAGTCGAAGCACATCGGCAACCCGTCTCGAAGCCCCCGCCATCGTCCTCGTCCGCCCGCAACTCGGTGAAAACATCGGCAAGGCCGCGCGCGCGATGCTCAACTTCGGGCTCGCCGACTTGCGCCTCGTCGCCCCTCGCGACGGTTGGCCCAACCCAAGCGCGGGTCCGGCCGCATCGGGCGCAGACGCGGTGCTCGCCAAAGCGCGGGTGTTCGACACCGTCGCCGCCGCGGTCGCCGATTGTGCCCATGTCTACGCGACCACGGTCCGCAAGCGCGGCGTCACCAAGCCCGTCGTCACCCCGGCCGAAGCCGCCGCGGCGGTCCATGCCGATTCCGGCCGCGCGGCGTTCCTGTTCGGGCCCGAACGCTCCGGCCTCGAAACCGACGACGTCGCGCTGGCGCGCACGATCGTCACCGTCCCGATCAATCCGGAATTCGGCAGCCTCAACCTGGCGCAGGCGGTCATCCTGATCGCGTACGAATGGTCGAAAGGGCAACAGCTTGCGCAGCCGCCCGCGAGCGACCTCGACCCGCCCGCGCCGCACGCGGAGCTGGAGGGTGCGATCGGCCAACTCGAAGCGATGCTTGGCGCAACCGGCTATTACTTCCCCCCCGACCGCGCGCCCGTCACCCGGCGCACGCTCAGAACCCTGCTGACCAAGCCCGGCTGGTCGAGCCAGGAAGTGCGGACCTTGCGTGGCGTGCTATCAGCGCTCGCGGGCAAGAAACTGCCGCGGGGCTGACATCGGCCCAACATGATGGTAACGCGCGGTAATCGAGCGCTATTCAGGCGCCGGTGAAGGGGAAGTGTTCGATGCGCGTTGCCATTCTTGCTGCGATTGCCTTGCTGTCGGCTCCGGCCACCGCCGCCGATCCGGTCACGACCGACCAGACCGCACCTGCGACCACCAAGGTCAAGGTCAAGAAGGTCTGCCGCGCCCCCAATCAGACCGGTTCGCGGCTCGGCAACAACAAGGTCTGCAAGACGCAGGACGAATGGGACGCCGAAGCGCGCCAGATGCAGCAGGAAAACGGCAAGGGCGTAAACAACGCCGGCGGCTGAACGCGCTCAGCGCTGGTCGAACACCGTGAACTCGTAAGCGATCGACGCCTCGACCAGCCGGTCCCACACCTCGCCGAGCGCCGCGGCCGGGAGCCCCAGCCGGGTCGCTTCGGCGCGGACGTTGGCGACGACCTGCGCCTTGCGGGCCTCGTCGCGCACGGCACCGCGCGCCGGCTTGATCCGCGCCGCCGCGTCCATGTAGGCGAAGCGGCGCACCAGCAGCGCCAGCAGTTCGCGATCGACCTGATCGACCCCGGCGCGCACCTCGGCCATCGTCGTGCAGTCGGGGCCGGGCAGCGGGTCGCTCATCGGCATGGCTCATACGAACCCCGCGCCGCCTGTCCAGCTTGACTCACCTGCGCCCTTCGCCTAGCCGCGCGCCTTCGCAATCGCCCCCGCACCCCGGTGAAGCGGCGGGCCTGCCTTCAACCTCGTTGGACCAGCAGCGCGTAGACCGGGATCGTCCGCATGTCGCGGGCGGTCGTTCGCAGATTGAAGGACTGTTTATGTCGAAGCGCCATAGCGCCAAGTACAAGCTCGACCGCCGGTTGGGCGAAAACCTGTGGGGTCGCCCCAAGTCGCCGGTCAACAAGCGCGAATACGGCCCCGGCCAGCACGGCCAGCGCCGCAAGGGCAAGGTCAGCGATTTCGGCATCCAGCTGCGCGCCAAGCAGAAGCTGAAGGGCTATTACGGCGACGTCA
>JAZKGJ010000134.1:0-19010 GCA_040385975.1 Pseudomonadota bacterium | reverse complement strand
GACGGTCCAGGCGCGCGCTTCCTTCGGGCCGACGGTGAAGAAGGTCAGCAGGTGGAGCAATTTGTAGCCCGCGACGATCACGCGGGCGAGGCCGGTTTCGGTCAGGCCCAGTTCGCCCGCGGGCATCGTCGCGATCTCGGCCTCGATCGCCGCCGACACGACCACCGCTTCGGCATTTTCGGCTTTGGCCTTCTCGAACACCCGCGCCGAATGCGCGTTGCCGTTCGCGGCGTCGCCCTCATCGACGTTGCAGACGTAGAGCACCGGCTTGGCGGTGAGCAATTGCGCGGTCGCGAACGCTTTGGCTTCCTCGTCGTCGCGCGGCTGGGTCAGGCGGGCGGGTTTGCCCGCGCGGAGCAGCTCGAGCGCCTGGCCCAGCACCGCGGCGGCGACCTTGGCGTCCTTGTCGCCCTGCGCGCCCTTCTTGAGGAGGTTGGGAACGCGCTTTTCGAGGCTTTCGAGGTCGGCGAGCATCAGCTCGGTCTCGACCGTCTCGGCGTCGGCGATCGGATCGACCTTGCCCTCGACATGGGTGACGTCGCCATCCTCGAAACAGCGCAGGACATGAACGATCGCATCGACTTCGCGGATGTTGGCGAGGAATTGGTTGCCGAGCCCTTCGCCCTTCGACGCGCCGCGGACCAGCCCGGCGATGTCGACGAAGCCCAATTGCGTCGCGATGATCCTGGCCGAACCCGCGATCTGCGCGAGCCGGTCGAGCCGAGCGTCGGGCACCGCGACGTTGCCGACGTTGGGCTCGATCGTGCAGAACGGATAGTTCGCCGCCTGCGCCGCGGCGGTTTCGGTCAGCGCGTTGAACAGCGTCGATTTGCCGACATTGGGAAGCCCGACGATACCGCAGCGAAAGCCCATGATGATCCCGAATTGTGGTGGAAACGAAGCCGGTCGCGGATAGTCCGAACGCCGCTATAACGCCAGTGGCGGACGGGGGGACGGGATATGCGGTTGAGGGCTGGAGCGGCACTCGCGCTATTGACGGTCGGGGCGGCACCCGACCCGGTAGCGCGCACGGCACGCGACGCGATGGCGGCGAGCGGCGCGAAGGGGCTGGCGATCGCGGTGATCGAACGCGGCCGGGTGACGTCGGTCGCGGCGTTCGGCGCGCGTAACGCGAAGGGCGAGCCGCTGACTCCCGACACGGTGATGTACGGCGCGTCGCTGACCAAGGCGGCGTTCGGCTATCTGGTCATGCAGCTGGCCGAAGAGGGCAAGCTCGATCTCGACCGGCCCATTGCGGCACTCCTGCAAAAGCCGTTGCCCGATTATGGCAACCTCGACGCGTACGGCAATTGGGGCGATCTGGCGGGCGACGCGCGCTGGCGGGACATCACGCCGCGGATGGTGCTCAACCACGCGACCGGCTTCGCCAATTTTTCGTTTCTCGAGCCTGACGAGAAGCTGCGCATCCATTTCGCGCCCGGCAGCCGCTATGCCTATTCGGGCGAGGGGATCATGCTGCTGCAATTCGCGCTGGAGCGCGGACTGGGGCTCGATGTCGAGGCGGAATTGCAGCGGCGACTGTTTGGGCCGCTCGGCATGGCGCGGACCAGCCTGAAGTGGCGGGCGGAGTGGCAGGCGAATCTGGCCGATGGCTGGACCGCAGAAGACAAAGTGGAACCGCACGACGAGCGCAGCCGGGTGCGCGCGGCGGGGTCGATGGACACCACGATCGCCGACTTGGCGAAGCTGACCGCGGCGATGGCGCGCGGCTATGGCCTGTCGGCGAAGGGCCGGGTGGGATGGGCGCGCGGCACCCTGGCGATCACGACCCGCCAGCAATTTCCGACCTTGCTCCCCGAAGCCCCGGTCGCCGACCGATTCCCGATCAAGGCCGCGCTCGGCACGATCGCCTTTACCGGGCCGCAGGGGCCGGGCTGGTACAAGGGCGGGCACAACGATTCGACTGCGAACACGATGGTGTGTCTCGAGCGCCGGCGGCGCTGCGTGCTGATCCTGTCGAACGACGTGCGCGCGGAAGCGGCGTTTCCCGCCATCGTCCGCGCGGTGCTGGGCGAAACCGGAGTGCCGTACCGCTGGGAATATCCCGAGCTGAAGGCGTGGTAGCGGCCCCGCGCGACACCCGCTTCTTCGGGCACCCGCCCGGGCTCGGCGTGCTGGCCGGGACCGAACTTTGGGAGCGCTTTTCTTTCTACGGAATGCAGGCGCTGTTGATGCTCTACATGACCAAGCACTTGCTGGCCGGGGAGCTGGCCGACCGGGTCTGGGGGTTGGCGGCATATCGCGCCGGGCTGGGGGCGCTGGTCGGACCGATGACCGACCTGGCGTTCGCGGCGCAGACCTTCGGCATCTATTCAGGGCTGATCTACGTGACGCCGCTGGCTGGCGCGTGGCTCGGCGACCGGGTGCTGGGCAAGACCCGGACGGTGACGCTCGGTGCGCTGCTGATGGCGGCGGGGCATCTGGCGATGGCGTTCGAGCCACTGTTCCTGATCGCGCTCGGGCTGATCATCCTCGGCGCGGGGTGCGTGATCGGCAACATGGCGGCGCAGGTCGGCGCGCTCTATGCGCCCGACGACGAACGCCGGACCCGCGCGTTCGGCCTATACCTGATCGCGCTGAACATCGGCGCGCTCATCGCGCCGCTGATCGTCGGGACGTTGGGCGAGAAAGTCGGCTGGCATTGGGGGTTCGGCGCGGCGGGGCTCGGGATGCTGATCGGGCTCGCGACCTATCTGCTCGGTCGCCGCCACCTGCCGCCCGACGTGATCGTCAAGCGCGGCGCGAAGGTGAAGCTGACCCGCGCCGAACGCCGCAGCGTGGTCGCGATCCTGCTCACCTTCGTTCCCTACATCCTCGTCGTCGTCGCGCTCCAGCAGGCGTATGGGATCATGTACGTCTGGGCCGACACCGCGGTCGCGCACGACGTACTTGGGTGGCGGGTGCCGATCACCTGGGTCGGGATCTTCGACGGGTTGATGACGATTGCCGGGGTGATTTTCGCGACCAGCCTGTGGAAGCGTTGGGCGAAGCGTGGGCGTGAGCCCGGCGACATCGCCAAGCTCGGCATCGGCTGCCTGGGGGTGGCGTTCGGTTATTTCTACCTGGCCTTGGTTGCGCAGGCGGCGGTCGCGCCGCTGATCGCGTGGCTCGGCTTCTATCTGATCATCGACTTCGCGACCGGCTGGTTCGAAGCGCCGACCGCATCGCTGACCTCGCGCAATGCGCCGCCCGCGATCGTCGGGACGATGATGGCGCTGTTCAAGCTCGCGAGCGCGGTCGCCTATTTCACGCTCGGGTGGCTCGGCCGGTTCTATGAGCCGCTCGGACCCAGCGGCTATTGGGCACTCAATGGCGCGATCGCACTCGCCGGAGCGGTGCTGGTCGCGCTGTTCGGGCGGCGGGTCGGGCGGATCCTGACGCCCGCGCCTAGCGTCCCCTGAACAGCCCGCCCAGCACGCCGCGGACCAGCCCGCCGATCACGCCGCCGGCAATCCCGCCCGACTTGCCGAACGCGGCCTTGGTGACCTCGCGGGCGATCGCGGTGCCGGCCGAGCTGGTGGCGGAGCGGGTCGCGGTCTTGATCGCGCGGTTCCAGGGGTTGTTGGCGGCCTCGCGTTCGACCGTGCGCTGTGCCTGCGCGTCGAGCCGGGTCTGACGGTCGGCGTCGCGCTGTGCGGCGATGCGCGCGCGATCGGCATCCTTGGCCGCCAGCGCGTCGGCCTTCGCCTGCGCGGCAGCGGACTTGTCCGCCGCAGCGCTCGCCTGCGCCTGGGTGGCGGCGGCGCTGGCCTCGGCGGCCTTCGCGCCGAGCAATTCTTCAGCCGATTCGCGGTCGATCAGCTGGTCGTATTTCGCGCCGATCGCGTCGGTCTGAACCATCACTCCGCGCTCGACCGGGGTGACCGGGCCGACGCGCGAGGATGGCGGCTTGATCAGCGTCCGCTCGACCGGCGAGGGCGCGCCGTCGGGCTGAAGCAGCGAGACCAGCGCCTCGCCGACCTTGAGCTCCGTGATCGCGGTGGTGACGTCCACGCCCGGATTGGCGCGAAAGGTTTCCGCCGCCGCCCTGACCGCGGCCTGGTCGCGTGGGGTGAAGGCGTTCAATTTGTGCTGGACGCGGTTGCCGAGCTGTCCGGCGACGGTGTCGGGAATGTCGATCGGATTCTGGGTGATGAAATAGACGCCGACCCCCTTCGAGCGGATCAGTCGGACGACCTGTTCGATCTTTTCGAGCAGCGCCTTGGGTGCGTCGTTGAACAGCAGATGCGCTTCGTCGAAGAAGAAGCACAGGACCGGCTTGTCGGGATCGCCGACCTCCGGAAGGTGCTCGAACAGCTCGGAGAGCAGCCACAGCAGGAAGGTCGAATAGAGCTTCGGGCTTGCCATCAACTTGTCGGCGGCGAGGATGTTGACGACCCCGCGCCCGCGGTCGTCGAGCGTGATGAAATCGTCCATATCGAGCGCCGGTTCGCCGAAGAAGTTTTCGCCGCCCTGGCTGCGGAGCTGGAGCAGGGCGCGCTGGATCGTCCCGACCGACTGTTTCGACACGTTGCCGTAGGTGACGGTCAGTTCGTCGGCGTTGTTGGCGCATTCGGCCAGCATTGCCTGCAGATCATCGAGGTCGAGGAGGAGCAATTTGTCCTGGTCGGCGACGTGAAAGGCGATCGCCAGCACGCCTTCCTGGACGTCGTTGAGATCGAGCAGCCGCGCGATCAGCAGCGGCCCCATTTCGCTGACGGTCGTGCGAATCGGGTGCCCCGATTGGCCGAACAAATCCCAGAATTGCACCGGCGTATCGGCATAGGTCCAGCCGGTGTCGCCGACGTCCGCGGCGCGCGCCGCGAAGGTCTCGTGCAGCTTGCCCTGTGATGATCCGGCCATCGCTAGCCCGGACAGGTCGCCCTTCACGTCGGCGACGAAGCAAGGGACGCCGTTGCGGCTGAAGCCTTCGATGATCCCTTGCAGGGTGACGGTCTTGCCGGTGCCGGTGGCACCGGCGATCAGTCCGTGGCGATTGGCGCGCTTCAGCTCGAGCCGCTGCGGCTGCGCGCCGCCGGGCCCCGCGCCGATGAAGATGCTGGTTTCGTCCGCCATCGCCTAACCCTTCCGCGCCGTAGCGCGCCAAGGGTTAGGCGAGCGGGGCCGAGTTGCAAACCGTCAGTTGGCGATCCGTACCGCGACGAAATTGCCGCCCGCACCCACGCGCTGCCGGAACAGCACGATCCGGTTGCGGCCCGCCGCCTTCGCCTTCGCGACCTCGGCATTGAGCACCGCCGGGGAGGTGGCGTCGATCCCGTTGACCGAAACGATCACGTCACGCACCGCGAGTGCACCGGCGTTCTGGCTGGCCGGGTCGACGCGGTTGACGATCAGTCCCGCGACGTCACGCCCCAGCCCCAACTGCCCGCGGATCTGTTCGGTGATCGGGACCGCCGAGAAACCCAGCGCAGCCGATGCCGATTGCGGCGTGGTCGATTCGCTCTCGCTGCCGAACGTGTCCGCACCCGAATCGGCGCCGACCAAGGCGGCGAGCTGTTCCTCGCTCGGGCGGGTGCCGACGGTGACGGTGACCGTCTGGCGCTTGCCGTCGCGGATCAGCTCGATCGGGACGCGCGCGCCTGGTGCCAGCTTTGCCGCGAGGTAGGACAACGTCGAATCGGGGGTGACGGTATCGCCGCCGACCTTCACCACGACGTCGCCGCGCTGGATTCCGGCCTTCGCCGCGGCCCCGGTGGGTTCGACGCGCGAGATCAGCTCACCGGTCCCCTTGGCCAGGCCGAAACCGGTCGCCAGATCGTCGGTCAGCCGCTGGATCGACACGCCGAGATAGCCGCGGGTGATCGTCTTGCCGCCCATCAGCGTGTCGATGATCGGCTTGGCTTCCTCGGCCGGGATCGCGAAACCGATCCCGACGTTGCCGCCGGTCGGCGACAAAATCTGCGAATTAATTCCGATCACGTCGCCGTTCAGGTTGAACATCGGCCCACCCGAATTCCCCTGGTTGATCGAGGCATCGGTCTGAATGAACCGGTCGTAGGCGCCGCCCTGACCGGTGACACGGTGGAGCGCCGAGACGATGCCGGCGGTGACGGTCGAGCCCAGTCCGAACGGATTGCCGATCGCGACCACCCAGTCGCCGACCCGGGCGCGCGCCGAATCGCCGAATTTGACGAACGCGAGCGTGCTTTTGGGTTCGATCTTCAGCACCGCGAGATCGGACGACGGATCGCGCCCGATCAACTTGGCGGGATATTCGGTACGGTCGGGCAGCGTCACGGTAATGGTGTCGACGGTCGCGTTGCGATTGCCCGCCGAAATCACGTGATTGTTGGTGACAATGTAGCCGTCGGCCGAGATGACGAAGCCCGAGCCCAGCGATTGCGCTTCGCGTGTCGACGGACCGGCGCCGCCGCCGTTGCCGCCGGGCGCGGGCATTCCCGGGAACATCCGGCTGAACAGATCGGCGATGCCGTTGTCCTGCGCGGCGACCTTGACGGTTTGCGTGGTCGAGATGTTGACGACCGCGGGCTGCAGCCGCGCGACCATGTCGGCGAAGCTCATCGGCGCGCCAACCCGCGGGGCGGCGGCGGCGATCGCGCCGGGTTCGTTCTGCGCGACGCCGGGAGCGTTCTGGGCGCGCGCTTCGGGCTGCAGCGCGAGGGTTGCGGTCGCGCCGCCGAGCAAAAGGGCGGAAGTCAGGGCAATGGCATAACGCACTTGCGAATATCCTTGGCTAAGGGGTCGCGCGCGGTATCGCGCGCGGCGGCTGAACGGCGATTGAATGTTCAACGGCGGCGTCGGCTATTTAGCTCCGCGGAATTGGCGCAGATATTCGTTGTCGGGGCTCATCAGCAGCGTGGTCGAGCCCTGCTGAGTCCGGCCGTCGCCGATGAAGCTTTGCCGGTACGACAGCATCGCGCGGTAGAAATCGTAGAAATCAGCGTCCTTGTTGAAGCTGGCGGCATAGATCTTGGACGCTTCGGCCTCGGCGTCGGCGCGCACGATCTGCGCGGCTTTCAGGCCTTGTGCGCGGATCGTCGCGGCCTGTTGCTGACGCGCGGTGCGCATCCGGGTCAGCGCGCTTTCGAGCGGGCTGCCGTCGGGCAGGTCGGCGTGCTTGATCCGGACATCGACGATCTGGACGCCGTATTGCGCGGCGTTGCGCTGCAGCCCGGCCTGGATGTTGTCCATCACCCGGGTGCGCTCGGGCGTGAGCAGCGCCGCGAACGGCACGCGACCCAGTTCGGCGCGCAGTGCAGAGGCGAACAGCGGACGGAGCTGTTCGGCCACCCGCGCCTCGGTCGACGACGAGCTGCCGGTCGAGGTGACCGCCTGGAGCGGGCTGACGATTCGGAAACGGGCAAACGCATCAACGTTCAGCCGCAGCTGATCGGTCGACAGCACCGTCTGATTGTCGAGATCGACGTCGAGCACGCGTTTGTCGATCCACACGATCCGGTCGATCAGCGGAATCTTGGCGATCAATCCGGCGCCGGTACGCCCGAACGGCACCCCCGATTGCCAGGTATTCACCGGATTGCCGACAGGCTGTTCAAAGCGCAGGATCACCGCCTGGCGGGTTTCCGGCACGATCACGAAGGTGCCGGTGAGCAGGACCAGCAACGCCAGCGCGGCGAGGCCGGCGACGATCGGATTGCGAAAGAGGGCGGCGTTCACTGTGGTGCTCCCGGCTGGGCGAGGACCGGTGGCGGGGTCGCCTTGGCGCCGGCGTTGGGAACGCCGAGGTAAGGCACCACGCCAGGCGCTTCGACGATCGTCTTGTCGGTCCGGGCCAGCACCGCCTCCATCGTCTCGTAATACATCCGTCGACGGGTGACGGCGGGGGCGAGCTTATATTGATCGTAAATACGGTCGAACTGCGCCGATTCACCCTGCGCCTTGGCGATCACCTGTTGCGCGTAGGACCGCGAGTTGTTGAGGTTCGAGACCGCTTCCTGCTGCGCCGCCGAGACCGCCTTGAAATCGTCGTTGACCGCGGCCGGCGGATCGGCGCGGCTGATCGCGACACCCTGCACGCGGATACCCGAACGATAATCGTCGAGGATCTGCTGCATCAGGTTCTGCACGTTCGCCTCGATCGCGTTGCGGCCGTTGCCGATCGCCTGGTCGAGCGTGACGCTGGCAACCGCCTGGCGCATCGCGCTTTCGGCGGTGGCGCGGACGGTGTCCTTGGGCTGCGCGAGCTGGAACAGATAATCCTGCGGGTTCGAAATGTCCCAGCGCACCGAATAGGCCAGATCGACGATATTCTGGTCGCCGGTGAGCATCAGATTATCGCCGCCCCCCCCCGGAAACTCCTCGGTCTGGATGTTCTGCACGTCGACCTTGGTCACCGTGTTGAACGGCGCGGGCAGGGTGAAGCCGATGCCGGGCTCCAGCGTCCCGGAATAGCGTCCGAACAGCGAAACCACGCCGCGCTGCTGCGGACCGATCGGGTGGACGGTGGTGAAGGCGATCCATGCGAGCAGGATGACCCCGACCCCGATCAGCCAGAGCGAGCGCGGCGCCATTCCACCGGGCAGTCCCCCGCCAAAGCCCGACCCGCCGCCGCCGCTGCCGCGCGCGCGCTTCAGGAATTCGTCGAGCGCGCTGGGGCCGGGTTTGCCGCGGCGGCCACCCGGCGGCATCGCCCAGGGATTTCGTGGGCCGCCGTCACTGCCGCTACCCCCACCGGCACCATCGTCGCCACCGCCGGAGCGGCCGCCCCACGGTCCCTTGCCGTCGTTGCGCATGATATCGAAGCGGGGCCACCAGGCCGGGCGAAAGCTCATGGCTCCACTATAGGTGCGCTCGCGTCCGAAAAACAGTGGCAAGCCCGCCGCCGCGGCCTATCTGCCCCGCGATGGCTGAGGACGGGACATTCGAGCATCTGCTGGCCGCAGCGGGACGGGGCCGCGCCACCGGGCGGCTCGCGGACGGGCGCGCGAGCGTGATGCTCGACGTGACAGGATTGGACGACGCCGCGCGCCAGACGCTCGAGGGTGAACTTCGCACCGCGCTGGCGAATTATGACGTGCGCATCGCACAGACCACCGAACGCGTCGGTCGCCGCCTGATCGCGGTGGCGAGCGGCAAGGGCGGGGTCGGCAAGTCGACGCTTGCCGCCAATCTCGCGGTCGCACTGGCCCGGGGCGGCGAGCCCGTTGGGCTGGTCGACGCCGACATCTACGGCCCGTCGCAACCGCGGTTGATGGCGGCGGAGGGGACCAAGCCGACCGCGTGGGACAAGACGCTCAATCCGGTCGCGACCGCGTTCGGGGTGCCGATGCTGTCGATGGGTCAGCTGGTTGCCGCCGATCAGGCGATCGCGTGGCGCGGGCCGATGGCGGCGGGCGCGCTGGGGCAATTGGTCGAGGCGAACTGGGGCGCGGCGCGAACGCTGGTAATCGACCTGCCGCCCGGGACCTCCGACGCCCAACTGACGCTTGCCCAGGCGGTCAAGCCGGCCGGGGCAGTGATCGTATCGACCCCGCAGGACCTCGCGCTGATCGATGCGCGCCGCGCGATCGACCTGTTCGTGAAGGCGGGGGTGCCGATCATCGGCCTGATCGAGAATATGGCTGGCTATGCGTGTCCGCATTGCGGCGAAACGTCGGACCCGTTCGGGCGCGGCGGAGCGGAGGCGGCGGCGGCGGCACTCGGGATCGCGTTCTTGGGGCGGGTCCCGCTGACGCTGACGATCCGCGAGCGGTCGGATGCGGGTACGCCGCCCGCCGCCGACGCCGGCGACACCGTGTTCGCCCCGATCGCTGCGCAAGTACGCGACTGGCTGAACCGCTAGCGTCCGGCGGCGTTGTTCAGGCAGAGGAGACGACCATGCCGCTGAGCGCCGATGAGGATATTCGCGAATTGCTCGAATCCGCGCGCACGATCGCGGTGGTCGGCGCGTCCGACCGGCCCGACCGACCGTCCAATCGCGTGATGAAGACGCTGCAGGACCACGGCTACCGCACGATCCCGGTCAACCCGCAGATCACCGGTGAGCATATCCACGGCGAGTTCGTGTTCCGCGACCTCGCGCAGCTCGGCGACCCGATCGACATCGTCGATATCTTCCGCAAATCCGACGCCGCCGGCGCGGTGATCGACGAAGCGATCGCGATCGGTGCCAAGGCGGTGTGGCTGCAGCTGGGCGTGATCGATCAGGCGGCCGCAGGGCGTGCCGAGGCGGCGGGGCTGAAGGTCGTCATGGATCGCTGCCCGGCAATCGAGCTGCCGCGACTGCGGGTCGCGCCGGTCGGCGATTGACTACGCAACCGTTTCGCTACCGGAATCGTTGTCGTCGGCGCAGAGGCTGCTCCGCGCCTGTAACACGAAAGGTTTTTCGATGATCCGTAAGCTCATTCTCGTCGCCGCGCTTGCCGCCGGCAGCACCGTCCCTGCCGCTGCGCAGACCGCGCAGGAAAGCCGTCGTTTCGAAGAGGCGCAGCGCCGTTTCGACAGCGAAACGCAGAATTACCGTGCCGAGGTCGATCGCTATGTCGCCGCCAGCCGCCGGGGCGGTGGCTACCGCGATCAGGGCTATTACGACCCGCGCGCAAACGACCCGCGCTACAACAGCAGCAGCTACCGCGACCCGCAGGACGAGGTCTATTACGACCCGTCACGCGATTACCGGGCGGGCACCCAGTATCAGGAGCGCGTGCTGACGCAGGACGACCGCATCTATCGCGGCAGCGACAATCGCTATTATTGCCGCCGCAGCGACGGGACGGTCGGGCTGATCGCCGGTGGCGCAATCGGCGGTGTGCTGGGCAACATCATCGACGGCGGGCGTTCGCGCACGCTCGGCACGCTGCTGGGCGCGGGTGCAGGGGCGCTGGCGGGTCGGTCGATCGAGCAGAACAGCGTGCGCTGCCGCTAAGCGCGGGATAGGCGAGCGGCGGCGCGGCCAAGCCGCGCCGTCGGTCGTCAGCAGGCTGACGCCGGCCGCGCTTGCGTCGCTCCTATTTCGCGTTGCTAAATTGCTATGACGCTGCGCGTGGTGCCCGGGGACGGGGTCGAACCGCCGACACCACGATTTTCAGTCGTGTGCTCTACCAACTGAGCTACCCGGGCCCCGATCTCCGACAAGGCGGGGAAGCGGGTCGTTAGTCGGGGTCGCTTTGGTTGTCCAGTCCGCTACCGGGGGCGTCGTGATCGGCCCGCCCGCCGGGCAGCCGGTAGCCTTCGTCGAGCCATTTCAGCAGGTCGCGGTCGCGGCAGCCGCGGCTGCAGAAGGGTTTGTGCTCGGCGACGACGGGGCGGTCGCAGAGTGGGCAATTGGTCGGCATCAACGGCTCCTGAATTCGCACGACCGCCCGGTCCGCCGCGCCAGTTCGGCGACATAGGGCTGTAGCTTGGCCAACACCGCGGCGGGTACGTCCACGACCGGCTGCGGGTCGCGTTCCAGGCGCCGGAGGAGCGCGAGTGCCGCCGCCAGCGCGGGATCGGCGGCGAGCGATTCGGGGAGCGACATCCGGTGGCGCGGGCGAATGATCTGAACGAAGCCGAACCCGTTGGTGGCGGTGCGATCATACGGGCCCGCGTCGAATTCGAACAAGGCGGTGTCGAGCGCGGCATCGGCTGCCTGTCGCTCCGCCTTGCTGGCGAGGGTCGGCAGATCAATTCCGACTGAGCCCGCAATGCCGTGACGGACGATCGCCGCAGCGGCGGCACGCGCACCGGAACAGGCCAGCGCGGCGGCGTCGCCCGGGCCGTCGACGTCGAACAATGTCATCGCCGGGGTGACGGTCATCCGCAGTTTACCGTCGGCAAAGGCGATTTCGCCGGTTGCGGCTTCCTCGAGCAACTCGCTCCAGCCCGCGGCTTCCAGCGCGTCGGGCTCGTGCGGCCAGCATTCGCGGTAAGGATAGTCGGAGCTTTCCAGTTGCTCGCGCAGCGTCGGAGCGGCGCGGGGGTCCTCGCCAGTCACGACCGCCACCGCGCGCTTGGGACGCCCGCGTTCGGCGATGGCTTCGCGGACGATTTCGATCAGCAGGAAACCGCCCTCGGTGACGCCGGGTGGCGCGGCCTGCAGCACCGCTTCTTCGCCGCCGACAGTCACGACCCGACCCAGTTTGCCGTTCCGCGGTGTTTCGACCAATCTCGCCCCGCCGACGAATCCGACGCGCAGGCGATCGCCGTGACGGTCGATGCGCGCGGCGATGATCACGTCGTCGTCGACCAACGCGGCGCGATCTTCGCCGATGCCGGCCTCAAATAGCCACTCAGCCAAACGCGTATCCGCTGGCCACGAGGAGCGCGCGGGTTTCGAACAGTGGCAGCCCGACTACCCCCGAGTGACTGCCCGATAGGAAGCGGACCCAGGCTTCGGCGCGCCCCTGGATTGCATAGCCGCCCGCCTTGCCGATCCATTCGTCGCCGTTCAGATACGCGTCGAGTTCGGTGGCGGCGAGCGGGCGGAACGCGACGATCGTGTCGCTGAGCCGGCTCCGCAATTTCCCGTCGAGGCCGATCGCGGCGACGGCGCTGAGGCAATGGTGGCGGCGGCCCGACAAAAATTCGAGCATCGTGCGCGCGGCGGCGGCATCGACTGGCTTGCCGAGGATGCGGCGGCCCGCGGCGATGATGGTGTCGCCGGCAAGGACGATTTCGCCGTTGCCGCGGGGAACTGCGAGCGCCTTGGCGATGGCGATCCGCTGGACGTAGGCGCGGGGGGTTTCGGCCTTTAGCGGGGCTTCGTCGATTTCGGGTGCGACGACGCGGGCCGGAACGACGCCGATCTGCGCGAGCAGGGTCAGGCGGCGCGGGGAACCGGAAGCCAGGACGAGATCAGGCATGAACCAAATCCCGATTGCCCTGAGCGAAGTCGAAGGGCAGGCAAGGGACAAGTGCTTCGACGTCGCTCAGCACGAACGGAATTGGGGAACGACCGCGCTAATCTACGACGGCCCCGGGCCGCCGCGGCCGGGCATAAAGCGGTAGGTAATGCGGCCCTTGCTGAGATCGTAGGGGGTGAGTTCGACCAGCACCTCGTCGCCGGTCAGCACGCGAATGCGGTTCTTGCGCATCTTGCCCGCGGTGTGGCCGAGGATTTCGTGGTCGTTTTCCAGCCGGACGCGGAACATCGCGTTGGGGAGCAGTTCGACCACTTGGCCGCGCATTTCGAGAAGTTCTTCTTTGGCCAAACCGGGTTCCTGATCGGAGACGAGCAATTGCGGGCGCGCTTAGCCGAACGGACGCGCGAAGGGAAGGATGAGCGAACGGTCCCGATGATCGCACTGGCCATCGGGGTCCGTACCGCGTTCGGTCGTGTCGGACCGCGTAAACCCGCCGCCGCTTGACTCGGCGGCGCGATCGGCAGTCAATTGCGGCGATCGTATCGGGCGGGGGGCTGCGATGACATTCGGACGCCGGACGATGTGCGCGCTGCTGGCGATATTGCTGGTCGCCGGACCTGTGCAAGCAATCCCGAGCGACCTGTCGGCGCGGCTTGCCGCGCTCGACGCACGCGATCCGCTGCAAGACCCGCGGCGCGATCTGCCGCAGTGGCAGGCGTTGCTCGCGAATTTGCCCGCGGATGCGGACAGCAAGCTGCGCCTCCAAGTGCTGCGCGGCACGCTGGCCGCGGCGTTGCAGGACCAGCAGCCGGTACTGGCGCGGACGCTTTATCAGGAAAGCGCGCAGTTCCTGGCGGAACAGAGCGGCCCGCAACGCGACCTGGCGGCAATCCATGCGTGGGGCGCGGTCGCGCTGCTGAAACGTGCCGACGATGCCGCCGCCAAGGCCGCGCTGGCCGCGGCGCATATCGCCGCGCCGCCCGCCGATCCCGCCGCGCAGAGCTTCGTCGCAGCGGCCGACAGCGCGTTCAGCTGGGCGCGCGACCGATTGCCCGAGACCATCGCCAACGATCGCCGCGCCTATGAGGCCGCGCGGGCGGCGTTCGGGCCGAGCGCGGCGTGGACGCTGTCGCTGCAACTCGCCTATGCCGAGCGCGCCGGCTATCTGAAGCCCGACGAGGCCATCCGGCTGACCGACGATGCGGAGGGCAATGCGGCCACGCTGTCGCCCGACCATGCGCTGCGTCCGGTGTTGCTGTACCGGTTGGGCGACATGGCGAGCCAACGCGGTCGCCGCCCCGACGCGGTTCAATTGCTGCAACGATCGATCGATCTCGGCCGGCAGCTCTGGGGCGAATACGACCCGCGGCTGTTCGCCATCGTCCAACGCGCTGCGCTGATCGACGAGGACCTCGTCCGGGGCGAAGCGCTGGTACGCGCGGCGGTCGCCATCGCGCAGCGCAATCCCGGACTGGTCGCCGATGCGGATCTGGCGATGAATCACGAATTGCTGGCGCATTATTTGCTCCACAACGGCAAACCGGCGGAGGCGGTCGTCGAATTGCGGCGCGCGGTCGCGACCCTGGCAAGCGTCGATCCCGATGATCTGCGCTGGCCGCATATCCAGGTGCGGCTGGCGCGCGGACTGGCGGCGACCGGCGCAACCGGCGAAGCGGTCGCGCTGGTCCGTACCGCATTCCCGCAGATCGCGCGCAAACTGCCGCTCGATCACGCCATGCACGGCGTCGCGGCGACGATCAGTGCGCGCGTGCTGGCCGATGCCGGGTTTGCCGATGAGGGTTTCAAGCTGTTGCAGCCCGTGCTGGCGGCGAACGAGGCGCGGGTGCTCGACCTGGTTGCGCGTGAGCAGAGCACCGGAGTCCTGTCGCGTGGGGCGAGCGATCTGTTCAAGGATGCCGCGCTCGTCGCGTTGCTCGCCGGGCGGAACGACGACGGCCTGCGCTATGCCGAACTCGCCAATCTGTCGGACCTGGCCGCAGCGACGTCCTACATCCGCTATACCGATCAGTCGCGCGATGCGGCACTTCGCGCGGCGCTGGTGGCGCTGAAGCTTGCGCGCGAGACCGAGTTGAAGGCGCGTCGCGGCGCGACCGCGCCCGATGCTACCGAGCCTGCCCAAGCGGCACTCGCCGGGGCCCGGGTCGAGCGCCAGCGTGCCGAAGCGGCGTTCGAGGACCGATTTCCGAATTATCTGGCGACGCTGCGGCCGCAGCCGGTGCCGCTCGCCGACCTGATGCGGCAACTCGCACCGGGCGATGCGGTCGTTCTTCCGCTGTTCCTGGGGGACCGGGTTGCGACCGTCGTTGTGACCACCGCAGGGCTTAGCTGGGACATGACGATGACCGGCTGGGGACGCAGCAATGCGGCGTTGAAACGGATGAGCGCGTCCGTCGACTTGAATGGCGGCGGCAAGCCCTTTGACAAGGCACAAGCATATCAAGCGTATCGAACGGTCTTTTCGCCGCGGGTGGCAGCCGCGCTGCGGCCGGTGCGTCACCTGATCTTTCTGTCGAGCGCAGACTTCGGCAACGTTCCGCCGCAACTGTTGGTGACCGAAGCACCGCGCGCGGGAACGCCGACCGCCTGGCTGATCCGCAGATTCGCGGTCTCGATGCGCGCGTCGCTCGCCACGCCCGCCGCCGAACGCGCTGCCGGGCGCGGCGGGATTCGCTTTGCCGGGGTCGGCGATCCGGCGCTCGGCCCGCGCGCGCCGGCGGGGAGTGCGGCGCGACTGTTGCGCACCGCGCCGCTTGCGGCCGGACGGCTGCGCGACCTGCCGTCGCTGCCCAGCGCCACCGCCGAACTCGATACGATGCGGCGCGCGTTCGGCGGCGCCAGCCTGATGCTGACGGGCACCGGGGCGACCGAGGCGGCGGTGCGCGCGACCGACCTGACGCCGTTCGGCGTGGTCGCGTTCGCCACCCACGGACTGGCCGGTAACGAGATCGCGGGGCTGAGCGAGCCGGCGCTGGTGATGACTCCCGGCGCGCCGGGTGCGCGGACCGACGACGACGGGCTGTTGACCGCGTCGGAGATCGCTTCGCTGTCGCTGGCGGCCGACTGGGTGATCCTGTCGGCCTGCAACACCGCGGCCGAAGCGCCCGGCGGATTGCGCTTTTCGGGGCTGGCGCAGGCGTTCCGGCTGGCGGGTGCGCAGGCGCTGCTGCTGTCGCATTGGGCGGTGCGCGACGACGCGGCGGCGCGGGTGACGGTGGCGACGGTGCGCGGGGCGGCGCGCGGGCTCAGCCGCCCCGAAGCGCTGCGGCGCGCGCAGCTGGCGCTGATCGACGACCGCCGCATCCCCGACGGAGCCAATCCGGCGGTCTGGGCACCCTTCTTTCTGGTCACGCACTGATCGCGCTGGAGGCGTCAGCTTGATCTAAGTTACCAAGATTGCTGCCGATTTCACGGTCGGCCCGGAACCCTCCCCCGACGCGCGGCTTTTAGGCTGCACGCTCAACCGGGAGATACGCGTGACCGACAAGACTGGGCAAGACGCGGACATGGGCGACGATGCGCCCAACGTCACCGCCAAACACACCCACGGCGCGCGCGACGTGACCGCGCGGGCGGTAACGATCAACCGGCCCGCCGACGAGCTGTACGCGTACTACCGCGATTTCACGCAGCTGCCGACCTTCATGGAGAATGTGGTCAGCGTCGCCACGCTCGACGCCACGCGCTCGCACTGGGTGGTGAAGGCGCCCGCGGGGCGGACGGTCGAATGGGACGCGGTCGTGACCGAGGACGTGCCGGGCGAATCGATCACCTGGCAGTCGGAGGAGGGCGCCGACGTGCCCAATTCGGGCCGGGTCGAGTTCCGGGACGCGGGTGCGCGCGGGACGGTGGTGACCGCGACGATCGCTTACGACCCGCCGGCCGGGGTGGTCGGCAAGATCGTCGCCAAGCTGTTTCAGCGCGAGCCGGGCGTGCAGGCGCGCCGCGACCTGCGCCGCTTCAAGCAATTGATGGAAACCGGCGAGGTCGCCACGTCGGCGTGGACCAGAGCGCAGCATGCGGAGGAACTGGCATGAGGGCGCTCGCCTGGCATGGCCGCCACGACGTTCGCGTCGACACCGTCGACGACCCCGAGATCATCAATCCGCGCGATTGCATCATCAAGGTCAGCTCGACCGCGATCTGCGGCTCCGACCTGCACCTGTACGACGGGTACATCCCGACGATGCAGTCGGGCGACATCCTGGGCCACGAATTCATGGGCGAGGTGGTCGAGGTCGGCGCGAAATCGACGCTGACCAAGGGCCAGCGCGTGGTGGTGCCGTTCACGATCGCGTGCGGGTCCTGCTACCATTGCGGCAAGCACCAATATTCGGCGTGCGACAACGGGCTGCCCGCCGACAATCAGGACATTGGGCAGGAGCTGTACGGCCAGCCGATGGCGGGGCTGTTCGGCTACAGCCACCTGACCGGCGGCTATGCAGGCGGACAGGCGGAATATGTTCGCGTGCCGTTCAGCGACGTCGGCCCGATCGTCATCCCCGACGGAATCGAGGACGAGAAGGTGCTGTTCCTTTCCGACATCCTGCCGACCGGCTGGATGGCGGCGGAGAATGCCGACATCGAACCCGGCGATACCGTCGCGGTGTGGGGTTGCGGCCCGGTCGGATTGTTCGCGGTGCAATCGGCGTTCCTGATGGGCGCGGAGCGCGTGATCGCGATCGATCATTTCCCGCACCGGCTGGCGCTGGCGAAAAAGTTCGGCGCGGAAACGATCAATTTCGAGGAAACCGCGACTTACGATGCGCTGATGCTGATGACCGGCGGGATTGGCCCCGACGCGGTGATCGACAGCGTCGGGCTGGAGGCGCACGGCTTCTTCGTCGACAATGTGATCGACCAGATCAAGAAATCGACGTTTCTGGGCACCGACCGGATCCACGCGATCCGCCAGGCGATCGTCGCGTGCCGCAAGGGCGGGCGGGTCTCGATGCCCGCGGTCTATGGCGGCATCGTCGACAAATTCCCGCTCGGCGCGTTCATGGAGAAGGGGCTGACGCTCAAGACCGGGCAGACCCACGTCCAGCATTACATGCCGGCGCTGCTCAACGCGATCTTGGAGGGGAAGATCGATACGACCTTCCTGATCTCGCACCGCATGGACCTCGAGGCGGCGCCCGAGGGCTACAAGATGTTCCACGACAACCAGAACGAGGTGACCAAGATCGTGCTGAAGCCCGGCATGAGCGGCACGGTGGCAGCGTAGCTGGCGACGAGACCGCGAAGGCCGGCCGGCCTCGGCTCCATGCCGGGAACCGACGATGCGGCTTGGCCGCGGCGAAATCTATAAAGGAGAAATCGGATGGCAAAATTTGCAATCGTGACCGGCGCGTCGTCGGGGATTGGGCTGGAACTGGCGAAGCTGGCGGCGCGCGACGGATATGATCTGTTGCTGGTGGCGGACACGCCGTTCGTCGACAATGCGAGCGCGGTCGGCGGCCATGCCGAGACGCTGGAGGCCGATCTGTCGACCTTCGACGGCGTCGACCGGCTGCTGGAGGCGGCCGGCGGGCGGCAGGTCGATCTGCTCTGCGCCAACGCCGGACACGGGCTGGGGCGGGCATTCCTCGACCAGGACGCGAACGAATGGCGTCACGTGATCGATACCAACGTCGTCGGCACGACCTATCTCATCCAAAAGGTGCTGAAGGACATGGTCGCGCGGGGCGACGGCAAACTGCTCGTGACCGGGTCGGTCGCGGGCTACGTGCCGGGCAGCTTTCAGGCGGTCTACAACGGCACCAAGGCGTATGTGGACAGCTTCGTCGCGGCGATCCAGAACGAGATCAAGGACGTCGCGGGCGTCACGCTGACCAATTTGATGCCCGGGCCGACCGACACCGAATTTTTCCGCCGCGGCGACATGATGGACACCAAGGTCGGCGCCGATCCGAAGAAGGAAGACCCCGCGATCACCGCCAAGAATGGCTGGGATGCGCTGATGGCGGGTGACGCGAGCGTCGTGTCGGGTTGGAAGAACAAGCTTCAGGTGGCGGCGTCGGGCATCACTCCCGAAGCGGTCAAGGCCGAACAGCACCGCAAGATGGCGGAGCCGGGAACGGCGGAATAAGCCCACGCCGGCTTCCATCGCAGACCCCGTCGCGACGCCCGCGGCGGGGTTTCACGTCACCGCGTGGGCACGTCGGCCGGATTGTGCCGGTCGAGAAACGCCTGCATCGCGCTCAG
>JAZKGJ010000133.1:0-7818 GCA_040385975.1 Pseudomonadota bacterium | reverse complement strand
AGCTGACCGCGGTCAACCAATATTGGCTCCATTACCGGCTGCTCGACCATTGGGGCGTGTACAAACGTGCGCAGTTCGAGCGTCACGAATCGATTGACGAAATGAAGCACGCCGACTGGCTGTCGGAGCGCATCCTGTTCCTCGATGGCCTGCCCAATTTCCAGCTGCTCGGTCGGCTGCGGATCGGTGAGACGGTCGAGGAGGTGCTGAAGGCCGATCTGGCGCTGGAATTCGAAGCGCTGCCGCCGCTGCGCGATGCGATCGAATATTGCGAGAGCGTGCGCGACTACGTCAGCCGCGACCTGTTCCGCCGCATCCTCGACAGTGAGGAAGAGCATGTCGATACGCTCGAGCGCCAGTTCGAGATGATCGAACGGATGGGGCTCGAAAATTACATTCAGCTCAATTCGAAATCGGAATACGACAAGGAAGCGGGTTAGAAACTGGCCGCGCGGCGCCCGAACCCGCCGCCACTCGCGCCGAATTGCGGCCGGCGTTCGACCAGCGGGTTAGATTCGCGCTCCAGAATTGCGAGCGTCGCCTCGAACATCGGCTTGAGCTTGATGACATGCTCCATCGCCTGATCGGGGGCATCGCGGGTCTCGACACAGTCGCGCGCGATGTTCTCGATGATTTCACACAGATCGCCGAGCGGGTCGGCGCCCAATTGCCGCGATTCGCCCTTCAGCGTGTGGGCGGGTAGCACCATCGCGGTCGCATCGCCGGCACGCATTGCCTCGACGATCTTTCCGACCGACTTGACCCCGTCTTCGCGGAAATAGCCGACGATCCGTCCGATCTGCGGCCCGATCTCGACGCGGGCCTGCGCAAAGGTCGCGGTAGATACCAAATTCGCTTCGTTCACAGGCCCGTCCTCCATACCGACAGCCTTGCCGCGGAAGATTTGAAAACGATGTAACGCCCGATAGTTAAATGCTGGTTAGCCTAAACCGGTGCGGTGCGTCCGGAAATGCCTCGAGCCGCGCATTGTGCGCCACCGCCAGTGCCGCCAGCTCGGCCGGCGCGATCGGGTCGTCGGTCAGGATGTCCGCGATGCCATGCTCGCGCAGCGCCCGCGCCGCACGCAGCGCGGGCCACGGGCAGCGCATCCCCCGCGCATCGATCATTTGGTGTCGTACGGGTTCTTCGTCGCGCGCAGGCTGACCCGCACCGGCACCGCGCCGAACCCAAGCTCGCGGCGCATACTGTTGACCAGATAGCGTTCGTAGCTCGCGGGCAATTTATCGACCCGCGTGCCGAAGATCACGAAGCTGGGCGGGCGGGTCTTCACCTGAGTCACGTAACGCAGTTTGATCCGCTTGCCGCCCGGCGCAGGCGGCGGATTCGCCTCGGTCGCGCGTTCGAACCAGCGGTTCAGCTCGCCCGTCCCGACCCGCTTCGACCATGCCTCACGTGTGTCGAAGGCGGCCTGGATCAGCTGGTCGATGCCCTTGCCGGTCGCGCCCGACACCGTCATCACGGTCACGCCCGCGACCTGACTCAGACCATCCTCCAGCGCGCGTTTCACACCGTTGAACAACGACGACGCGTTTTCCGCGACGTCCCATTTGTTGAGCGCGATGACGAGTGCGCGGCCCTCTTCGAGGACGCGATCCGCGATTCGGAGGTCCTGCGCCTCCAAGCCCAGTGTCGCGTCGAGCAGCAGCACTACCACTTCGGCAAAATCGACTGCGTGCAGCGCGTCGGCGACCGACAGTTTTTCCAGCTTGTCCTGCACCTTGGCGCGTTTGCGCATCCCCGCGGTGTCGATCAGCCGGACGTGGCGCGGCTCGCCCTTCGGATCGGGCCATTGCCAGTCGATCGCGATCGAATCGCGGGTGATCCCGGCTTCGGGTCCCGTAATCAGCCGGTCCTCGCCCAGCATCCGGTTGATCAGCGTCGATTTCCCCGCATTGGGTCGCCCGACGATCGCTAGCTTCAGCGGCCCGTCGAACGGCTCGTCCTCCGCCTCGACCACCGCGTCGGGATCGGGTTCGAGATGGGGGCGCAATTCGTCGAACAGGTCGCCGATCCCCTCGCCATGCTCCGCCGACAGCTGGACCGGGTCACCGAAACCTAGCGCGAGCGATTCGAGGATGCCCTGTTCGCCCGCGCGGCCTTCGGCCTTGTTCGCGGCCAGCACGATCGGGGTGGTCGAACCGCGCAGCCAGCGCGCGATCTCTTCGTCCATCGGCACGATCCCGGCGCGCGCGTCGATCACGAACAAAGCGACGTCGGCCATCGCGACCGCGGCTTCGGTCTGTTGCCGCATTCGACCGGGGAGGGTCTGCGCGTCGTGATCTTCGTAGCCCGCGGTGTCGACCACGCGAAATTCTAGCCCGAGCAGGCTCGCGTCCCCCTCACGTCGGTCGCGGGTCACGCCCGGCCGGTCGTCGACCAGCGCGAGCTTCTTGCCGACGAGCCGGTTGAACAGGGTGGATTTGCCGACGTTCGGCCGGCCGACGATCGCGACCACGGGAAGACGGGAGGGGGTGGAGGACATTGCCGCCCCCCTACCCGCTAACCCGCCTCAGCGATAGGCGCTGAGCCGTCCGTCGTCGCTGACCACATACAACGTGCTGTTGGCGACCACCGGGGGCAGGTCGAATTTGCCGCTGCCCTTCATCGTCGTCGTCACGCTGCCGTCGGCGGGCGATGCCGACACGATCTGGCCCTTCGAATTCAGCAGGAGCAGCCGATCGCCCGCCAGCACCGGACCCGTCCACTGGATCGGCCCCTTGCGCTTCTTGACGTTGTCGTAGCGCTTCAGCTGCGAAATCCAGCGGACCTTGCCGCTGGCGCGCGCGACGCAGATCAGCCGCGCGTCGTCGGTCACCACGAACAGCCACTCCGATGCCAGCCACGGGGTCGAGATCGACGCGAAATTCTGTTCCCACAGCCGCTGTCCGGTCGCGAGTTCCAGCGCGACGAGCCGCCCGCCCTGCCCGATCGCATACGCGCGGCCGCCGTCGATCACCGGGTCGGCGTCGATGTCGCTCAGCGCCGACACCGAAGTGGAAACCGACGTGCGCGACAGCGTGTCCTGCCACAACAATCGCCCGTTTTCATAGCGATAGGCGTTGAGTTCGCCCGAGGAGAAACCCGCGACCACCGTACCCTGCGCGGAGGCTGGCGCCGCCACCCCGAACACCCCCTGCGATTCCAGGCTGCCCGACTGCGTCCACTGCACCGCGCCGCTGGTCTGGCTCAGCGCATACAACTGATTGTCCTGACTCAGCACATAGACGATGCCGTTGGCGATCGTCGGCGCACCGCGCAGCGGCCCGCCCGGCTTGACCTTCCAGACCTGCTTCCCGTCGGCGGCGTTCAATGCCACCACATCGCCTAGCCCCGAAGTCGCATAGACCTGACTGTCGGCGAAACTCGCGCCGCCGCCGAAGCGCGACGCGCGGTTGTTCTTGTCCTCGTGCAGCGCCGTCGACCAGATCACGGCACCGGTATCGGCCGCATAGGCCGTCACCACCGCGTCGGTATCGGCCAGATAGACGCGACCGTCGGCAACCACGGGCGCGGCGGCGAGCTTGGCGCGCTGCGTGCTGCCCTTGATCTTGACCGACCACAGCCGCGCCGGCGCCGCGCCGAGCGCGAGATGTCCCATCGACTTCGACGCGTTACCGCCCGGCTGCGCCCAGACTTCGTTGACCAGCGCGCCGGGCAGCGTGACCGGTACCTGCGCGATGGTCGGGTCGGCGAGTGCGCCGGCTTCGGTCGCCAGGATCGAGGTCCGGGTGCCGACCACCGGAGTCTTGGGCTTGCCGCTGCCGATACAGCCGGCCAGGGCCAGGACCAGCGCGCCGACCGCAGCGCCGCGTAAGAACATCGTCATTTGGTTTTCCCGTTTTCGCCCTGATCGACCGCATCGACGCCCAGAACACCCGCCATCTGAACCGCGCGTTGACGGATCGTGGCGGGGACCGTTTCGTCCTTCGCGATCGCGCCGAACAGCGCGCCCGCACGATCGCGCTGATTGAGCCGCAGCTGCGCGACCGCGGTCATTTCCCCCGCGCTGCCGAAGAACGCATTGCCCTTAACCGCCAGCGGCTTCAGCCGGTCGATCACGACCTGCGGCGCGAGGGTGTCGAATTCTAGCGCGGTCTGACGCACCAGCGCCAGATCGCGATAGGGCTGTGCGAACGAAGCGTCGCCGACGACCGCCGCGTATTTCGCGGTCGCGCCCTTCTGATCGCCATTCTGGATCAGCACCGCGGCCTGGGAGAGGAGCGCCGCGGCGCGATAGCCCGCGACCCGCGATCCGGTCAGCTCCGCCAGCTTCGGTTCCGCTGCTTTCGCCTGTCCCGACCCGATCTTGTCATAGGCACCCTGCAAGTCCTCGCCCTGTGCGCCGGCAACCTGTTCGCTATGGTTTTGCCACCACAGATAGCCCGCCAGTGCGACCAGCGCCGCGACGATCAGGCCGATTCCGATCCGCCCGTATTTGCGCCAGAAATCGGCGACCTGATCGCGGCGCAGATTCTCATCGACTTCGCGCAGGAAGGCGGCGTCGCTGTCGGCAGGCGTGACGGCCAAGTGGGAAACTCCGCTGGTTAGAAATGAGCCGCGCGACCCTTAGCGGCGCGCGCCCGATAGGAAAAGGGCGCTACTTTTCGGCGTATAGTTGGTCGGCGGACGGGAACGCCCGCGCACGGACATCCCCGGCATATTGCGTCGCGGCGGCGGAGATCATCTCCGCCATCGCAGCGAAGCGCTTCACAAACCGCGGGGTGCGTTCGAACAGCCCGAGCATGTCTTCCGCGACGAGCACCTGTCCGTCGCACTGCGCCGATGCTCCGATGCCGATCGTCGGGATGTCGACGGTCCGCGTGATCTCTACCGCAATCGGTTCGACCACGCCTTCGATCACGAGCGCGAACGCCCCCGCCGCGGCGACCGCGCGGGCGTCGTCGACGATCTTCGACGCCTCTTCCTGACTACGCCCGCGCGCGCCATAGCCGCCGAGCGTATTGACCGCCTGCGGAGTCAGGCCGACATGCCCCATCACCGGAATTCCGCGCTCGCTGAGAAACGCGACGGTCGGCGCCATCGCGCGGCCGCCTTCCAGCTTGACCGCGGCCGCGCCGGTGTCTTTCAGCAGCCGCGCGGCGCTCGCGAACGCCTGTTCGGGAGACCCTTCGTAGCTGCCGAACGGCATGTCGATCACGACCACCGCGTGATAACTGCCCCGCACCACCGCCGCGCCATGCGCCGCCATCATGTCGAGCGTGACCGGGATCGTCGACGGCAGCCCGTAGATCACCTGCCCCAAACTGTCCCCGACCAGCAGCAGGTCGCAGTGCGGATCGAGCAATTGCGCCATCCGCACCGTGTACGCGGTCAGCATGACGAGCGGCTCGCCACCCTTCCGCTTGCGGACCGCCGGCACGGTCATGCGCTTCATCGGCGCGGGCACCGGTGTCGCGCGGCTGGTCGCGCTGTCGATCGTGAAGGTGGTGGACATGGCGCGACATAACCCGCGCGTTCGCGCTGCGCCAGCCGAGCGCCCGCGCGTCAGATCTCGCCCGCCGGATCGCCGTGGTCGGCGCAGCTGACGCCGCCGCGCTTTAGGGGCGCATGCGTCGTGCGAAATTCAAGCTCGAGCGCGTCCATCAAGGCGCGCAGTCGGCGAAATTCGCTCTCGACATTCTGCCAGCGCGGCACGGCAAAGCGTTCGAAGGTGATCTCGCGCCCGGCGGGGTCGCGCGCCGACACGGTCCATTCGGTCGTGTCGGCCAGCTTCGCGAGGATCGGGCGGGACAGCAGCCCCGCGCTGATCCCGACGGTGCGTCCGTCCCGGTTGCGCGCCTTGCGAGCCGCGCGCGCGGTGTAGAGCGTCTCCGCCCCCGCATATGCGCCATCGCCCCAATAGTGCGCCCAGAGCGGGCCGACGAGCGCAGTCTCGAACGGGAAGTCGACACTCACGTAAGTGGGTCCGAGGCGGAACGCATCCGCTAAAACGCGCCCGGCGAGGAAATCCGGCTTGGTCGTCAGCGGCGGGCCGCCAGGGCGCGGGTCGATCGCCCACATGATGATGTGCCTTGCCGTCTCGGCCGGCGGCCGCACCGACAGCGCACGCAGCACATGACCGGCGCTGCGCGAGAAGGTTCGTGAGACATCGATCATGTACGGCGCGTCGTGCGCATCCGCACCATAGTCGCGCCACAGGCCGCCGGAATATCCGTCGACCGCAAACGCGGCACTGCAGCGCCAGCCGAACGCGCCGTCGAGATTGTCCTGCGCCGCTGCCAGCGCCAGTGCCAAGGCGACGCTCATAGCGTCCAAATCATTACGTTGCCGACAAGGACCGCCGCCATCACCAGCATCAGCACGCCCTTGCGCCGATCGGTGCCACGACGAATGAGCGCGATGCCGCCTGCGACGCAGGCGAATGCCGCCAGCATCGCGATCGAGGGTGCAGCATGGGCAAGTGTGCTCATCCCGCCAGCACCCTTGCATAGGCGGCGCGATCGACATTGCCGCCCGACAAAATGACCAGCGTGCCGACCGTCGGTTCAACCTTGCCCGCGAGCAGCGCCGCCAGCGCCACCGCCCCGCCCGGTTCGACCACCAGTCGCAAACGCTCCGCCGCCCAGCGTTGGGCCGCCGCAATCTCGCCCTCGCTCACCGCCACGCCGGTCGCGTCGCGGCGCGACAGCACGTCGAAGGTCAACGGCGACACTTGTGGCGTCATCAGCGCGTCGCACGCGGTGGGAGGCGGGTTCGGCCCGACCGGCTCGATCCAGCTCGCCTCCAGGCTGCGACGCATATCGTCCCAGCCCTCGGGCTCGACCACCGTGATCCGTGCCTCGCTCAACCCCAACGCGATACCCGCGGCCAGCCCCCCGCCGCCGCACGGCACGACGACGTGGACCGGCTCGCCCAGCCCCACCGCCTCCATCTGGCGGCGTGCCTCGATCCCGGCGCTCCCCTGCCCTTCGATGATCCACGGATCGTCGAAGCTCGGCACCAGCACCGCGCCCCGCGCCTCCGCCAGCCGTGCCGCAATCGTCTCACGCGATTCGGTCGCGCGGTCGTAGCGCACGACCTCGGCGCCCAAGGCGAGCGTCCCCTCGATCTTCGCGACCGGCGCGTCCGAGGGCATCACGATCGTCGCAGGCATATCCAGCCGCTTGGCCGCCCAGGCGACCCCTTGCGCATGATTTCCGGAAGAGAATGCGACGACGCCCCTCGCCCGCTGCGCATCCTCCAGCGCGGTCAGCCGGTGCCATGCGCCGCGAATCTTGAAGGCCCCGACCGGTTGCAGCGATTCGGCCTTGAACGCGATCTGCACACCGCGAAATTCCGCGACGAACAGCGGCGACGGCGGCAGGATTTGCGCCACCTTGGCGGCGGCATCGCGCACCCCCGCACGGGTCGGTTGTCGCAGCACAGCCACTATTCGTCTCCGCGTTTGCGCAGCCGCTTTACAACCGAAAACAGCGACCCTATCTGCCGCCTCCGCTGCCCCATGGGACTTCCAACCGCAAGGCAGTGTTTCGTGAACGTGTCTACGGACATTGGAGGTCCCTTGAATTGCTCAACCAACATCGCGCGCTGGGGCTAGCTGCTTCCCCGATCGCCGGCGCTGCCGTCGAAATCGCCAAGAGCCGTCCGGTCAATCCGGTCACGCTCATTCGTCCGCACGCCGCGGAACGCGCTGCCCGCTTCTTCGTGGAGAAGTTTCCGGGCCGCTCGCTCTATGCGGTGAAGGCGAACCCGTCGCCGGCGCTGCTCGAGACTTTGTGGGCCAGCGGCATCACGCATTACGACGTGGCGTCGATCGCCGAGGTGCGGCTGGTCGCG
>JAZKGJ010000132.1:0-3042 GCA_040385975.1 Pseudomonadota bacterium | reverse complement strand
GGCGAATATGCGACCTACATCAGCCGGGTGCGCGACGATCCGACCGTCGACAGCGGGATTTCGCTGTGGTGCGTGAGCGATAATTTGCGGAAGGGCGCGGCGCTGAACGCGGTGCAGATCGCCGAGTTGCTGGGCCGGCGGCATTTGCAGAAGGCGGCTTGAGATGATCGAAGGTGGCTGCCGCTGCGGCGCGTGTCGTTATACGATCGACCTGCCGGCACTGCCGCCGGTTTATGCGTGCCATTGTCATATCTGCCAGCGCTGGAGCGGGAGCGCGTTCAGCCTGCAGGCACTGATCCCGGAAGCGGCCTTGCAAGTCGACGGGCCGGTGGTGCTGTACGAAAAGGTGACCGAGGACCGGACGTCGACCCAGCGGCTGTGCGGCGCATGCCATTCGCGGCTCTACAATACCAACACGCGACGGCCAGGCGTTGCAGTGGTGCGCGCCGGTACGTTGGATCGGTCCGAAGACCTCGAATGTCGCGCGCACATCTTCACCGACTACCGGCAGCGTTGGTTCGCGCTCGACCTCGCGTTGCCACATTGGGGCGAAGCGCCCGACATGACAGAATTCGTCGCCGTCCTTAGCTGATCGCGATCCGGCTACTGCCGTCAGTGGTAGCGCCGGAGCAAACCAGACAGCTTCCCCTGCACCCGCACCTGACCCGCCGCATAACGCTGCGCATCGTAGGCGCGGTTGGCGGGATCGAGACGGACCATGCTACCTTCGCGGTGGAAATACTTCAGCGTCGCTTCGCCTTCATCGACCAGCGCCACCACGATCTCACCGTCGCGGGCAACGTCCTGGCGCTTGATCAGCGCATAGTCACCGTCGAGGATACCGGCCTCGACCATCGAATCGCCCGACACTTCGAGCGCATAATGCTCGCCCGCGCCGAGCAGCGCGGTCGGAACCGACAGCGTCGCATCGCTTTCGAACGCCTCGATCGGCACGCCCGCCGCGATTCGGCCGTGGAGCGGGATTTCGATGACGTCGTTGGCGGGCTGCGGGGCGGGCCGCGCGGCGCCCAATGTTGACAATGTTGAGACGCTGGCGCGTTTTTCGACGGGGCGATCGGGCATCCGCAGCACTTCCAACGCACGCGCGCGGTTGGGCAGACGGCGCAGAAATTGACGTTCCTCCAGCGCGGAAATCAGCCGGTGCACCCCCGACTTCGACTTCAGGTCGAGCGCGTCCTTCATCTCCTCGAACGACGGCGACACGCCGGTATCGCCGAGCCGGTCGTTGATGAAGCAGATCAGTTCGTGCTGTTTCTTGGTAAGCATCGCGACACCCCGTCTTCAGAACAGACCGGGAATGTCTATGGTTTGTTCCAGCGGCTGTCAAGCGAGCGGCAGGATGTCCACAATTTCGTCCACAGCTGCGGGCGGCGCATGGGGCGGGCGAACGACGAGGCAGTTCGCACGGGCAAGGGTCAGCAGCATCGAGGAGTCCTGAATTGCCGCGACGCTCACGCGGCCGTCGGTCAGCTGGGCACGCAGATAATCGGTGCGCGGGCCGTTAGCCGGCAGCGGCTCGCCGAGCCGCGCGCCGAGCGTGCGCGGCAGCGGGTCGGCGGCGCCGGCGAGTGCGGCGATCAACGGTTTGACGAACAGTTCGGCGGTCACGAACGCAGAGACGGGGTTGCCGGGCAGCCCGAGGAAATGCGCATCGCCCAGCCTGCCGGCGAGCATCGGTTTGCCGGGGCGGAGCGCAATCCGCCAGAAGTCGATCGTTCCGCCGGCAGCCTCCAATGCGGGGCGGACGAGGTCGTGGTCGCCGACCGACGCGCCCCCGGTGGTGACGATCAGGTCGGCCCTAACCGCGGCGAAGGCGTCGCGCATCGCGGTGAGGTCGTCGGAAAGGATGCCCATATCGACGATCTCGACCGGCCACCCGGCAAGCTGCGCGGCGAGCATCAGGCGATTGGATTCGGGGAGCGCATCGAGGGTGCCGAGCGTGCCGAGTTCGTCGCCGGTCGCAGCGATCGCGACCCGGACCGCGCGCGCGACGCTGAGCTGCGTCAGCCCGGCGATGGCGGCGACCGCGAGCCGGGCGGGGGTGAGCCGATCGCCGCGGCGGATGAGCGGGTCGCCCGCCGCGAAGTCGAGCCCGCGGCGGCGGACATTGCCACCGGGGCGGAGCGGTCCTTCGCCGGTCAGGCGGATGGTGACGCCGTCGGGGGTGGCTTCCTCCTGAACCAGGACGCTGTCGGCACCGTCCGGCAGCGCGGCACCGGTGAAAATGCGCGCGGTTTGGCGCGGGCCGAGCGGAGTGCCGAAGGGGCGGCCGGCGGCGCTTTCGCCGATCCGGGTAAAGGGTCCAGGCAGGTCGGCGAAACGGATCGCATAGCCGTCCATCGCCGAGAGGTCGGCGTCGGGCTGAGTGCGCAGCGCGTGCGCGTCGGCGGCAGCGTAGCGGTGCAGGGCGGCGGCGAGGGGGAGGGTTTCGGGGGAGACAGGCTGAACGCGCGCGAGCAGGCGGGCTTGGGCTTCGGCGATCGGGAGTAAAGCGTTCATCGCGAGCTGATGACTTGCCGCATCACGAGCTTCGCGACTTCGACCGGTTGGGTGGTATAACCGCCTCCAGCGCCTCTGCCACCCGCGCGATCGCGTGATCCGTATCGGTGCGGCGTTCGTCGGTGCTGCATAAGCCTGGGGCGAAGACGACGGCAGTCCCTTCGCCGCTTTCGCGGAATTCGACTGCGCCGTCCGCTGACTGGATCATTCCGATCGAGCCCAGTCTCCGGACTTGCCACCAGACTTCGACAGCAAGTAAATTTCACCGATTATCATGCTCTTATCAACCGCCTTGGCCATGTCGTAGACGGTCAGCAGCGCAACCGTCACCGCGGTCAGCGCTTCCATTTCCACGCCGGTCTTGGCGTCGGTGGCGGCGGTTGCGGTGGCGGTCAGGCCGGTGTCGTCGAGGGTCAGGTCGATGCTCACGCTGGTCAGCGGGAGGGGGTGACAGAGCGGGATGAGGTCGGCGGTGCGCTTGGCGGCCATGATGCCGGCGATGCGCGCGACGGCCAGGACATC
>JAZKGJ010000131.1:17200-29687 GCA_040385975.1 Pseudomonadota bacterium | reverse complement strand
GGCTGTCCGTCGTCGCGCTGGATGAAGCCGAAGCCCTTCATCGCGTTGAAGAACTTGACCGTGCCCGTGGCCTTTTCGCCGGTCAGCTCGCGCTGCGGCGCGCCGCCGCCGGGACCGCCGCGCGGTGCCCCGCCGAAGCCGCCCGGTGCCGCGTCGCGATCGCGCGGCGGACCGCGGTCGGTGACCGGCATCGGCTCGCCGTCGATCTTGAGTTCGGTCGCGGAGATGCGCCCGCCGCGATCGACCAGGGTGAAGCCGAGCGGCTGACCCTCGGCCAGCCCGGTCAGCCCGGCCTGTTCGACCGCGCTGATGTGGACGAAGACGTCCTCGCCGCCGTCATCGCGCACGACGAAGCCGAAGCCCTTTTGCGCGTTGAAGAATTTGACCACGCCGGTGCCTTCACCGACCACCTGCGGGGGCATCCCGCCGCCGCCGCGCGGGCCGCCAAAGCCGCCGCCGCCACCGCCACCAGCGCCGCCGCCGCCGAAGCCGCCACCGCCGCCGCTGCGGAAACCGCCGCCGCCGCCGCCGTAGCCGCCCCCGCCGCCACCGCCGCCGAAGCGGTCGCCGCCGCCACCGAAGCCGCCGCCGCCGAACCGGTCGCCGCCGCCGCCGAACCCGCCGCCGCCGCCGAAGTCGCTACCGCCGCCGCCGAAATCACCGTCGCGCTTGTCGCGCCCGCGCCCGCCACGATCGCCGCGGCGTCCTTTGTCGAAACTCATTGCCCTGTTCGTCTTCCTGGTCCGAAATCCCGTCGAGCACCACGCGCCGGACGACGCACTTTGGTCTCGGGAGCGAGTCACACGAGCCCGCCACAATGCGGCCCTTATCGCAAATTCCCCAGCGTCGCGAACAAAATCGTCGCGACCGCGAGTCGTCGCGTCGGGCCGCCAGGTCACGTGGCGGTTGCGCGGCGCGGCGCGATTCGGCACATCGTGCGCGGATGGACAATATCGCGCATCTGATCGCCGACCCGACCGCCTGGGCGGCACTGCTGACCCTGATCGTGATGGAGGTGGTGCTCGGCATCGACAACCTCATCTTCATCTCGATCCTGTCCAACAAATTGCCGGCGGCGATGCGCACCAAGGCGCGGCGGATCGGAATCAGCCTGGCGCTGATCATGCGGCTCGGGCTGCTGACCGCGATCGCGTGGATCGTCGCGCTGACCGCGCCGGTATTCGACCTCGGGCTGGTCGGTCCCAGCGACGGTCACGGCGGGGTCGCGTTCGAAACCGCATTTTCGTGGCGCGACCTGATCCTGATCGCGGGCGGGCTGTTCCTGGTGTGGAAGGCGACCAAGGAGATCCACCATTCGGTCGACCTGCATGAAGGCCCGCCCGAGACCCGCCCGGGCAAGGGCGCGGCCGAACTGACCTTTACCGCCGCGATCGTCCAGATCCTGCTGCTCGATATCGTGTTCTCGATCGATTCGATCCTGACCGCGGTCGGGATGACCGAACATGTCGAGGTGATGTACGTCGCGGTCGTGGTCGCGGTCGCGGTGATGCTGTTCGCCGCCGACCCGCTCGCCAATTTCATCAACCGCAACCCCTCAGTAGTGATGCTCGCGCTCGGGTTCCTGCTGATGATCGGCATGGTGCTGATCGCCGAAGGGTTCGGCGCACACGTGCCGAAGGGCTATATCTACGCGGCGATGGCGTTTTCGGCCGGGGTCGAGAGCCTCAATATCTGGGCGCGGCGGGTGAAGGTGAAGAACGCCGCGCACGACCGGACCGGCCATTGAGGGTTCACGTCGCAGCGCTTAGGGCGGCGCGATGACGGTTCACCTGCACGAAGACGATAGTCCCGCCGGGCTGTTCGCCGCGGCCGACGCGGTTGCGGTCGATACCGAGACCATGGGGCTACAGACCCCGCGCGACCGGCTCTGCGTGGTCCAGCTGTCCGACGGCGGGCCCGACGAACACCTCGTCCGCTTCGGTGCGGGGAGCGATTACGCCGCGCCCAACCTGAAGGCGCTGCTGGCCGACCCCGCCAAGCTGAAGCTCTACCATTTCGGGCGCTTCGACATCGCCGCGCTCCAGCATTATCTCGGCATCGTCGCCGCGCCGATCTATTGCACCAAGATCGCGTCGCGGCTGGTGCGGACCTACACCGATCGTCACGGGTTGAAGGAACTGGTCCGCGAATTGCTCGGCACCGAGCTGTCGAAGGCGCAGCAATCGTCCGACTGGGGCAGCCCCGAACTGACCGACGCGCAGCGCGAATATGCCGCCTCCGACGTGCGCTACCTGCACCGGCTGCGCGACGAACTCGACCGCCGCCTGGCGCGCGAAGGCCGCACTGCGCTGGCGCAGGCGTGTTTCGATTTCCTGCCGCACCGTGCCGCGCTCGACCTGGCGGGCTGGCCCGAAACCGACATCTTCGCGCATGTCTGAGCTGGCGCTGCGGACCCGCTCGGAACGCCAGCTCTGGGCCGCGCCCGGCGGCGCGCATGACAAGGTCGTCGCGGGCGCGCGGGCCGGGCTGCCGATGGCGATCGGGGTGCTCGCCGCGTTCCTGGTGATGGCACCGCTGACGATGGGCGGCGACGTGTCGTTCGTGCTCGACAAGAACAAGGTCGAGGTGGCGAAGGAACGGATGCGGCTGCAATCCGCGACCTACCGCGGTGAGGACGCCAAGGGCCAGCCGTTCGCGCTCAACGCCGGCTCGGCGGTGCAGCAGAGCTCGGCCGAACCGATCGTCAATCTGAACGCGCTGTCGGCGCGGCTACAGCTCTCCGATGGCCCGGCGCGCCTCGTCGCCGATAACGGCCGCTACGACATGGACACCGAACAGGTGAAGATCGATGGGCCAATCACCTTTCGCGGCCCCGACAATTACGCGCTCGACACCAGCGACGCGACCGTCGATCTGAAGAGCCGCAAGCTGACCGGCAGCGGCGCGGTGACCGGCTCGACCGCGCAGGGCGTGTTCAGCGGCAACCGGCTGACCGCCGACCTCGAAAGCCGTACCGTCCGGCTGTCGGGGAACGCGCGCTTGCGGATCACCCCCGGGCGCACGAGATAGGCCCACGATGAAGCGCGCCGCCACTCTTGCCGTCCTGTTGCTGAGCGCCACCGCGGCGGGTGCGCAGCAGCGTCACAATTCGAACGCGCCGATCGATTTCAACGCCGATACGATCGAGTTGCAGGATCGCGCCAACCGCGCGGTGCTGGCCGGCAATGTCACCGTCAAACAGGCCGATCTCTCGCTCGCCTCGTCGCGCCTGACCGTCGCCTATACCGGCAAGGTGCAGAACGGCAGCCCGCAGGTGTCGCGGCTCGACGCCTCGGGCGGGGTGACCGTGCGCCGCCCCGATCAGACCGCGCGCAGCCAATATGCGGTCTACGACCTCAACCGCCGCGTCATCACGATGCTCGGCGCGGTCAGCCTGACGCAGGCGGGCAATACCGTGAACGGCGGGCGCCTCACGATCAACCTCGACACCGGCCGCGCGGTCATCGACGGCTCGTCGGTGGCGGGCAGCGTGCGCGGCCCCGATGGCACCGTGACGCAGACCAGCGGCGGGCGCGTCTCGGGGCGCTTTTCGGTCCCCAAGCGCAACTAGCCGCCGCGTCCGCGGCGCAGCCGGTCGCGTCACCGCTTCCCTTGTCCGCCCGCATCATGCATGAATCTTGCCAAGCGGCGTCCGTCAGGGCTTCGTTAACCATTTGCCGCGAGTGAACCCGCATGGCCGACGCCGCCGTCCTGATCCCGGAACCGATCACCGAAGCCCCGGTCAGCGACGGGCTGTCGGTCGTCTCGATCGCCAAATCCTACGACAAGCGCGTGGTCTTGAGCGACGTCTCGGTCTCGGTCGGCAAGGGCGAAGTGGTCGGACTGCTCGGCCCCAACGGTGCGGGCAAGACCACCACTTTCTATTCGGCGATGGGGCTGGTGAAGCCCGATGCGGGCCGGATCATGCTCGATGGTGAGGACATCACCGCGCTGCCGATGTATCGCCGCGCGATCCTGGGGCTCGGCTATCTGCCGCAGGAAACCTCGATCTTCCGCGGGCTTTCGGTCGCCAAGAACATCTCGACTGTGCTCGAACTCTCCGAACCCGACGCGTCGGCGCGCGCGGCGCGGCTCGAGACATTGCTCGGCGAATTCGGGCTCACGCGGCTGCGCGACGCGCCGGCGATGGCGCTGTCGGGGGGCGAGCGCCGCCGCGCCGAAATCGCCCGCGCGCTGGCCGCCAATCCATCGATCATCCTGCTCGACGAACCCTTCGCCGGGATCGACCCGATCAGCATCGCCGACATCCGCGACCTGGTCTGCCAGCTCAAGAAGCGCGGGATCGGCGTGCTGATCACCGACCATAATGTGCGCGAGACGCTCGAAATCGTCGACCGCGCCTACATCATCTACGACGGCCGCGTGCTGTTCAGCGGCTCGCCTGACGATCTGGTCGCCGACGAAAACGTCCGGCGGCTGTATCTGGGCGAGGGTTTTTCGCTGTAGCGCGATGACGAGCCTGGCCCCCCCTCCGTTCGTCCCGAGCGAAGTCGAGGGACTTCTTCCAGACGGTGCCTCGACTTCGCTCGGCACGAACGGATGTTGGCGGGATCGATGAGCCTCGCCCCCCGCCTCGACCTGCGCCAGTCGCAGTCGCTGGTGATGACGCCGCAGTTGCAGCAGGCGATCAAGCTTCTCGCGCTCAGCAACCTCGAGATCGAAAGCTTCATCGCCGAGGAGCTCGAAAAGAACCCTTTGCTCGACGCCCCGCGCGAAGAGGTAGGCACGGAAGCGCCGGAACCTTCGTCCGAACCGATCGCCGACGCCACCGCGCCAGATTCTTTGGGCGGCGACGGCGAGGCCGCGCTCGACCTCGATCTGACCGCCGAACGCTTCGACGACGAATTGACGGGGCGGAGCGGGATGGACGGCGCGCTCGGCCTCACCGGCGCGAGCGGCGGCGCGGGCAGCGAGGACGGCCCCGACCTCGACGGCTTCGCCAACGCCGACCTAAACCTGTGCGACCATCTCCTCGCCCAGGCGGGTGCCGCGCTCCCGCACGCCGACATGGCCATCGCCGCGCAGCTGATCGACCAGATCGACGATGCGGGTTATCTCACCGTCCACCTGCTCGACGTGGCAGGGCGCTTGGGCGTCCCGCTCGCCCGCGTCGAAGCCGTGCTCGGCGTCATTCAAACCTTCGACCCGACCGGGGTCGGCGCGCGCGACCTGGCCGAATGCATCGCGCTCCAGGCCAAGGAGGCCGACCGCTACGACCCGTGCATGGCGCGGTTGATCGACAATCTCGACCTGCTCGCGCGCGGTGAGATCAAGCGGCTCCAGCGGATGTGCGGGGTCGATGACGAGGACATGGCCGACATGATCCGAGAGCTGCGCGGCTATGATCCCAAGCCCGGCTGCCGCTTCGGCGGCGAACCGCCCCGCGCGGTCGTCCCCGACGTCTATGTCGCGCGCACGAAAGCCGGCTGGGCGATCGAGCTAAACGCCGCGACGCTGCCCAGGGTGCTCGTCAACCGCAGTTACTATGTCGAGCTGTCGGGCGGTCAGCAGGATAAGGCGTCGAAGGCCTGGCTCGCCGACTGCCTCGCCAGCGCCAATTGGCTGGTCAAGGCGCTTGACCAGCGTCAGCGCACGATCGTCAAGGTCGCGACCGAGATCGTCAAGCAACAGGAAGGCTTCTTTGTCCACGGGGTCAGCCAGCTGCGCCCGCTCACGCTCAAACAGGTCGCCGACGCGATCGAGATGCACGAATCGACCGTCAGCCGCGTGACCAGCAACAAATACCTCAGCTGCGCGCGCGGGCTCTACGAGCTCAAATATTTCTTCACCTCGGCGATCCAGGCGGCCGACGGCGGCGAAGCGGTGTCGGCGAGCGCGGTCAAGTCGGCGCTGAAGGCGCTGATCGTCGCGGAGACCGACATCCTGTCCGACGATACCTTGGTCGAACTGCTCCAGGCCAAGGGCTTCGACATCGCGCGCCGCACCGTGGCCAAATATCGCGAGGCGCTGGGGATCGGCAGCTCGGTGCAACGGCGTAGAGCGCGGGCCATCGCCGCTTGATTTCCGCGTCATTGCGGGGAGTGCAGCGACGCGGCAATCCGGAGCGTCGCGCAACCGCGCTGGATTGCTTCCTCCGCTCGCAATGACGGTTTAGGGGATGCTGCAATGACCGTCACCCTCTCCCGCATCAACCACGTCGCGACCGTTACCTTCGCAGCGCCCCCCGCCAACCACGTCTCGATCGAACTCCTTCGCGACCTCGCCAACACGTTCGCGACCATCGATGCCGACGCCACGCTACGCGCCAGCGTGCTCCGTTCGGAGGGCCGCATCTTCTGCGCCGGCGCCGATCTCGATCCCGCCGCGTCCGACACTCCCGCCGACCGCGACTTCACCACCGCGCTTTACGAACAGGCGATTCGGCTGTTTGAAAACACCAAGCCGGTCGTCGCTGCGGTCCAGGGCGCGGCGGTCGGCGCTGGACTGGGGCTCGCGCTCGCCTGCGACTTCCGGGTCGCCACGCCCGAAGCCCGCTTCTGCGCCAATTTCGTTCAGCTCGGGTTCCACGCCGGGTTCGGCATCTCGGCGACGCTGCCGCGCGTGATCGGTGCGCAGCGCGCGCACCTGATGCTGCTGACCGCGCGGCGGATCGGCGGCGAACAGGCGGGGCATTGGGGGCTGGCCGACGTCGTCGTGCCGCTCGGCGAAATCGACCGCGTGGCGCACGATCTTGCGGCCGAACTCGCCGCCAACGCCCCCCTCGCGGTGCAGGAAACCCGCCGCACCAACCGCGCCGGGCTGGCCGACCTGATCCGCGCGACCACCGCGCACGAAGGCGCACGCCAGGCCGAACTGCGCGACACCGCCGACTTCTGCGAAGGCATCGCCGCGGTGGCGGAGCGGCGGCCGGGCCGTTTCACCGGCCGCTGATCGAAAAAATCGCTGTCCTACACGCGTACGTTGCACGATAACGTGTCAGCTATTTGATATTGCTTGAAAAAGCCGACGCGCGCGAATGTGCGTCTGCGTAAACGTAAGGAAACGTAAGCGCGTTCAGCGGCCGTCCGGGCGCTGCCAGTATTCATCGCGCAACAGCCGCTTGTAGAGCTTGCCGGTGTCATGCCGCGGCAATTCGGCGCGGAAATCGATCCGCCGCGGGCATTTGACATGGCTCAGATTGGCCCGTGCGAACGCCATTAATTCGTTCGCCAGCGCCGGTCCCGCCGCCGCCATATCGACCGGTTGGACGACCGCGACGACTTCCTCGCCCATTTCCTCGTGCGGGCCGCCGATCACCGCGACGTCGGCGACCGCGGGATGCGTGATCAGCACATTCTCCAGCTCGGCCGGATAGATGTTCACGCCGCCCGAGATGATCATGAAGCTCTTGCGGTCGGTCAGCCAGACATAGCCCTCGGCATCCATTCGCCCGATATCGCCCAGCGTCGTCCAGCCGTGCCGGTTGGTCGCATCGGCGGTCTTGGCGTCGTCGTTGTGATACGCGAACGGCGCGGCGTCGGCGAAATAGATCGCGCCTTCCTCGCCGAACGGGACCTCGTTGCCATCCTCGTCGCAGATCTTGGTCTTGGAGATCAGGTTGCGGCCGACCGACCCGGGCCGTTCGAGCCACTGCGCCGAATCGATCGCGCAGAACCCGTTGCCCTCGGTCCCGGCGTAATATTCGTGGATCACCGGCCCGAACCACTCGATCATCGCACGCTTGACCGGGATCGGGCACGGCGCGGCGGCGTGGACCACGACCTTCAGCGACGACAGGTCATATTTCGCGCGGACCTCGGCAGGCAGCTTCAACATCCGCACGAAATGCGTCGGCACGAATTGCGCGTGGGTGACGCGGTATTTTTCGATCGTGGCGAGCGCGGCTTCGGGGTCGAACCGTTCCATCACCACGACGCTTGCGCCCAGCATCTGCGCCGCCATCGACCACCGGAGCGGCGCGGCGTGATAGAGCGGCGCGGGCGAGAGATAGACCGTCTCGCCGGTGAACCCGTACACCCCGCGGCCCAGCATCACGAGCGACGACGGCGCTTCGCCCAGTTCGCCCTCCGGCAAGGGAAAGCGCACCCCCTTGGGCCGCCCGGTGGTCCCCGACGAATACAGCATGATGCTGCCCGGTTGCGGGTCGGCGATCGAAGTGGCGGGAAGTGCGGTGACGGCGTCCTCCCACGATTGAAAACCTGCGACCGAGCCGTCCGCCGTGTAGCGTCGCAGATCGCCGATCCCGGGCACCAGCGCCTCCGCCAGCGCCGCGACGCCGTGGCTGGCGATCAGCAATCGGCAGTCGCCGTCGCGAATGATATATTCGGCCTCCGCCGCGGTAAGCTTGGTCGACAGGCAGGTGCAATAGACCCCGGTCCGCTCGGCCGCCCACACCACTTCCAGATAGCGCGGATTGTTGTCCATCAGCACCGCAATGCCGTCGCCGCGCTTCAGCCCGAGCGAACGGAGCAAATGCGCGCCCTGGTTGGCACGCGCGTCGAGTTCGGCGTAGCTCACGGTCTCGCCCGAACCGGCCATGATCAGCGCGGATTTGTCGGGAGTCGCAGCGGCATGCGCGATCGGATGGTCCATCACTTCGTGTCCTTCACGACGACGCCGTTTTTCATCACGAGCGTCACCCGGCGCAGCGCCGACAGGTCGACGCTGGGGTTGCCGGTCACCGCGATCAGGTCGGCGAGTAGCCCGGGGGCGATCCGCCCGCGATCGTCCAGCTTTAGGATCGCGGCATTGCCGGCGGTGGCGGCGTGCAGGACCGCCAGGACCGGCAGCCCGGCGTCGGCCAGCAGCTCCAGCTCGCGGACATTGTCGCCATGCGCGAACACGCCGACATCGCCGCCCATGCAAATCGCGACCCCGGCGCGGCGCGCGTAAACGAACGCCGCGCGCGCTTCTGAAATCCGCGCCGGGACCGGATTGCCGCCATTCCAGCCGGCATAGCGGCTGGTCGCATCGACCGCTGCGAGGGTCGGGCAATAGCCGACGTTCTGTGCCTTCATTGCCCGGAACGTCTCCGCCGACCCGCCATAGCCGTGCTCGATCGTGTCGGCGCCGGCCGCGACCGCGCGGCGCATCCCCTCGTCGGTCGATGCGTGGACCGCGACCTGCCGCCCGGCGTCATGCGCCGCGGCGACGCCGGCGCTCAGCTCAGCTTGGCTGAAGGTGGCGCGGCTCGGCTCGCCCGGGCCCCAGCGATAATCGGCGTAGAATTTGACGACGTCGGCACCGCCCGCGATCTGGCGGCGCACTTCGGCGACGACCCCATCGACGCCGCTCGCCTCGGCCGCGCCCTGCGGCACCTCGACCCCGGGTTCGAACCCCTTCGGGCCGTAGGCGCCGAGCGCGACGATCGCCTTGGTCGCGACGATCAGCCGCGGCCCCGGCACGATGCCCTGCTCGATCGCGCGCTTCAGCCCGACATCGGCATAGCCCGCGCCTTCGGTCCCGAGGTCGCGCAGCGTCGTGACCCCCGCCAGCAACGTCGTCCGCGCCTGCGCCACCGCCCGCGCGGTCCTAAGCGCGAGCGGCTCGTGCAGCACCTGATCGTCCCATTTCGCTTCGTTGTAGGGATGGAGGAAGAGGTGCCCGTGCCCCTCGATCAGCCCGGGCAGCAGCGTCTGGCCGGGCAGCGCGATGACGGTCGCATCGCTCGCGGCCACTTCCGGTCCGGCCGCTTCGATCCGCTCGCCGCGCACCAGTACCCGCCAGCCGGGGCGTAGCGTCGTGCCGTCGAAGACCGCGTCCGGCTGCAACAGATAGGCGGGCGGCGCCGCCTGCGCCGGGACCGCGATGATCGCCAGCATCATCGCCAACATCCGCCGCATATCCGTCTCCTTGCCGGGCCCGGCCGCGCCGGATAGCCTCTCGCGCATGGATAGATCGCCCCGCGCCCCGCGCAACCCGCTCGTCATCCTCGCGCTGCTCGCCGCGACCGCCGCCGCCCCGCCCGAGCGCACTCGCTGGGACGCGCAGGCCGCGCGCGTCAGCATCACCCGCGACGATTGGGGGATCGCGCACGTCCACGGACGGAGCGACGCCGACGCGGTGTTCGGCGCGATCTATGCCCAGGCCGAAGACGATTTTCCGCGGATCGAACGCAACTACCTGACCGCGCTCGGTCGTACCGCAGAGGCCGATGGCGAGGGCGCATTGTGGGCCGATCTGCGCCAGCGACTCTACGTCGATCCCGCCGACCTGCAGGCCCGCTACCGCGCCAGCCCGGCGTGGCTGCGGGCGCTGATGGATGCCTGGGCGGATGGACTCAATTTCTACCTGGCGACCCATCCCGCGGTGCGGCCGAAGGTGCTGACCCGCTTCGAACCCTGGATGGCGCTGAGCTTCACCGAAGGCAGCATCGGCGGCGATATCGAGCGGATCGACCTGGCCAATTTGCGCGCATTCTACGACAGGCCCGGTCAGCCGATCGCAGCGAATCGGCACTGGCAGGCGGAGGAACCCCGCGGCTCGAACGGCATCGCGATCGCGCCGCGGAACACCGCCAACGGCCGCGCATTGCTGCTCATCAACCCGCACACCAGCTTCTACTTCCGCGCCGAACTACAGATGACCAGCGACGCCGGGCTGAACGCGTACGGCGCCTCCACGTGGGGTCAGTTCTTCATCTATCAGGGCTTCAACGCCGACGCGGGGTGGATGCACACCTCGTCGGGGGTCGATAACGTCGACGAGTTCGTCGAGGACGTGAAGGCCTGTCCCGACCGCCTCGGCACCTGCTACCGGACCGGCCGGCAATGGCGGCCCTTTGCAATCCAGCCGGTAACGCTGCGCTACCGCCAGCCCGACGGACGGCTCGGCAGCCGGACGGTGGCGACGCTGCGCAACCAGCATGGCCCGGTGATTGCGGGTACCGGCAAGGCCTGGCGGACCTTCGCGATGATGTGGAAGCCGGTGCCCGCGCTCGAGCAGAGCTGGCTGCGCACGCGGACCCGTAGCCTCAGCGACTATCGGGCGGTTGCCGCCCGGCAGGCCAATTCGTCCAACGCCACCCTGTTCGCCGATCGCCGCGGTGAGATCGCCTACCTCCATCCACAGTTCGTGCCGATACGCGATGCGCGCATCGACTATCGCCAGCCGGTCGACGGTGCCGACCCGGCGAGCGCGTGGCGGGGGCTGCATCCGCTCGCCGCACTGCCCGACGCGCTCAACCCGCGGGTCGGCTGGGTCATGAACACCAACAATTGGCCGTGGTCGGCGGCGGGATCCGACAGCCCCAAACAGGCGAACTATCCCCGTTACATGGACAGCTTCGGCGAAAACGCGCGCGGCGAACACGCCCTGCTGCTCTTGAAGGGTCGCCGCGACTGGACCGCCGAGAAGCTGATCGCGGCGGCATACGACCCCTTCCAGCCGGGGTTTGCGAAGCTGATTCCGCAGTTGATCGCCGATTATGACGCCGCACCGGTGCCATCGCTCAGGCCCGCGATCGACCGATTGCGCGGTTGGGACTTTCGCTGGTCGGCGACGTCGGTCGAAACCAGCCTGGCGGTGTTCTGGGGCGACGCGATGGCGCAGGAGGGCGCCGATTTCATGCGCGGGGAGCGGCTCAACCTGCCCGACTTCATCGCTACCCAGACCACGCCCGCGCGGCGGCTCGCGGCGCTCGGCGAAGCGATCGAGCGGCTGCGGCGCGACTTCGGCGACTGGCGCGTGCCGTGGGGCCGCATCAACCGGTTCCAGCGGCTCGATGCGGCGATCGCGCCACGCTTCGACGATGCGCAGTCGAGCACGCCGGTGCCCTTCACGTCCGCGCAATGGGGCAGCTTGGCGTCGTTCGGCGCCAGGCGTTGGCCGGGGACGAAGACCTATTACGGCACCAGCGGGAACAGCTTCGTCGCGGTGGTCGAGTTCGGACCGCGAGTCCGCGCCTGGGCGGTGACCGCGGGCGGCGCGTCGGGCGATGCGAAGAGCAGCCACTTCCGCGACCAGATCCAGCGCTACGCCGACGGCGCGCTACGCCAGATCTATTTCCATTCCGACGAACTCGCCGGCCATGTCGCGCGACGCTATCGGCCGGGGGGATGATGGCGCACCCGACAGGATTCGAACCTGTGACCTCTGCCTTCGGAGGGCAGCGCTCTATCCAGCTGAGCTACGGGTGCGTGGAGAGCGCCGCTAGCAGTCACGGCGGTGCATATCAACGGCGGGGGTCGGCCAGCCGCACCGGCTGGAACGGCGCCAGGCCGCAGCTGGCGCCCTGTTGCAGCCCGCCGCTCGTGTAGAGCACGGTGATGATGTCGCTCGAGCACAATTGGTCGAGCGAGGTGCGGTAGCTGAACGCATTCTCGAAGCGCAGCCCGGGACACGGCGCGGGCAGGGTGACGCGGTAGGTGCGGCGATTGTACGTGCGGAAATCGATCACGCTGTCGCTGCGGACCAGACTTTCGCGAATCTGCGCGCGATTGATGCAGCTGCGCGCAGCGCCATCGGGAGTCGCAGCCGGGATTTCGTTGCGATCGCGCGCGGCGCT
>JAZKGJ010000131.1:0-17190 GCA_040385975.1 Pseudomonadota bacterium | reverse complement strand
TGGGGGCGGCAAGCGCGGCGATCAGGAGGGCGGGGGCGAGCAGTTTCACGGATTTACCTCGGGGGCGGGGGTCTTGGGTTTGAACGCACAGAGATCGCGAACGACGCATCGCCAGCATTCGGGCCGCCGCGCCTTGCAGACGTAGCGGCCGTGCAGAATCAACCAGTGGTGGGCATGACGGCGGAACGGCCCCGGCACGACCTTTTCGAGCTTCAGTTCGACCGCCAGTGGGTCCTTGCCGCGCGCCAGACCGGTGCGGTTGCCGACCCGGAAGATGTGGGTATCGACCGCAAAGGTCTCGTGCCCGAACGCCGAATTGAGCACGACGTTGGCGGTCTTGCGCCCGACCCCGGGCAGCGCTTCCAGCGCGGCGCGGTCCTCGGGCACCACACCCGCATGGTCGCGGAGCAAAGCTTCGCTCAATGCGATGACGTTCTTCGCTTTGGTCTTCCAGAAGTTGATCGAACGAATCTGCTCGCCCAGCGCATCGACGCCGAGTGCGACCATCGCCGCGGGTTCGCGGACTTCGGCGAACAGCGTCCGCGTCGCCTTGTTGACCCCGACATCGGTCATCTGCGCCGACAGCGCGACCGCGACGAGGAGCTGATAGGGATTGCCGTATTCGAGCTCGGTTTCGGGGGCAGGGTTGTCGGCGGCGAGACGCTGAAAGACGTCGAACACCTCCGCCTTGGTCATAGGCCCAGCATGTCGCGCATCGTGTAGCGGCCGGGCGGTTGGCGCGCGAGCCAGAGCGCGGCGCGGATCGCGCCGTGCGCAAACAGGCTGCGGTCCTCGGCGACATGGCCGAGCGTGAGGCGTTCGTGCGGGCCCGCCAGCACGACGGTGTGATCGCCGACGACGGTCCCACCACGCAGCGACGCGAAGCCGATCGCGCCGTCGCTGCGGACCCGGTCGCGGTCGGTTTCCGCGCTCAGCGAGGTGCCCCGGCCGCGCGCGGCGGCTTCGCCCAGGAGCAGCGCGGTGCCGCTCGGCGCGTCGCGCTTGGCGCGGTGGTGCATCTCGACCACTTCGATGTCCCAGTCGGCGAGCCTGGCCGCGGCTTGTTCGACCAGCGCCGCCAGCAAGGTGACCCCGAGCGACGTGTTGCCGGTTTGCAGGATCGCAATGTCGTGCGCGGCGGCGTCGATCAGTGCGTGATGGTCGGCGGTGAGGCCGGTGGTGCCGATGACGAGCGGGGTCTGTGCGGTACGCGCGATGTCGAGATTGTGAGCAAGCGCGGCGGGCGCGGAAAAGTCGATCAGGACGTCAAAGCCGACGATTTTTTGTTGCGTGCCGCCGTCCAAATCGATCCCGCCGGCAAGTGTCGCGTCGTGATCGACGAGCGCTGCGGCGATCGCGCGGCCCATGCGTCCTTCGCTGCCGATGATGCCGATCGCGGTCACGCGCTTACGTTTCCTTACGTTTACGCCGAAGCGCGTTTTTCATGAACGAAACGCAGTGCGAACGGCGCCGATGTCGCGGCGCCGACCCGCGCCTGGGCGAGGCGACCGCGATCGTGCGGTAAACGGGCTGAGCTGCGCGACATCCCTGCATCCTGCCACAGGCGGGGCCTTGTAGGACAGCGGAAATCCGGCCCGGCGCACCCCCTGCTCGACCAGCGCGGCAGCGCTTGATAGGATCGGCTCCGGGGGGACACGATCATGGCCGGCGCGGCAATTCCGAACGACGTGCGCGATCCCTTGGTCGAGCCGGTCCCGGCGGGCCTGACCCGGAGCGGGGCGGTGCGGCTCGACGCGATCGACATGCTGCGCGGGCTGGTCATCGCGATCATGGTCCTCGACCACGTGCGCGATTATTTCCACGCGGGCGCGGTGCAGAACCCGACCGACCCCGCGACGACGGTCCTGCTGCTCTATCTGACGCGCTGGGTCACGCATCTGTGCGCGCCGACCTTCGTGTTCCTGGCGGGCGTGTCGATCCTGTTCCAGAAGGAGAACGGCAAGCCGCCCGCCGAATTGTCGCGCTTTTTGCTGACGCGCGGCACGTGGCTGGTCCTGCTCGAATGCACCGTCATCACCTTCGGCTTCAATTTCGGCGAGCCGTTCCTGTTCCTGCAGGTAATCTGGGCGATCGGGTTCGGGATGATCTGCATGGCCGCGCTCGCGCGGCTACCGGCGGCGGCGGTGCTGGCGTTCGGGGTCGCGATCATCGCGCTGTGTCCGCTCGCGATTCCGGCGACGGAGGGTGCGGCGGACGGGTGGGGAATCGCCCGGACAATCCTGCTCGCGCCCGGCCTAATGCCCGGCGCGCCCGTATTGGCGATGTACGCGGCGATTCCGTGGCTCGGGGTGATGTGCCTGGGGTTCGGGCTGGGTCCGGTCTTCCGCCGGCCTGCTGCCGAGCGGGCACGAGCGGTGCTGACGATCGCGCTCGTGATGCTGGCGCTGTTCGTGGTGCTGCGGCTGGTCAACGCCTTCGGCGATCCGGCACCATGGAGCGAACAGGCGAATGCGGGGCGGACCGCGATGTCGTTCTTCAACGTGTCGAAATATCCGCCGTCGCCCGATTACGTGCTCGTGACCCTTGGGCTGTCGCTGTTGGTCTTTCTGGCGCTGGAGCGCTTGCGCGGGCCGGTTGCGCGGGTGCTGCTCGACTTCGGTCGGACGCCGCTGTTCAGCTATGTCGCGCACATCTATCTCGCGCACGGCCTGATGCTGGCGGTCGCGTTCGCTTACGGGGTGCCGCAGGCGGCGCTCGACTATCTCGCCGACGCGATCAGCGGCGCGCCTCCGGTCGCCTGGGGTTTCTCGCTGGGCGGGGTCTATCTGGTGTGGGCGCTGGTCATCGCCGCCCTGATTCCGCTCGCGCGCTGGTTCGCAGGCATAAAGCGCCGGCGCCGCGACTGGTGGCTCAGCTATCTCTAGCCGTCGCAATATCGTCGTGCTGACCGGGGCGGGCATCTCCGCCGAAAGCGGCATCGCGACCTTTCGCGGGCCGGGGGGCCTTTGGGAGGGCCACCGGGTCGAGGACGTGTGCACGCCCGCGGCGCTGGCGGCCGATCCGGTGCTGGTGCACCGCTTCTACGATGCGCGGCGGGCGGCGCTGGGTGCGGTCGAGCCGAACGTGGCGCACCATGCGCTGGCGCGGCTGGATGCGGCGTGGGCGGGCGACCTGCTGATCGTGACGCAGAACGTCGATGACCTGCACGAACGCGCCGGTGCCGTGCGGATGCTGCACATGCATGGCGAGTTGCGGTCGGCGTTGTGCGCGCGGTGTGGGGCGAGGCAGGACTGGGCGGGAGATTTGCCGGTGGCGACGCCGTGCGTGGCTTGCGGCACCGCGACACTGCGTCCCGATATCGTGTTCTTCGGCGAGATGCCGTACGCAATGGCGCGGATCGAGGCCGCGCTGGCGGCGTGCGATCTGTTCGTGTCGATCGGCACGTCGGGCGCGGTCTATCCGGCCGCGGGGTTCGTGCAGACCGCGCGCCACGCCGGCGCGGACACGCTGGAACTCAATCTCGAACGCTCGGCGGGGAGTGAATCCTTCGCGCAGACGCGGCTCGGGCCGGCCGGGGAACTGGTGCCGGCGTGGGTGGAGAGCCTGCTCGCCTAACGCCCGATCTCTTTCGCGATGGCGTCCAGAATGCCGTTGACGAAGCCGCTTTCGCGCTTGTCGTAGAATGCCTTGGCGACATCGACATATTCGCTGATCGCGGCGGCGCTGGGCACGTCGGCACGGGCGAGGAGTTCGTATGCCCCCACCCGCAGGATCGCCTTCATCGGCTTGTCGAGTCGGGCGAGCGTCCAGCCGCTGGCGAGCTTGGCGACGATGAGCGCGTCGATCTCGGCCAAGCGGACTTGCGTCCCGCTGACGAGGTCGTCGAAGAAATCGACGTCGGCGTCGGCATATTCGGCGCCCTCGATCGTCGCGCCGAGCCGGTGCTGATGGAATTCGTGAAGCAATTTGGGAAGCGGCGTCGCCTCCATCTCGATCTGGTAAAGCGCCTGGACCGCGGCGAGGCGGGCGGCGGCGCGGGCTTGCGAACGGGGGCGGGTCGAAATGCGGGCCATCGATGGCGCTCTAGTCGCGGGCGAGCCGGAGCGCCACCGAGCGTGCGTGCGCGGGCAGGCCTTCGGCTTCGGCCAGCGCGATCGCGGCGGGGCCGAGCTGCGCGAGCGTGGCGGGGCCGGTTTCGAGAAAACTGGTGCGCTTCATGAAGTCCAGCACCGACAGCCCGCTGGCGAAGCGCGCGCGGCGGCCGGTCGGGAGGACGTGGTTGGGTCCGGCGACGTAATCGCCGATCGCTTCGGGGGTATGACGGCCGAGAAAGACGCTGCCGGCGTGGCGGACCTGCGCAAAGAGTGCGTTCGGGTCGTCGGTCGCGAGCTGGAGATGTTCGGGGGCGAGCCGGTCGCAGAGCGGGATCGCGGCGGCCAGCGTCTCGACGACGACGATCGCGCCGTTCGCGTCCCACGCGGCGCGGGCGGTATCGGCGGTGGCCAGCGTGCCGATCTGCGCCTCGACCGCGTCCGCCACCGCATCGGCGAAGAACGCATCGTCGGTGAACAGGATCGACTGCGTGGTGACGTCATGCTCGGCCTGGCTCAGCAGGTCGGCGGCGATCCATGCGGGGTCGTTCTTCGCGTCGGCGACCACGACGATTTCGCTGGGACCCGCGACCATGTCGATGCCGACGACGCCGTAGAGCTGGCGCTTGGCCTCCGCGACCCAGGCGTTGCCGGGGCCGGTGACGACATCGACCGGGGCGATCCGCGCGGTGCCGTAGGCGAGCGCGGCGATCGCCTGCGCACCACCGATCCGCCAGACCTCGTCCACGCCGGCGATATGCGCGGCGGCGAGGACGAGTGGGTTGATTTCACCCTTGGGCGTCGGTGTGACGACGACGAGCCGCTCGACGCCGGCGACCCTGGCGGGGACGGCGTTCATCAGCAGGCTGGAAGGGTAGGCCGCGCGCCCGCCGGGGACGTAGATGCCCGCCGCGGCGACCGCCGACCAGCGGCTGCCGGTCCGCGCGCCGGTCGCATCGACGTGCTCGCTGTCGGCGGGACGCTGGCGGTCGTGAAAGGCGCGGATTCGGTCGTGCGCGAGCTGGAGCGCAGTGCGCAGGTCGTCGGACAGTTCGCGATAGGCGGCTTCCCAATCGGCGCGCTCGATCCGCCAGCCGGTCACGGCGAGGTCGTGGCCATCGAACCGCTCGGTGAAGGCGCGCACCGCGGCTTCGCCTTCGTCGCGGACGCTGGTCAGGATGGTGCGGACATCGCGCGCGACATCGGGATCGGCTTCGCGGCGTTGTGCGACCAGTGCGGCGAAGGCAGCTTCGAAGCCGGGATCGGTGGCGGTGAGGCGGATCATACGGCGGCGCGAAACCGCTCGACCAATGCGACGACTTCCGGGCGGGTCTTGAAGGCCGCGCGGTTGACGATCAGCCGCGCAGTCACGTCGAGCACGCGTTCGACCTCGATCAGGCCGTTTTCGGCGAGGGTGCGCCCCGAACTGACCAGATCGACGATCCGGGGGGCGAGCCCGAGCTTGGGGGCGAGCTCCATCGCGCCGTTCAACTTGACGCATTCGGCCTGCACCCCGCGCGCGGCATAGTGGCGGGCGGTCAGCGCGGGATATTTGGTCGCGACACGGACATGGCCGGCTTCGTCGTCCACCGCCCCGTCGCGCATCGCCACCGCCAGCCGGCAGCGGCCGATGCCGAGATCGACCGGCGCGTAGAGCGCGGGATAGGCGAACTCGGCCAGCACGTCGGAGCCGACGATCCCGAGCTGCGCGGCACCGTGCGCGACGAAGGTGGCGACGTCGAACGCGCGAACCCGGATCAGGGTGAGCGCGGGGTCGTCGGTCGTGAACGCGAGCGCGCGACTGTCCTCATCGCCGAACGCGGCTTCGGGGACGATTCCGGCGCGCGCGAGCAGCGGCAGCGCCTCGCCCAGGATGCGGCCCTTGGGGACGGCGAGGATGAGGGGGGCGGGCATCGGCGCGCGGGGCTTTACGAGGCCCCTTTCGCGGGTGCAACAGACGCCGATGAGCGAGCAGGTCCGCGACGGTTTCCGGCAGCAGGGGCAGTGGGCGCGGGTGATGGGCGCGCACCGGACCGCGGCGCTGTGCGATGCGCTGGCGGCTCGGCTGAGCGACGCGAGCGAGACCGGGCGGCGGGTGCTGAACTGGCCGCGCGACGTGCTGGCCGATGCGGTGGCGCTGCGGCTGATCGGCGGGCTGAACGCGCTGCGGCAGGCCGGGGCGGGCGATGTCGAGCAGGCGTTCTCGGGCGAACCGGGCAATGTCGATGCGGTCGTCCGGGTGCATGACGAAGCGCTGCAGCCGTGGCTCGACAGCGCGCCGCAGACCAACGAGCCGCAACGCTCGGCGGCGCTCGTGACGGGGTTGCTGCATGTCGCCGCGACGTTCGGGACGCCGCTGGAGCTGATCGAGATCGGTTCGAGCGCGGGGCTCAACCTGATGATCCCGCACTATCGCTACAATCTCGGCGGGGTGAAGGTCGGACCGAACGACGCCGCGCTGACGATGACGCCCGAGTGGCGCGGTTCGCCGCCGCCCGATGTCCCGCTGACGATCGCGCGCGCGCGTGGCTGCGACCTCAGGCCGATCGATCTGGCCGATCCGGCGGCGGAGGCGCGGGTCGCGGCGTATATCTGGATCGACAATCCCGAACGGGTCGAGCGGCTGGCGAAAGCCGCCGCCTTGGTGCGCGAGCATGGCGTGCGGATCGACCGGGCGGATGCGGCGGACTGGGTCGAGGCGCGGCTGGCCGAGCCGGTCGCGGACGGCATGACACGCGTGTTGATGCATTCGGTGACGTGGCAATATCTGCCCACCGAGACGCAGGCGCGGATCGGCGCGGCGATGGCGGCGGCGGGCGCGCGCGGACCGCTGGGCTGGGTCAGGATGGAGCCCGACCGCGACCTGGCGGCGCACCGGATTTCGGTAACGACGTGGCCGGGGGGTGAAACGCGCTGGATCGGGTCAGCGCATGCCCACGCGCGGTGGGTGGAGCATTCGGGCTAGCCAAAAAGCCCGCTCGCCCTGAGCGTAGTCGAAGGGCCTGCATCAACCGGGTGCTTCGACTTCGCTCAGCACGAACGGATGTGAGATGTGTCAGTCGTCGCGCTCGCGGTCCCTGCGGGCCTCTTTCTCCGCCTTGCGTTCGGCGCGGCCGCGGGCTTCTTCTTCCTTGCGCAGCTTGCGGCCGTAATTGCGGTCGGCCTCGTCCTGGCTGGTGGTCAGCTTGTCCACCCCGGCGGAGGCCACTTTGACGGGCAGCGTCGCGACCTCCCACGCCGCCTTGGCGACGCAGCCGCCCGAGACGAGCGGCAGCAGCGCCGCGATCATGATGGCCTTGCGCATCTCACTTCCCCCGCGCGCGATTGCGCGTCTCGACCCCGATTAGCGGAAAATCGGTGAAGAATCCGTCGACGCCGGCGTTCAGATAGGCCGCGATCTCACCCGCCAGATCGCCGTGCCCGCGCGGGTTGATGCCCTGGCGGTGGCCGGACGGCAGGAAATAGTTCTCGGCACGAAAGGTCCAGGGGTGAACGCGCAGCCCCGCCGCGTGCGCGTCGGCAATCAGGCGCGTGGGGGTGCCGGTGGCGGCGATCAGGTCCTTGTTGGGGCCGATCCCCCACGCGTAAAGCGCGACCTTCGCCAGCCCGGCGGGGGTCGCCATCGCCGCATAGCTCGGTTCGGCGCCATCGGCGGGCGCGCCCTTGGCGTCCATCAGCTGAATCAGCCGCGCCTTGGTCATGGTCTTGAGGCGCCGCAAATTCGCGACCTCGAACGACTGGATGAAGACCGGCGCATTGGCGCGGTCCCAGCCCGCGGTTTCCAGTGCGGCCACCAACGGCGCATCGGTGCCAAGCCCGATCGCGGCGAAATAGGTCGGGTGCTTGGTCTCGGGATAGATGGCGACCCCGCGCGCCTTGGCGAGCGCGATGATCTCTTCGAAGGTCGGGATCTCGAATTTGCCGTCGAACGCGGTGTTGTCGGGGCGGAGCAGCGGCAGGCGTTCCTTCGCGCGCAGGGTCTTCACTTCGGCAAGCGTGAAATCCTCGGTGAACCAGCCGGTGATGGACTGGCCATCGATCGTCTTGGTCGTCTTGCGCGCGGCGAATTCGGGATGGTCGGCGATGTCGGTGGTGTCCCCGATCGCATTTTCGTGGCGCGCGACCAGATGCCCGTCCTTGGTCGGAACCAGGTCGGGCTCGATCACGTCGGCGCCCTGATCGATCGCGAGCGTATAGGCGGCGAGCGTGTGTTCGGGACGCGAGCCGCTGGCACCGCGGTGGGCGATCACGATCGGGGGGGAGAGCGACGGGGTCCGGGCGGGCATCGGCGCCTCCTGAGCCTGCGCGCATCCGCCGAGCGCCAGCGCCGCGGCAATGAGAATCGTTCGCGCGGAAACCAACATGATGCGAGACGTTACGCTACCGAACAGGAGCGGGCGATGCATTTCACGATCAACGGGCAGAAATATCAGGCCGACCCCGACATCCGCACCTCGGTGCTCGACCTGCTCCGCGAGCATCTCGGGCTGACGGGCAGCAAGAAGGGCTGCGACCACGGCCAGTGCGGGGCGTGCACCGTGCTGGTGAATGGGCGGCGGATCAACGCGTGCCTGACGCTGGCGGTGATGCACCAGGACGACGAAATCACCACGATCGAGGGGCTGGGAACGCCCGACAATCTCTCGCCGCTGCAGGCCGCGTTCGTCGCGCACGACGGCTACCAATGCGGCTATTGCACGCCGGGGCAGATCTGTTCGGCCAAGGGGATGCTCGACGAGGTGGCGATGGGCTGGCCGAGCCATGTCAGCGCCGATTTGAGCGATCCGGAATTCAACGACGACGAGATTTCGGAACGGATGAGCGGCAACATCTGTCGCTGTTCGGCCTATCCCAACATCGTCGATGCGATTCGTGAGGTTTCCGGGCGGACGCCCGCGGGCCGCGAAGTCGCGGAGGCGCAGGCATGAAGACCTTCGACTACACACAGGCCGACAGTGTCGAAGCCGCGGTCCAGAACGCCGGCGCCGACGGCGTCAAGTTCATCGCGGGCGGCACCAATCTGCTCGACCTGATGAAATTGCAGGTCGAGACCCCGGCGAAGCTGATCGATATCAGCCGGCTCGAGCTCGACCGAATCGAGGAGCGTGCCGATGGCGGGCTGACCATCGGGGCACTCGTCCCAAACAGCGACCTGGCCGCCGATCCGCGGGTGATCGAGCGCTACGAGGTGCTGAGCCGCGCGCTGTTGGCGGGGGCGTCCGGGCAACTCCGCAACAAGGCGACGACCGGGGGCAATCTGCTTCAGCGGACGCGGTGCTATTATTTCTACGACCTGGCGAGCGTGTGCAACAAGCGCGAACCCGGCAGCGGCTGTTCGGCGATCGGCGGATACAACCGGATCCTGGCAATACTCGGCACCAGCCCGCAGTGCATCGCGACGCATCCGGGCGATATGCCGGTCGCGATGCGCGCGCTGGATGCGACGATCATCACGCTGCAGCCGGGTGGCGACAAGCGCCGGATCAGCATCCACGACTTCTACCGGTTACCGGGCGACACCCCGCAGATCGAGACCGTGCTGACCCCGGGCGAGCTGATCACCCACATCGCGCTGCCCGCGCCGGTCGCCGGCGCGCGCCATGCCTATCGCAAGGTCCGTGACCGCGCGTCCTACGCTTTTGCGCTGGTGAGCGTCGCGGGCGTGGTCAGCGTCACCGACGGCAAGATCGCGAGCGCCGCGCTGGCGTTCGGCGGGCTGGGGCCGATGCCGTGGCGCGACCCGGCGGTCGAGGCAGCTTTGGTCGGACAGGCGCCGGGCGATGCCGCGTTCGGGGCGGCGGCGGATGCGCTGCTGACGAATGCGGAAGGGTTCGGGTCGAACGACTTCAAGATCCCGCTCGCGCGCCGCGTGTTGATCGCGACGCTCAGGGAGCTGACCGCATGAGCACGACCAATTCGCTGACGATGGATCGGCCGGTCACCCACAGCCTGCTCGATACCGCGGTGCAGGATGTGATCGGCAAGCCGCTCGACCGGGTCGAAGGACCGCTGAAGGTCGCCGGTACCGCAACCTATGCCGCCGAATATCCGGTCGAGAACATGGCGTTCGGGGTGTTGGTCGGTGCGCCGTTCGGGGCGGGGACGATCGATACGGTCGATGCCGCGAGCGTCGAGGCGATTCCGGGTGTAATCGCGGTCGTGACCGATTTCGAGAGCTTTGCGAAATGCCCGGTGCAGGGCGGCGAAACCTCGGCCCCGATGCAGGGGGTGAAGGAGGTCGTCTATTTCGGCCAGCCGGTCGCGATCGTCGTCGCGGAGAGCTTCGAAGCGGCGCGCGATGCGGCGGCGCGGCTGAAGATCGACTATACCGTCAAGGAAGGCCGCTACGATTTCGAGGCGCTGAAGGGCGAGCACGACACCCCGCGGCCCAGCGACTCCACGCCGCCGCATTTCAAGCAGGGCAAGTTCGCCGAAGCCTTTGCGGCAGCGGCGGTGCGGGTCGATGCGACCTTCACCACGCCCAGCCAGAATTCCGCGGCGATGGAGCCGCACGCTTCGACCGCGTTCTGGGCCGACGGGCAGCTGACGGTGTTCGGCGCGTATCAGATGGTCGCGCAGGACCAGCAATCGCTCGCCAAGGCGCTCGGCGTGTCGGCGAAGAAGGTGCGAATCGTGTCGCGCTACGTCGGCGGTGGGTTCGGCTCGAAGCTCGGGATCGCGCCCGAAGCGGTGGCGGCGGCGATCGCGGCGCGCCAGCTAGACCGCCCGGTCAAATGCGTGATGGCGCGCCAGCAGGTGTTCGATGCGACGGTGCGGCGCTCGAACACCGAACAGCGGGTGCGGCTGGGGGCCGATGCGCACGGTAGGCTGACCGCGATCGGGCATGAGACGTTGGTGTCGAACCTCGACGGCGACGATTTCTTCGAACCCGCCGGGCTGTCGACGCACTTCCTGTACGCTGGCGAAAATCGGTTGATCACCCATGACATCGTGCGGCTCAACCAGACGCTGTCGGGGTCGATGCGCGCGCCCGGCGAAGCGGTCGGAATGCTGGCGCTGGAGGGCGCGATCGACGAACTTGCCGAACTGGCCGGGATCGATCCGATCGCGCTGCGCAAGCGGAACGACCCGGAATGCGACCCCGAGAAGAACATCCCGTATTCGAGCCGCAACCTGACCCGCTGCCTCGACGAGGGCGCTGCGAAATTCGGCTGGGCGCAGCGCGATCCCAGGCCGGGAACGCGGCGTGAGGGCGAATGGCTGATCGGCACCGGGGTCGCGGCGGCGGCGCGCTCGCACATGACGATGCAATCGTCGGCGAGCGTCAAGCTCGGGGCGGACGGTCGCGCGACCGTCGAAACCGACATGACCGACATCGGCACCGGGACCTACACCATCCTGACCCAGATCGCCGCCGAGCTGCTCGGGCTGCCGGTCGACCGGGTGACGACGAAACTGGGCGATACCGACCTCCCGCCGTCGGCCGGGTCGGGCGGGTCGTGGGGTGCGGGCGCGGCGGGATCGTCGGTCTATCTGGCGTGCGAGGCGCTGCGCGAACAGCTGGCCAAGGCGATGGAGGTGAGCGTCGAGGCACTGACGCTGAAGGACGGCTATGCGACCGCGCTCAATCGCCGCGTCGCGATCGCCGACCTGGTCGGCGACGGGCTGGAAGCGACCGGCGAGATCAAGCCCGGCAAGCAGGACAAGGAAACCACGCAGGCGTCCTACGGCGCGCATTTCGCCGAGGTCGCGGTCAATGCGGTAAGCGGCGAAGTGCGGGTTCGGCGGTTCTTGGGAGTGTTCGCGGCGGGGCGCATCCTGAACGCCAAGACCGCGCGCTCGCAGTGTCTGGGCGGAATCACCTTCGGGATCGGCGCGGCGCTGAGCGAGGATCTCGTCCACGACACGCGCACCGGCAAGATCGTCAATCGCGACCTGGCGGAATATCATTTGCCGGTGAATGCCGACGTGCCGCAGATCGAGGTCGAGTTCCTCGAGGAGCGCGATGTCCATGCCAACCCGCTGCAATCGAAGGGCATCGGCGAACTCGGGATTTCGGGCGCGGGCGCGGCGATTGCGAATGCGATCTGGCACGCGACCGGGGTCAGGGTGCGCGACTATCCGATCACGCTCGATAAATTGCTGAACGGGCTGCCCGCGCTTTGATTCAGCCGTCGCGGGGCGTATCGGCGGGCGCTGACGCGGGGGGATGGCAATGCGCGAAGCGATGATGGATGCGCCCTACCGACCGGGCGCGCTCGACCGCGCGGAACAGGGTGTGCTCGGGGTCGGGCTGGCGCGGATCGACGGGCCGGCGAAAGTCGCCGGCACCGCGACCTACGCCTATGAAGATGCGCCCGCCGATATCGCTTACGCCGCGATCGTCGGCGCACCGGCCGGGAGCGGCCGGGTGACCGCGATCGAGGACACCGCCGCGCTGGCGCTACCCGGCGTGCTGGCGGTGATTCACGGCGATCCGCGGATGCCGGCGGGGGACAGCAGTTCGAGCGGCATGGCGGCACAGGGCGGCGACCGGATTTTTCATTTCGGTCAATCGGTGGCGGTGGTCGTCGCCGAAGATCAGGCGATCGCGCGCGAGGCGGCCGGGCTGGTCGAGGTGAGTGTCGCGCCCGGCGAGGGGCGCTTCGACGCGCGTGCGGCACCGGTCGAGCGCGACCACAAACTCGGTTTCATTCCCGCGATCGACAAGGGCGACCTCGACGCGGCCCTGGCCACCGCGGCGGTGACGTTCGACGAGCGCTACACGACGCCGATCCATTTCCCCGCCGCGCTAGAACCGCATGCGACGACCGCCTGGTGGGAGGGCGGCAAGCTGACCCTGCGCTCAAGCAATCAGGTGATCGGCGCGGCCCGCGGGACGGTGGCCAAGGCGTTGGGGATCGCACCCGACGGTGTCCGGATCCTGGCACCGTTCGTCGGCGGCGGGTTCGGCGGCAAGACCGGGGTCGGGGCCGAGGCGATTCTGGCGGCGATCGCGGCGGAGCGGGTGGGGCGACCGGTCAAAGTCGCGCTGCCGCGGCGCCAGGTCGCGTATCAGGTCCATCACCGATCGGGCACCACGCAGCGGGTGCGCTTCGCGTGCGACGAACGGGGCGTCATCAACGGAGTCGGTCACGAAGGCGTCGCCGCGCAGAACGCGGATGGCACGTTCCTCGAGCCGGTCCCGTTCGGGACGCTGCCGCTCTATGGCGGCGCGGCGCGGCGGTTCCGCACCGATCTGGTCCGGCTCGACCTGCCGCGAACCGGCGCAGTCCGCGCGCCGGGTGAGGCGGTCGGAACACTGGCGGTCGAATGCGCGATCGACGAATTGGCCGCGCGGCTGGAGCTCGATCCGATCGAGCTGCGTCGCCGCAACGAACCCGAGAATGACCCGCTGAGCGGGAAGCCGTTTTCGACGCGGCGGATGCTCGATTGCTACGACGAAGGCGCGCGGCGCTTCGGCTGGGATCGGCGCAGCGCGACCCCCGGGGCGCGGCGCGAGGGCGAGTGGCTGATCGGGCACGGCATGGCGGCGGCGCTGCGCGGCAATTTTACGGTGAACGCGCAGGCGCGGGTGACGCTGGAACGCGACGGGCGTGCGACGGTCGAATGCGACATGACCGACATCGGCACCGGCACCTACACCGTGCTGGCGCAGGTCGCGGGCGAGATGTTGGGGTTGCCGATCGGCGACGTGAACGTGCGGCTAGGCGATACCGACTTTCCGCCGAGCGCGGGGTCGGGCGGATCGTTCGGAGCGGGCAGCGCGGGTTCGGCAGTGGTGCTGGCGTGCGAGGAGATCCTGAGCGAACTCGCACGGCGGATGAACGCGGCGCCTGAGGATCTGCGGCTGAAAGACGGCTGTGTCAGTGCGGGCGGGCGCGACGTGCCGCTCGCCGATCTGGTCCGCGGCGAGCCGATCGTTGCGCTGGGCAAAACCGGCCCGGGCAGTCACACCCGCCGCACCAGCCAGGCGAGCCATGGCGCGCAATTCGCCGAAGTCGCGGTGAACGCGGTGACCGGCGAAGTCCGGGTGCGGCGGATGCTGGGGGTGTTCGACGTCGGTCGCGTCCTCAACCGCGCGACCGCGGGCAATCAGCTGATCGGCGGGATGGCGTGGGGCATCGGCTATGCGCTGAGCGAGGAGGGCGTGGTCGATACCCGCACCGGGCAGTTCGTGAACCCCGATTTCGGCGACTATCACGTCGCGGTCCACGCCGACGTGCCGGCGATCGAGGTGCATTTCATCGAGGAGATCGACGACCACGCCAATCAGGTCGGCGCGAAGGGCGTGGGCGAACTCGGCATCTCCGGCGCCGGGGCGGCGGTCGCCAATGCGGTCTACAATGCGTGCGGGGTCAGGGTGCGCGACTTTCCGATCACGTGCGACAAATTGCTGGAAGGGTTGCCGGCGCTATGACGCTCCAACCCCCGTTCGCCCTGAGCGCAGTCGAAGGGCTGTTGCGATCAGGTGCTTCGACTTCGCTCAGCACGAACGGTGTTTTTCTCAATGGCTGAGAACGACTCCGTCCTAAACGCCGCGCGCGAGTGGGCGGGGGCACCGCTGGCGCTGGCGACGGTGGTGTCGACCTGGGGCTCGGCACCGCGCCCGCGCGGAAGCCATATGCTGGTCCACGCCGACGGGCGATTCGAAGGATCGGTGTCGGGTGGTTGCGTCGAGAGCGATATTCTGGCGACCGCGGCCGACGTGATCGCGGGTGCGCCGTTTCAGGTGAAGAGCTACGGCGTCGCCGACGCCGCGGCGTGGGAAGTCGGATTGCCGTGCGGGGGCGAAATCTCGGTCATGGTCCAGCCGGTGTCGGCCGCAGGATTCGATCCCGAGCTGTTCGACCGGATCGTCGAGGCGCGCGACGCGGGGGCTGCGCTGACGGTGCGCACCGACCTCGACAGCGGGCAGAGCAGTCTGCGCGAGCACGAGGGCGCAGGTTTCGTCAATCGCTACGACCCGCCGCGCCGCTTGCTGATCGTCGGTGCGGTGCAGATCGCGCAGGCGTTGAGCGGGCTGGCGCGTGAACTGGGGATCGCGTGCGTGGTGATCGACCCGCGTGCGCGCTTCCTGACCGAGGAACGCTTTCCCGGCGTGACGCTCGACGATCGCTGGCCCGACGAGGCGATCGCGGCCTATGCGCCCGGGCCGGCGACCGCGGTCGTCACGCTGAGCCACGACACCAAGCTCGACGACCCCGCGCTGAGCGCGGCGCTGCGCGCGCCGACCGGCTACGTCGGCGCACTCGGCAGCCGCAAGAGCCACGCCGCGCGGCTCGAGCGGTTGCGCGCGGCCGGGTTCGACGAGGCGGCGCTGGCGCGGATCGACGGGCCGGTCGGGCTCGATATCGGCGCAGTCGGACCGTCCGAGATCGCGCTGTCGATCGCCGCGGCGATGGTGGGCGCATTTAACGGGATTCATGCATGATCGCGGCCGAGGATGCGGTGCTGGTGCTATTGGCAGCGGGTGGGTCGCGGCGGTTCGGTGCGGCCAACAAGCTCGAGGTCGAGTTCCTCGGCAAGCCGCTCGGGCTGCATGTCGTGACCGCGCTGGAGGATATGCCGTTCGGCGAGCGCGTCGCGGTGATCGACGATTGCAGCCTCGATTTCGCCGGCCGCGACTTCACCGTGCTGCACAATCCCGACGCGGCGCGCGGCATGGCGGGCTCGCTGCGGGTCGGGGTAAAGCACGCCCAGGCGCGCGGCGCGGCGGCGGTCGTGGTCGCGCTCGCCGATATGCCGCGCGTGACGTCGAGCCACATCTATCACCTGCTCGAGGCGGCCGACGCCACCGATGCGGTGGTCGCGTCGAGCGATGGGGTCAGCCCGCGTCCGCCGGCGCTGTTCGGACGCGACCGGTTCGATTTTCTGCTGACGCTCGATGGCGACACCGGTGCGCGCGACCTGATCCGCGCTGGCAAGCACGTGGTGACGACCCCCGCCGAGCTGATCGACATCGATACGCCCGACGATCTGGCGCGGTTGCAGTCGCTCGTCCACGACCGGCGGCTGACCCGCGACGGTGGATGACGGCACGCTCGCGGTCCTGCTGGGGCTGTCGTCGGCGCTGACGCTGGCGGCCGCCAATCTGGCGGTGAAGGTGGGCGGCGATGTACTGGTCGGGCGCGCGGTGCTGTCGACCAGTGCGGCGCTGCTGATCGCGCCGGCACTGCTCTTCGTGCCCGCGCCGGATGCAGCGGTCTGGCAGGCGCTGGCGTGGGCGGTGCCGGCGCATTGGTTGTATCAGCTGTGCCTGGTGCGGGCGTTGCAGCGCGGGCAATTGTCGCTGGTGTTTCCGGTGATGCGCGGGCTGTCGCCGCTGCTGACCGCGGGGGTCGCGCTGTTGGTGTTGCACGAGCGGTTGAGTATCGCGGGCTGGTGCGGCCTCGCGCTGGCGTCGGCAGCGGTGGCGGTTTTCGCATGGCCGCCGGTGGGAACGCGGCTGCGGCAGCATCCCGACCGGGCGGCGCTCGGCTGGGCGGCGGCGACCGCGGTCGGGATCGCGCTCTACAACAGCGCCGACGCCAACGGGGTCAGGACCGCGCCGCGCCCGGAAACCTATATCGTCTGGCTGTTCCTGGTCGACTGGATCGGCATCACCGCGGTCGCACTGGCGGTGAAGCGGTGGGCGTTGCTGGCGAGTGTCGCGGGGCAGTGGCGGCCGGGGCTGGCGGCGGGTGCGTTGTCGATCCTGTCGTTCGGCGCGGCGCTCTATGCCATGGCGCTGATCGAGACCGCCAAGGTGTCGGCGTTGCGCGAGACCGCGGTGTTGTGGGCGGCGCTGCTCGGCGCGGGAGTGCTGAAGGAAGGACTGGGCGCGCGGCGGATCGGCGCGGCGGTGGTGCTGGTCGCGGGCTTGGCGCTGCTTCAGCTGGCGGGGTGATCATTCATGCCGGAGCGCGTCGATCGGGTTGAGGCTCGCGGCGCGGCGGGCGGGGAAATAGCCGAATACGACGCCGATGACCGCCGAGATGCCGAACGCCAGCAGGTTGATCTGCGGTACGAACAGGAACGGCAGCCCGCCGAGCAGCGACAGCGCGCCGACCGCGACCTGCGCCAGCGCCAGGCCGATGAGTCCGCCGAGCATCGAGAGCGCGACCGCTTCGACCAGGAATTGGGTCAGCACTTCGCTAGCGACCGCGCCGATCGCGAGCCGGATGCCGATCTCGCG
>JAZKGJ010000130.1:0-6625 GCA_040385975.1 Pseudomonadota bacterium | reverse complement strand
AGTAAGCAGTGATCGAACCGGTCGCGGTCGCCGACGTGAATGCGCCGGTCGATGGGGTCGTGCTGCCGATCGGCGTGCCGTTGATGGCAGTCGCGCTGATGGGTCCGGTGAACACCGCGCCTGCCAGCGCGGCCTTCGTCTTCATCACCTGGCCAATGCGGGTCGCGAAATCACCGATCCGAGATGCAAGCGTCGCCATCAGACCAGCGCCGCGTTGAACAGCGTGACATAGTTCGTGTCGGGGTCGCCGAGCTCGACCGAGCCGTAGGCGTCGATATTGGCGCGCGCGTTCGCTTTTTGCTGCGATGTCAGGCCCTGCGCGGCGGTGTCAGTCCGAACCCGGTTTCCGAGCGCCGTATTGATCGTGGCGGCAAAGTTCGCGTCGTTGCCAAGCGCGGCCGCCAGCTCGTTCAACGTGTCGAGCGCGGTTGGCGAGCTAGCGATCAGCGCCGCGACTGCCGCGTCGATCAACGCGCGGATTTTCGTAATCGAGTGCGTCTTGCTCGTGCTGGCGGTGGCGGCGTCGTCGATCAGCGTCGTGATATTGCCGCGCAACTCGTTCATCGCCGCGACGAGGTTGCCCTTGGCGGTGGTGGTCAGAGCCGACAGGTCGGCGGCATTGCCGTTGATCAGCGTGCGCAGCGCCTTGCATTCGGTCGCGATGCGGGTCGCGAGGTCGGTGACACGTTGTGAAAAAGTAGCCATCGCGAGTCCTTCAGATCAGGTGGTTGTCGAAAATCAGGGTCAGATCGCCGGGATCGATTCCCTCCGCCGCGGGTCCGCGCGGGCCGCGTTCGGTGATCACCAGCACTTCCCCCGACGGGGACCAGGTGATGTCGTCGGGGGCGCTTGACGGGCTATAGAGACCATCGCCGGTGGCAGACGGTGCCGATCGCGAAACGATCACCGCGCCGGTCAGCAGCGGGGTCTTGCCGTCATCGAAAAGCTCGGCGAGTTCCCAAAAGCACGACCCCTTCAGTCCGATCGAAACGGCGCCGGCCAGCGCGAAGGCCGCGAATGGCCCAGTGGGGTCGCTGCCGATCGTACCTGCGACCGACGAGAAGGCCGTGTTGTCGCGATAGAGTGTCAGCGCGAGGTCGCGCCCGCTGATGGCCTGATAATCACCGACCGCGTTCTTGACCCTCAGGATTAAATGATACGGAGCTCCTTGCGGCAGGTGCAGCACCATCGTTGCCGGGTCGATGCCGAGCAGCTTCATGCCTTCTTCCTCTCGCGGGCTCTTCTTTTGGCATCGATGCGCGCGACCTCGGAGGCGGCGGCCGCTTCGGCTCTTGCTAGCACCGCTTTCGCCAACGCCGGCAGGAGCTGGCCGGTCAGCGTCGCCTCTCGCGCCAGCAGCCCACCCGTCACCACGCCACCAGCCATGACGATCGCCGCCTCGGTCGCCTTTCGCGCGTGCGCGAGCTTGATCGCATCGCTGCCGTGAGCGGCGAGGTGCGCCGCGTCGATCGCGCGCTCGTGATCGACTACCCATTTGCCGTCGATGAAGTCTTCGAACGGGCCGGGCGCGCGATCGACCGCGACGGGCGCCGAGTACCCGGCACGCGCAGACGGGCGGCGAGTGACGAACTCGACCCCGTCAGGCCCATCGACGCGCCAGCCCCAGCTCATTCGCCCACCGCCGCGGCCGTACCGGTAAAATAGAGGACGCGGCTGCCCCCGCTGCGCCGCGCCTTGATCCGGAACCGCTCGCTCGTGCCCGACGTCAGGCCGGTGAATTCGTACGAGAGCGCGACGTGGCCGGGGTTCGGATAATAATAGCCAGTTTCGAAATCATGGACCGTGCTTGCGATCGGGTCGCAGATGGTTTCGGTGCCGATGTCGACAAAGCTCGACCCGTTCCACCTTTGGGCGATCGCGTAGACGGTATGGAAGCCAGCCGGAGCCTCGGCGCTGGTCTCGAAATCCGCCGAAAGCGAAATCGTCGCCTTGCCGATCGCGCCGACCGTGACCTCAAGTTCGTCGCTGATCACCGCGTGCGTAGTCGAACTGACCTGATCGAGCGTGTTGTCGGTCGCGGTCGTGCCGCCGCCGGTACCGCCGCCGGACCCGCCGCCGCCGCTGCTCGGCGCGGGCTGCTCGTCGCGGACGAACTCGACATCGAGGCTGTACGTTTTGCCGTCGAGCGCGGCCGACACGCGCGCGACGGTGCGATTTGGCAACGTCGAATAGCCGAGCCCACCGGTCGAACCCATCGTTGTCGCGGCGCTGCCGCTGAGCACAGCCCGTGACCAGGCCGCGTCAGTCGTACGGTCCACCCCGCCCTTGAACAGCTTGTACGGCTGCTCGCGCGGCAGCGGAGCACCCAGCACATTGCCCAGATAATCGAATGCCACCCGGATTTGCGCGGGACCGGTGACCGACCCGGTCACGTCCGCGGCGTTTTCGACGCCGATGTCAGCGCCCTCGATCACCCGCGTCGCGCCGGGCGCGGCGGGCTGGAGGTCCTCGACGGGAGTTCCGTCGCCATAAACGACGTCCGCCGCCAAGACGATCGCGGCGAGGTCGCCGCGCGCCATCGGTGCCCAATTTCGACGATAGCCGAGCCGCCGGCGGGCGACGGGCTTCATCATCTCGCGGCGAACGACCGCCTGGCTTCGTGCGCTGCGGACCGACGCGCCCCACGTCCAGCTTCGAAACTCGATCTTGCCGTCGAGCATCGTCCAGGACAGCGACACCCCGCCGAGCATCTCGCTGATCTCGCCGGCGATCGTCGCGCTGTCGCTTTCGACCCGCCAGCCGAACGGCATTGGTCGCGCGACCGCCGCCGCGGCGACCGCCCCGGCCGCGAACGGGACGGTCGAACTCGATGCGACGATGCGCGCGACGATCTCCGGCGCGGTCTCAACATAGCCGCCCGCGGTCTCGCCGCGGATGTCGGCGCGCAGGTCTCCGGCCGGCTGCGTCCACCAGCGCACTGCGGCGAGCGAAGGGCAGACCACCCCGCCGCCCGCCGGCACGACCGCCGCGCGCAGCGCCGCCAGCGTAGCGGCGATCGACCCCTGCCACGCGAGGACCGTCAGAGCCGCCGCGTCGACGCCGACGTCGCGCACCTTGTCGAACGCCTGCCACGGCCGCGCCGGGTCGCCGAAGACCCAGATGTTGTACGCGGTGTCGATGCAGCGCCCGGCGACGTTGAAGCAGCGGCCCCACGCCCGCGGCTTGATCAAGCCGCTCCAGTCGGCCGGCCCTTCGAGGTCGCCGGTGCCGGCGTAGCGATCGACGAGCAACGCGCGCTTCAGCCCGGTCACCTGATCGGCGAGCGCGATCTTAAGCTCGCCGCCGGCACTTGCCGCGTCGAGCACCAGGCCGGCGGTCGCGATCGGCGGCAGCTCGTCGCCCTCCGGCCCGATCCGGACCGTGATCGGCGCATCGCCCCAATAATAGCTCGCGAGTTCGGCGAGCGCAGCGTTCGTCGCCGGACCCCACCGCAACGCGAAGGCCTGCGCGACGCCACCACCGCCCAGCTGCTCGCCGTCGAAATCGAGCGAGGCGACCGAGCGCGGCATCCCGTTGATGCCGGCGCGCCAGTGCTGACCGTCGTAGCGATAGGGCTTGACCGCGCCCCCGCCGGCAAGCCGCACGGTCACCGCCGCGCCGTCGCTCCCCTGACGCGGCGCGGCCTCGACCAAAATTACGTTGGCGGCCATCAGATGCCCGCCATCTTGGGCAGGTCGAACAGCTGCGCCGCAATGCCCGAAGCGCCGGCTCCCCCGCCGATGGCCGACAGGAGCCCGGTCGCACGCCGCAGCTCGGCCAGCATCTCGGCATTCTGATCGTTGTTCTCGTCGAGCGCGGCGTTCGTTCGCTCGAGCGCGGGGTCGCTCTTTGCCTGCGCAGCCGCGATTCGGGAGTTTGTCTGGGCGATCGCCGCGCGCGCCTCGTCGATCGTCGCGGTCCGCTCGCTCGCGTAGCCACCGGTCGTACCGTACGCGTCCTTGGCGGTCGCAACACGCTGCTCGAGCAGCTTGGCGAGCGTATCGCCCGCGCCCTCGACCCCGGCGTCAAGATCCGCGCGCGCCTTGCCGATCGCCGCATTGATCGCTGCGAGCTTGTCGATCGCCGAGCCTTCGAACAGATTGCCGCGGGTCAGCTCGTCGAGCAACGACTGCAGCGAACCGACCTGCGAGCGCGCGAGATCGGCGGCGATCTTCGCGCGGTCCTCGGCGTTGCGCTGCTCGATCGCGACCACGTCGAAGCCATATTGCCGCGCAATCCGCACGCGCTCCTTGGCGGTGCCCTCGAAGTCGCGGAACGCCCGCTCCATCTCGCCGGCGATGCCGCCGAGCAGCGTCTCGATCTCGCGGACCTTCAACGCCTCCTTCAGCCCCTTCTCGACGTCCGAGTTGTTGCGCAAGGCGGTCTGCATCGCCGCGGAGATGCCGCCGATCGCGCCATCGACGATCGCGTCGCGCAGCGCCGCCGCCTGCGCTTCCTGCTCGGTCTCGAACGACAGCGTGCCGCTGCCCTTGGTCCGGCCCTGCCCGGTCGGATCGACCACGAACTTCTTCTTGCGCTGGCCGATCGAGACCCCGAACTGGCCGAGTTCGCCGTCGAGCTGGCCGACCAGCGCGTCGATCGCGGCGCTCACCGAATCGCCCAGTCCGCCCGCGGCCTTGCGGTAGCTCGCGCTATTCCCGCCGACACCGGTCACCCCCGCCGAACCGTCGACGTTGCCGATCGTCGCGCTCGCTTTCTTGGTCTTGGTGAACAGGCCACCGATCGCGCCGCCCAGCACGCCGCCCAGGATCGAGCCGAGCGGCCCCGCCGCGCTGCCCAGCAACGAGGACAAGAACTTGCCGGCGACCTGTCCGCCGATCGCGCCGCCCAGCGCGCCGGCCGCCGCGTTGCCGCCGGTCAGCGCCGCCCCGGCCGAGCCGAGCCCCGCGTTCTTCAGGGTGTTGCTGAATTTCCCGTTGGTGCCGAACACCCGATCGAGCACACCCGAGGTGCTGCGCTCGAAACCTTTGACGACCACGTCGAATTCGCGCGGGTCGGGTCCACCCTTGCCGGTGTAGCCACTTCCTGCCGGTGATGGTCCGCCGCCCAGGAGCCCGCCGATACCGCCCTTCAGCAACCCCGACAGCGGCCCGGTCCCGAATACCGCGGCTTCGAGCGCGGCCGAGGCGAGCGACCTTGCCAGTCGGCCGACGACATCGGACGCCTTCTCGCCCCCGACGATGATCGCGTCGAGCGCGCCGGCGGCAGCGTCCATCAGCTGGCGTTTGGCGTCGGCGGCGTCACGCGCGGCGTCGGCGACGCCCTCCGTTGCGGCCTTCTCCCCGAGCATCGCGCGGATCTCGGCCTCGCGGCGCGCGGCTTCCTCGGGGTCGCTCTGCGCCAGCTCGTCGAGCGCCTTGCGGTATTTGAGCATCTCACGCTGGATCGGGTCGAGCGTGTTGAGCGCGGCGATCTCGCCGCGCAGCGCCGCGACGACGCCGTCGATCGCGACGGTCGCCGACTGCGCTGCCTCTACATCAGGGAGCTCGAACGCCTCCGCTCGGGCCTTTACGAAGTTTCTGAATGCCTTCGCGCGAAACTCGTCAGCGTCCTCCTTCGACACGCCGCCCTTGGCTGCACCCGCCGCTTCGAGGCGAGCAATCCGCGCGAGCTCCTCGGCATAATCGGCCGCTGCCTTCCGCGCCGGGTCGTAACGCGCGATGACCCCATTGAGGTCGGACACCAATTCGCGCTGAGCTGCGGCTAGCGCCGACGTGCTGACAGCGTGTTTGCTGGTGGCAACCGCGCCGGCAGCGTGCGCGGCGGTCGACCGTCCGATTGCTCCGGTCGCCCGGCCGGCCGAGGCTGTCGCGGCGTCGTGGTCGCGACTGAGGCGCTCGTAATCTTGATTGTAGCGGGTTCGGGAAATCTGACCCCTACCCAACTGGACGTCGAGGCGGTGCACCGCGTCTTCGAACTTGTTGGCGGCGGCGCGCGCGGGGTCGATGCCCGCTTGCACCAAGTCCTTCAGGACCGGAATCGCGCTCCTCCGCACGTTGGCTTCGAAATTAACGACGGCCCGATCGTAGTTCGCCAGGTCGGCGGTGAGCTTGCCGACCCTCGACTGCGCCGCGGCTGCCCGTTGAATGGCGAGGTCGCCTCCGCGCAAACCATTGTCGCCGGCGGACGAAAGCTCGCTGCGTGCCTCCGCCAGCGCACCCGCGATACTTGTGCGGGTCTTCGCTTGCGCGGTCCGCGCGACTTCCAGTTGCGACCTGGCGAGGTTGTAATTCTCGATCGCAAGGATGCGCGCCGACTTAGCCGCCCCCTGTTGCGTCTTGTCGAGTGCTGCGAGCGACCCTGCAAGCGCGTCCGACGCCGCATCGGCCTGTGCGGCGGCCAAGGCCTCGGCGCCCAATTGCACGATCAGACCGATCGCCCCGGTCACGACGGCGGCTATTCCACCGGCGACCGCACCCGCGAGCGTGCTCGCCAAGAGTTCGCTACCTTGGCGGGCGATGGACTGGACCGAGATCACGCCGGTCAATTGCCCTGACATGATCGAGAGACTGCCCGACGTGGAGTCGATCTGCGGCGTCAGCGCGCCCTGGGCGACGGCCATGTCGCGCGCCGACCCCGCCGCTCGCGACTGGGCGGTGGCGAG
>JAZKGJ010000129.1:0-6290 GCA_040385975.1 Pseudomonadota bacterium | reverse complement strand
CACGGCGATTCGAAAGACCCGCGGCCCGAGCACCTCGAGCTCGATCGCTTGGTCCTGCCGGCCGATCATCCGTTCTGGGCAAAGTTCTATCCGCCGAGCGACTGGGGCTGCAGCTGCTACGTGCTCGGCGCGCGGTCGCCGGCCGGGGCGATTCGCCTCGGTGGCGATCCCGACAAGACGCTGCCCGACTGGTGGAATACGATCGACCCGGGGACGGGCGCACCGCCGGGGATCGGTAAGGGCTGGGACTATCCGCCGGGCGCCAGCGTTGCCAACGCCGTCAATGTCGCGGCCGAGAAGGTGCGCCACTGGGATCACCGGATCGCAAAGGGCTTTATGGAAGACCTGCCGCCCGACGTCGCCGACCGTCTCGCGATCAGCTATCGTGCGCTGCCGTCGGTCGCCGACGACGCGCGGCGCTACGCTCAGCGGACTCTCAGTGGCGGCAAAGACGCGGTCGAGAAGTCGCGCACGCTCGGCCTGGTGACGTCGGAACAAGCGGCGGCGATCGAGCAGCTCCTCGGTCTGCCGGTCAAGCAATTCGACTTCGCCGTCACGCCGTCCGAAGTGCTTCATGTCGCGCGCAGGCACGGCAATCCGACGACCGAGGCCCTTCGCGGCCAGCGAGCGGTCACGGCCGACGATTATGCCATGCTGCCTCAGATAATCACCGCTCCGGACGTCATCGAAAATGCCGGCCGGGCCAATAGCGGTGAGCCATTGGTCCTGTACGCGAAGACGATTGGCGGCGTGCGCTACACCGCGATCTTTGCCCGCCGGGTCAGCAGCCGCTCGCTGGCGCTGAAGTCGTTCTACATCGGGGTGAAGCAAGACGCGCCCTCGCGCTAACGTCCGCAACCGCTCCGGGTTATGGGCCCGGCGCCACGATGCGCGCGTCTCGAGAAGAGGAGATAACGGTGCTCAAGGTCGAATTCAACGCCAAGCCGATCATCGACAAGCTCGAAGCGGCCGCGGCCGTCCTCGATGACTTGACCCCGATCCACCAGGACATCGGCGATTATATGGTCGAGGCGACCCGCGAGCGCTTCCGCCGCGGCGAGGCCCCCGATGGTTCGAAGTGGCTGCCCAAGAGCGCGGTGACGCTGCAGCGCTATCTGGCGCGCGGTGACGGCGCGCGGCCCGACCCGCTGATCGGACCGTCGCGGCGCTTGTCGACCGAGGTCTTGTCGTTCGCGTCGCGCGAATCGAGCGAGACCGGCTCGAACCTCGAATATTCGGGCGTGATGCAGGACGGTGCCGCCCAGGGCGCGTTCGGCCGCGACAGCCGCAATCACCCGATTCCCTGGGGGCGCATCCCGGCGCGCGTCTGGCTCGGTATCTCCGCAAAGGACGAGATCGCGATCGTCGATATCGTCGATGATCATATCGCCGAGCCGCTCGGCGAACCCTGACGGGCTACCGGTCGCGGCTCGGGTTTGATACGCTGCGAATCGCGCCTCGCCGCACCGACGCTCGCGTGATGCCGTCCGGTGACGGCATGTTGAGCGCCCGCTAGCCGGGGCAAAGCCTCGGGTGATGGGAACGCCCGCCACCTCCACCGCACTCTGCGCCGCCGTCGCGATCGACGCCGGCGGGGCCGTTCCCGACTGGCTGCACCTGCTGCCGCTCGGCGCGGTGCGGACCAACGACGGGCGTGGACCGTACCGCTCGCCCGTTGATGCTGCGGCGCTGATGGCCGCGTCGCTGAAGGCCGCGGGCGGCAAGCTCGTCCTCGATGAAAATCACGCGACCGACCTAGCGGCGCCCAAGGGCGGGTCGGCGCCGGCGCGCGCCTGGATCGTCGAGCTGCAGCAGCGCGCCGACGGGATCTGGGGTCGCGCCGAATGGACCCCGACTGGGCGCCAGCTGATGGAAGCGGGCGAGTACCGCGGCATCTCCCCGGTCATCGCCCACAAGCGCGACGGCACGATCACCGCGATCTTGCGCGCCAGCCTCACCAACACACCGAACCTGCAGGGGCTTACCGCCCTGCATTCTCAGGAGACGAGCATGGATTTCCGTAAATTGCTGATCGAGGCGCTGGGCCTCGATGCAGAAGCCGACGACGCGGCGATCGCCGCGGCGCTCAAAGCCCGCATGGATGCCAAGCCGGCCGACCCCGCAGCGGTCGCGGCGGCGATGCACTCCGCCCTGGCGCCGCTCGCGGCGGCGGTCGGTCTGAAGCCGGACGCCGGTGCCGACGCGATCCTTACCAGCGTCCAGTCGCTCCAGCAGGGGGACCAGAGCGCCACCATCACCGCGTTGCAAAGCTCGCTCAGCGCGATGGCCGAGAAGGTCACCAAGATGGACGATGACGGGGCCAAGCAACGCGCGACCGCCTTCGTCGACGGCGCGATCGCCGCGGGCCGAATCGGGGTCAAGCCCGCACGCGACACCTACATTGCGATGCACATGAAGGAGCCGGTGCAGGCCGAAACCATCATCAACGCGCTGCCGGCGGTTCGCGGCGGCGCGCTCGACCCCCGCGATGTCGAGCCGAAGCCCGGCGAGCTCAGCGCTGCCGATCGCACGGTGGTCCAGCTGATGGGGATCGACCCCGCTGCCTACAAAACCCAGCTCGCGGCCGACCGCGGCGAAACCCAGGAGATCATCTGATGGCTGCGCTCGCCGCTGACCGCAACACGCCCCGCGCCGAAGGGGAGGTCGAGGGCCACCCAGTAAAGGGCGCAACCCGAATTTTCGCCGGGGCGCTCGTCTGCCTCGACGCCGCCGGCTGGGCAGTGCCCGGCGCGACCGCCGCCACGCTGACCGCGCTCGGCCGCGCCGAGGCCGGGGCGAACAACGCCGCCGGCACCAATGGCGACGTGCTGGCCAACGTCCGCCGCGGCACGTTCCGCTGGGGTAACAGCGCGGCCGGCGACGCCATCACCCGCGCCGACATCGGCAAGCCCGCCTACGTCGTCGACGACCAGACCGTCGCCAAGACCACTGGCGGCGCGACCCGGTCGCTCGCGGGCACCATTCGCAACGTCGATGCCCAGGGCGTCTGGGTCGAGAGCTGAGGAACACAACGACATGAACATCAATCGCGAAAATCTGGCGAGCGTCCGCACCGGGTTCGGCGCCGCCTACAAGGCCGGCCTCGGCCGCGCCTCGTCGCAATATGCCCTGATCGCCACGACCGTCGCGGCGTCGGTGCGCACCATGACCTACGGCTGGCTCGGCCAGATCCCCAGCGTTCGCGAATGGATCGGGCAGCGCGTCGTCCAGAACCTGTCCGAGAGCAGCTATTCGATCACCGAAAAGCCGTTCGAGCTGACCATCGCGGTCAATCGCGACGACATCGAGACCGACAATATCGGCATCTATGCGCCGATGTTCGAAGAGATGGGCCAGTCGACCGGTGCCAAGTGGGACCAGCTGGTGTTCGGTCTGCTCAAGGCGGGCTTCACCACCAATTGCTACGACGGGCAGTTCTTCTTCGACACCGATCACCCGGTCCTCGACGAGGCCGGCAACGTCGTGTCGGTCGCGAACACCGACGGCGGCGCGGGCGTTCCCTGGTTCCTGCTCGACGTGAGCCGCGCGCTGAAGCCGATCATCCTGCAGAAGCGCAAGGACTTCGCATTCGTGTCGAAGGACCGCGACACCGACGACAACGTCTTCGACAATAACGAATTCGTTTACGGTGCCGATGCGCGTGCCAACGTCGGGTTCGGTTTCTGGCAGTTCGCCTGGGGCTCGAAGCAGCCGCTCAATGCCGCGAACTACGCAATCGCCCGCGCCGCGCTTTCGAGCATGAAGGGTGACGGTGGGCGCCCGCTGGGTATCCGCCCGACCTTGCTGATCGTGCCGCCCCAGCATGAATCGGCCGCACTCAAGATCGTGAACAACGAGCTGGGCGCGAACGGCGAGAGCAACGAGTGGAAGGGCACCGCCAAGGTCGAGGTCGTGCCGTGGTTGGCGTAAGCCAGCCCGGCGCGGCCGCGCCCAAGCAGACCGCGAAGCCGAAGGCCGCGCCGAAGGCGAAAGCGACCGTTGCCGCCGCGCCCGCGGCGGCTCCGGCCACTCCGCCCGCGCCGATCCCGTCCGCGCCGCCTGCCCCCTCGCGCGCCGCCAAGCGGCCGGGCATCTCGGTCGTTGGCCCGCGCGTCGGGCGCCGCCGCGCGGGGTTCGCGTTCGGCGCCGAGCCGACCCGCATCGCGCTCACCGACCTCGACGAGACCCAGCTGGCGGCGATCGTCGCCGACCCGACGCTGACCGTGGCGAACATCGAGATCGAGGACGGCGGACAGGCGTGACCTACGCGACGACCGAGCAGCTGATCGAACGGTTCGGTGAGTCGATGCTCGTCCAGCTTACCGACCGCGAGGCGTTTCCGACCGGCGAGATCGCCGCGGACGTGGTCGCGCGCGCATTGGCGGGCACCGATGCCGAGATCAACGGTTCGCTCGCCAAGCGCTATCGGCTCCCGCTCGCCGCGGTGCCGGAGCTGGTGATCGAGCTCGCGATCGCGATCGCGATCTACAAGCTCCACCGCTTCGCCCCCGATCCGAAGATCGAGAAGGACTACGAGCGGGCACTGGCGAAGCTGCGCCAGATCGCGATCGGCGACGTGCTGCTCGACGTAGCCGGGGTCGAGCCGACGACCAGCGGCGCGGGCGGCGTCGTCGCCAGCGATCGCCCGCGCGACATGACCCCCGGCAACCTCGCCGGCTTCATCTGATGGACATCGCGGCACGGCTTCAGCCCGTCACCGCGCTGGCGGGGCGCGTCCAGTCGGCGGCGAAGCTCGCCGAGCTGCAGGTGCGCAACCAGATGCCGCAGGTGACGCCGGCGGCGTACGTCATCCCGTCGGGGCTGCGCGGTGGCGCGGCCGACGCCGCGACCGGGTTGTTCCGCCAGGCGATCGACCGGATGATCTCGATCATCCTGTTCGTGCGACTGGCCGGTGACGGGATGGGTGCGGCCGCAACCGCTGCGCTCGAGCCACTGATCGATGCCGTAATCGACCGGATCGCGGGCTGGGCCCCGGATGACGCGACCGGCGTCTTCCGGCTCGGCCGCGGCGAGCTGATCGCCTTCGCTGCCGGAATGGCGACCTATCAGCTCGATTTCATTTTGGACGACCAACTGAGGATCACGCCATGAGCAAGAAGACCGCGGGAACCCGCCAGGACGAAGCGCCGATCGGCGACGCCGGCACGCTGCCGGAGGGCAGCGATACCGCGCCCGCCACGACAACTACCGCGCCCACCAGCGACGACGAGGTCGCCGCCACCGACGCCGATGACGGCACGGAGCTCGAGCAGCCGACGCGTGGCGGCAGTTTCGTGCGCCAGCCCGACGGCACGCTGGCCGACGCGACCCAGGAGAACTGAGCCATGCCCGAACCGATCAAGTGGAAGAGCAAGATCGTCCTCGCCAAGATGGAGACGGTCTACGGCACCGATCCGGTCCCGACCGGCGCGGCGAACGCGATGCTGATGACCGACCTCGAGCTGCGGCCGATGGAAGGGGACACCATCAGCCGTAACCTCGAGCAGCCCTATCTTGGCGGACAGGCTTCGCTCCAGACCGGCATCCACGTCGTGCTGACCGGCTCGGTCGAGCTGCAGGGTTCGGGAACGCTCGGCACGCCGCCGGGCTGGGGGCCGCTGTTGCGGATGTGCGCGGTCGCCGAAGTGATCACCGCGGCGACGAAGGTCGAATATTCGCCTGTGACGGACGCGCACGAAAGCGGAGCGCTGTATTTCCACATCGGTCCGACCCGCCACATCATTACCGGCGCGCGCGGCACCGCGGTCCTGACCGCCAACGCGCAGGGCATCCCAACCTTGCGCTTTACGCTGACCGGGCTGTTCACGACGCCGTTGGACCAGGCGGCGCCGACGATCGACGTGTCGCTGTTCAAGAAACCCGACGTGGTCAGCAACGCCAACACGCCGCTCTTCACGATCGGCGGCGCGGCCTTCGTCTACCGCAACTTCAGCTTCGACCTCGGCAACGACGTCCAGCGCCGGTTCCTGGTCGGGGTCGAGCGGATCGTGATCGTCGATCGCGCCGAGCGGATCGGCGTGTCGGTCGAGGCCGTGCCGATCGCGACCTACAACCCGTACACGATCGCCAACGCCGGCACGCTGCAGGCGATCGCGCTGACCCACGGCACCGTGGCGGGCAAAAGGGTGAAGCTGGCCGCGGCGCAGGCCGAGCAGCAGCGCATCGCCGGCTTCGAGAACAACCAGAACGTCCTCGAATGGCCGCTCGCCTTCGCTCCGCTGCCGACCAGCGCGGGCAACAACCAGTGGAAGATCACGCTCGACTGAGCG
>JAZKGJ010000128.1:0-10181 GCA_040385975.1 Pseudomonadota bacterium | reverse complement strand
GAAAAGCTGTTCCAATATCTCGAAAATCCGCAGCGCGTGGTGCCGGGCACCAAGATGACCTTCGCGGGCTTCAGCGATCCGCAGAAGCGCGCCGACGTGATCGCCTATCTCAAGGCCGATTCCTGATTGTCCGACCGGCCCGGCGCTCAGCGCCGCCGGGCCAAGTCGGCGAGATGGACCGGAAACGACAGCGCCAGCGGCAGCGCAATCCACGGCCAGTCGCTCCCCGTCAGGCTCGCGCGTAACGCCAGCAGCATCAGCGCGCCCGGCCCCAGCCGCAACAGCGCATCGCCGACCCGCCACCTGCGGCGCGCGGTCAGCCAGACCAATTCGGCCGCGATGACCGCCAGCACGATATCGACCGCGTGCCCGCTGGCGAACAGCCAAGCCATCCGGTCGGTCAGGAAAAGGGTCCGTTAAGCCGTACGATCGTCATGTTGAGGTAGCCGGCGAACGTCACCCACAGCAGGTACGGCAGCAACAGTACCGCGCCGGTCATCGAACGCCGCCAGACGACGATTACCAGCGCCGCGACCGACACCCACAGCAGGACGACTTCGACCAGCGCCCAGTCGGGCCGGTGCGCGCGAAAGAACAGCAGGCTCCACAGGATGTTGAGGAAGCCGTTGAGCGCGAACAGCCCGAGCAGCCATTCGCGCTCACGCCAGGTCATCGCCAGCCAGCCGGTCACGCCACCCAGCGCCGTGAAGGCAAAGATCGCGGTCCAGGCGACGCCGTAGGCGGCTTCGGGCGGGGCCCAGCGCGGCTGGGCCAGGCCGCGGTACCACGGACCGATGTCGGTGATCGTCGCGCCGAGCACCGCCACGCCCACCGCGAGCGCGCCGGCGATCGTGACGCGCAGGTCCTTGCCGCAACCGGCGTGGCGAGCGAGCACGGGCGGGCCCTCCGGGTCGGCCTTGTGTTGGTCGCCCCACTCCCTGAACGCGATCAGGATCGGCATCAGCCACGCGCGGCTCATGTCCACGATGCCGTCTGCCAGAGGTGCCGCAGATCCTTCATGAAGATGCGCAGATACGCGAGCGGGCGGGCATAGACGAGCCGCTTGGTCATGTACGCGGGCCAGATCAGATTCTGCACGTCGCGATCCTCGCACATCGTCACGAAGCGCTCGCGGCGCCGGTCGTTCGAATACCAGAAATGCTGCATGATCCCAAGAATCCAGAACACCCGGCCGTGCGCGCGCAGGAACGTCCGGCGCGCCTGGCGCAGCGCCTTCGGATCGCCCGATTTCAAGAAGGCACCGACCGCCGCCGCCGCGTCGCGCCCCGCGGTCATCGCATAATAGATGCCCTCGCCCGAGGCCGGCGCGACCACCCCGGCGGCGTCGCCGGTGACCAATACGTCGCGGCCGTTGTCCCAGCGCTTGAGCGGTTTGAGCGGGATCGGCGCGCCCTCGCGGCGGATCGTCTCGCAGGAATCGAGCCCGACCTGATGCCGCAACCGCGCGACCGCATCGCGGAGCGGAAAACCCTTGTTCGCGCTGCCCACCCCGACGCTGGCGGTGTCGCCGTGCGGGAAGACCCAGGCGTAGAAATCGGGCGAGAGCGCGCCCTGGTAAAAGACATCGCAGCGGCCGCGGTCGAAGCCGCCGGCGCGGTCGTTGCCCTCGGCGGCGGGCGAGCGGATCACCTCGTGATAGGCGAACACGCATTTCATCGGCTCGGCCCCGGGCAATGCGTCCTGCGCGACCCGCGAGCGCGCGCCGTCGGCGCCAATCACGCAGAGGGTTGCGACGCGCCGCTCGGCCCCGCCGCGTGCGTCGGTCCAGACCACGACCGCGCCACCGTCCGCATCGCGTTCGATCCGCTCGAAGCTGCCAGTGCGGCGTTCGGCCCCAGCGGCGGCGGCGCGGGCGCGGAGCCATTCGTCGAAATGTTCGCGGTCAACCATGCCGACGAACCCCTCGCCACCGCGATCGACCGGCATGTCGACTGCGGCGTGCGAGGGCGCGATCATCCGCGCCGACACCGCGCGGCCGACGATCAGCGTATCGGGAATCGCGAAGTCCGCGATCAGCCGCGGCGGGATCGCGCCGCCGCACGGTTTGATCCGCCCGCCGCGGTCGAGCAGCAGCACCGTCGCACCCGCGTTCGCCAGTTCGGTCGCGGCGGTCGCGCCGGCCGGCCCGCCGCCGACCACGACGCAATCATAGGTCATGCGGGTGCCAGCGCCGCCGCGCGTATCGGCGCGCGCAACGCCAGCGTGGCGGCGGCGAGGAACAGCGCGGCCTCGATCGCGAATACGGTGGTGAAGGTCAGCGGGATCGACCCGGTCAGCGCGCGCCCGGCGTCGACCCCGATCGCGCCGATCAGCCCGCCCAATCCGAACGCGATCGCCTGCGCCGCGCCCCAGATCCCCATCCGGATGCCCTCGCGCCCCGGCTCCGCACCGGCCAGCCCCATCATCGCCCCGATCGCGGCGACCGCGAACACCCCGTTGGCGAAGCCGAGCAGCGCGATGTTGGCGCCGAGCGGCCAGCCCGGTCCGGCGCGCGCCGCCAGCGCGAGACCGGCGAGCGCCAGGGCCGAACCGATGCAGCCGGCGACGATCCACGGCCTGAGCGCGCTGGGGCTGCGGCCCCCGAACGCGCTGCCGCCGATGCCGACCAGGATCATGCCGGCGAGCACGCCGCCGTGCTGCAACCCCGACAGCTGGGTCGATTGCCCGGGGGTGTAGCCGAACAGCAATCCCGCGAACGGTTCGAGGATCAAATCCTGCATCGAATAGGCCAGCATCGACAGGAAGACGAAGACGGTGAAGCGCCGCGCCGCGTCGTCGGCCCACATGTCGCGCAGCGCGGCGGCGAACGGCATCGCCGGTGCCGCATCGGGCGTCGCGGCGCGCGGCCCCTCCACGCCCCACACCGCGATCAGCGCCACCAGGAACGCACCGCCCGCGACCCCGCCCGCGACCTGCGCCAGCCGCAGCAGCGAGAACGGATCGATCAGCGACCCCGCGACCCCCGCGGTCACGACGATTCCCGCGATCATCATGATCCAGGTGATCGACGCCGCCGCCGCGCGCCGCTGCGGCGCGACTCGCGTCGCGAGCAAGGCAAGCAGCGACGTGCCCGCCGCGCCGACGCCCGCCCCGATCAGCGTGAACGCCAGCAAGGCGAGCGCATAGCCCCAGGGCGAGCGCACCGCGAACAGACCAACCGCCTGAACCGCGAGCGTCGCGCCGAGCGCCAGCACCGCCATGCCGGCCACGATCCACGGCGTGCGCCGCCGCCCGCGGTCCGAGCCATGTCCCCACGCCGGCCGCGACAGCTGCACCGCATAATGCCACGCCACGAGCCCCGCCGGGAGCGCGGCGGGCAGCGCATATTCAACCACCATCACCCGGTTGAGCAGCGACGTGACGAGCATCACGATCGCCCCGATCGCGCTTTGCACCAGCCCCAGCCGGACGATCCCGAACCAGCCAAGCGGCGGCATCGGCGCAGCGGAACTCACAGCCCCGCGACCCCGCCCAGCCCGCACGCCGCCGCCAGCATCCCGAATACATAGGCGGTAGTCCCGGTCGCATTGTACCAGGGCGCGTGCCGGCGCGGGTCGCGCAGCAGCCGCCGCATCAGCGCGAGCTGGACGATCAGGAGTGCTGCGACGACGCCGGCGGCAAGCTGATGACCCCAGCCATACAGCAAGCCAACCACCACGAGCTGCGGCACCGCCATCACCGCGCATGCCAGTCGCGCCGCGCGATCGACCCCGAGCACGACGGGGAGCGAGCGCAGCCCGGTCGCGCGGTCGCCCTCGACCGCCTTGAAATCGTTGAGCGTCATGATGCCGTGCGCGCCGAGGCTGTAGAGCGCGAGCACGATTAGCACGCGCGCATCGGGCAGTGCGCCGGCCATCACGCTGGCGCCGGTGAACCAGGTCAGCCCTTCGTAGGTCAGCGCGACCACCGCGGGTCCCCACAAGCCGCTGACCTTGAAGCGGAACGGCGGCGCGCTGTAACCCCACGCGCAGGCGAGCCCCACGCCCGTCGCGGCCAGCACCCACGGCCCGGTCGCGGCCGCGACCAGCAGCGACAGCGCAGTGCCGATACCGGCAATCCACAGCCCCCAGCGCCCCGCGATCCGCCCCGACGGAATCGGGCGTTCGGGCTGGTTGATCGCGTCGACATGACGGTCGAACCAGTCGTTGACCGCCTGGCTGGTCCCGCACACCAGCGGCCCGGTCAAAAGTACCCCCGCGATCAGGAACGGCCAGCGGTCGGCGACCGCGACGCCCGACGACACCACCCCGCACATGAACGCCCACATCGGCGGAAACCAGGTGACGGGTTTCAGCAATTCTAGGATGTCGCGGGGGCGGGGGAACGGCACGGTCGTGCTGGGCGTGGTCGATCCCTCCATGAGCGCCGGGCTAGGACCCGCCATTTTAGGCGTCAAACGGAAATGCTGGCCCGCTCCCGCACCGGCGGGACCGGACAAATCTCATTCGTCGCCCGCAACCAGATTGCCGAGCCCGTGGCGGTGCAGCTTCGAATACAGGCTCTGCCGGCTGAGCCCAAGGATCTCCGCGGCCGAAGCGCGGTTGTCCGAGGTGTAGTCGAGCGCGGCTTCGATGCAGAGCCGCTCGATCATGTCGGTGCTTTCGCGCACGATGTCCTTCAGCGACATCCGCCCGACCAGTTCGGTCAGTTGCCCGACCGAGCGCGGTCCGGCGTCGGGGCCGTCCGCGCTCACCCGCAGGCGCCGGCCGACGTTGCGGATGGTGAACCCGAAACAGTCGCTTCCGGCCTGCGGCGCCAGCACCCCCGACAGCTCGATCTCCTCCTGCGCACCGCCCGCGCCGCGCAGGATGGTAGCGACGTTGCGGACCGCGCCATGATCGCGCAGCTGCGCGACGATCAGCTCGAGGTCGATGCCGGGGCGGCCGAGCCACGTCGCCAGCCGCTGCCCGACCACACGATCAGCCGAGGGGAGTTCGGCGAGCTCCACGAACGCCGCGTTGGCGGTGAGCACGTTGAGGTCGCGGTCGGCCAATACGAACGCGTCGGGCATCCGTTCGACCACTTCGCTGAGCGTCGCGTCGAAGCGGTGGCCGGCGACCGCGGGCTCGACCGGGACGATGCGGACGAGCAGCATCGGCGCGCGCGCCTGGCGGAACACCTGCGCCGAGATCAACGCCTCGCCGCGGCGGTCGGCCAGCCGCACCGCAACCGGCGCGCGGTCGTCGGCGGCCTCCGCAGCGCCGAGTCGCGCGATCAGGTCGTCGCGCTGGTCGGCGGCGACGACGGCGTGGACGGGCTTGCCTATCAACGCGCCCGCCGGCGCGTCGAGCAGGTGGTGCGCCGCCGGGTTCGCTTCCCGGATGCGGCGGGTTTCGGCGTCGACGATCAGCACGGGTTCGGACGCCATGTCGAACAGCAGCCGGTAGCGCGCCTCGGCCTGGCGCAGCCGCACGTAATCGCGCTCGAGCGACTGTTGCGTCTGGAGCAGCCGCTGCTGCATCACCGCCGCGCCGCGCAGGTCGCGCCCGATCGCGATCAGCCGCGCATTGGCCGTTGCTCCGTCGCCCAATGCCATGACCAAATAGCGGACCGGGACATCGCCGCCGGTAACCACATGATTGACCTGGCGCCAGCGTGCCACTGCCCCGGAGCGGCGCGCATCGGCCAGCAATTCCTCGACCTTGGGCCGGCTTTCGACCGTGACGGTGTCGATCCACGCGCGCCCTATCCAGTCGGCGAAACCATGATCGGCCAGCTCGCCTGGCGGCACCGCGACGTCGAGCACGACGCCCTCCGTGGTCAATACGAACGTAACATCGCCGACCGCCGCCAATAGGCTAGCGGCGACACCGGCGGACAGCGCACCCGGCATGGCATCGGGATGCGCGAAAGCCGATGGTCGGGACAGGGCGGTAGGCTTGTTCATCGACGAGCGTCGCGCTCCAGAAAACTATCTGTCAGTTACAGACTATCATTTCCCCTTCGCGAACGCGGACCAGGTCCGCGGCCACGGTCAGGGCCATTCGGGCGTCGGGTGCGGTGCCATCGGCCCCGATCCGCGCCGCCAGCGTCGGATCGTCGCGAAAAATGCGCCCTCCGACCATGATGCAAACGCGAGGATTGCGTGACACGTTCCGCACCGCAGCAAGCAACGCCGGCAGCGCGCCGATATGGCAGTCGCAACTGACGGTCAATCCGATCATGTCGAACCAGTCCGACCCGACCCGTCGCAGCAGATCGGGGGTCTCGACCCCGCTCAACCGGTCGGTAATCCACCCGTCGCGGCGGAACAGTTCGTCGATCACCACCGTCCCGAAATTGTGCTGGTCGCCCGGCATCGACGCGAACAGCGCCCGGTGCCCCCCCGCCGCCAGCATCCGTTCGGCAGGCGCACGCGCGGCGATTTCGTGGACCACTTCCTGCAGCCGCCACAAGCCCATCGTCACGTCGACGAAGTCGCAGCGGTCGTCCTCCCAATATTCGCCCAGCAGCCGCGCCGCCGGCGCGAGCAGATCGACCATGACGCTGTCGACGCTTATGCCCCGCGCCAGGATCGCCTCGATATGCGCGAGCAGCGCGTCGGCCTCGACCTGCAGCGCAAGCGGCGCGAGCGCTTCGACGTCGGCGAAGTCGATCGGCGCGGGGGTCGACGGAGCGGCACGCGCGGGAACGTCGGTGGCGTGCGCAATCATCAGCCGCGGAATGATCTCACCCTCGATCAGCGTCGACAGCGAGCGTTCGTATTCGCCGTCGGCGAGCGCGCGGAAGGCAGCCAGCCCCTGCGCCTCGACGCCGAAGCGCTGCGCGAGACCGGCCCGCGTCAACGATGGTATTTCGTCATCGAACCTGGCTACTGACGCCATGCCCGGCTCTCCCCCAGCTTCGGTCGGTGTAAACCTCGTAAGCTACTCGCGGGTCGCCCTTTCCGGGCTTCGTCGCGACTCGCAGACTATGCCCATTGCCGAGGGCTCGCAACCGCAAACACCCGCTGCACCGCAGCATGTGTCAAGCAATTTGGACGACAGTTTTCGTTGACACTCTGCGGCGTTGCCTTAGTCTTCCCTGAAGCAGGACGAGGGCGGGCAACGGACAATGCGGGCGAACGACCCAAATGTCGCAAGCGAAGGTGGGAGCGGGCACCGGCCGCTCTACACCGCCGACCAACGCCGCCGCCGCGACTCGACTCGCTGGACCTTGGTGCAGGGGGTGCTCGCCCCGGTCCAATTCCTTATTTTCCTGCTCAGCCTGGCGCTGGTGCTGCGCTATCTCGGCACCGGTGAAGGGGCGTTCGCGGCCACGGTGTCGATCGTCGTCAAGACGCTGACGCTCTACGTGATCATGATCACCGGCGCGATCTGGGAAAAGGTCGTGTTCGGCCAATATCTGTTCGTGCCGGCGTTCTTCTGGGAAGACGTGTTTTCGATGCTCGTGCTGGCGTTGCACACCGCGTATCTGGTGGCGCTGATCGGTGGGTTCGGGACCGAGCGCGGACGGATGCTGCTCGCGCTGGCGGCCTATGCCGCCTATGCGATCAACGCCGCGCAATTCCTGTTGAAGCTGCGCGCCGCGCGGCTGCAATCGCCCGCCCCGCGAATGGCGGTGGCGGGATGAGTCCGCCGCTCGGCACCGCGGCGCTGGGGTGCGAATCGGCACCGGTGCTGCGCGAGCGCGGCCAGCGTGAAGTGTTCTGCGGCCTGACCGGAATCATCTGGCTCCACCGCAAGATCCAGGACGCGTTCTTCCTGGTGGTCGGCAGCCGCACCTGCGCGCACCTGCTGCAATCCGCCGCGGGGGTGATGGTATTCGCCGAGCCGCGCTTCGGCACCGCGATCATCGAGGAGCGCGACCTGGCCGGGATGGCCGATTGCAACGAGGAGCTCGACCGCGTGGTCGATCGGCTGCTGACCCGTCGGCCCGACATCAAATTGCTGTTTCTGGTCGGCTCGTGCCCGTCCGAAGTCATCAAGCTCGACCTGTCGCGCGCCGCCGCGCGGCTGTCGGTCAAGCACGCCGGCGCGACCAAGATCCTGAACTATTCGGGCAGCGGGATCGAGACCACTTTCACCGAGGGCGAGGACGCGTGTCTGGCCGCATTGGTCCCCGACCTGCCCGCCGACACCAGCGATACGCCCGCGCTGATGATCGTCGGCGCGCTGCCCGACGTGGTCGAGGATCAGTTCCTGCGGCTGTTCGCCGAACTGGGCATTGCGATCGTCCATTCGCTCCCCGCGCGCCGCGCCGATGCGATGCCGCCGGTCGGCCCCAATACCCGTTTCCTGCTTGCGCAGCCCTTCTTGGGCGAGACCGCGCGCGCGCTGGAAGATCGCGGCGCGACGCGGCTCGACGCGCTGTTTCCGTTCGGCGCGGAGGGCACGACCAGCTGGCTCCACGCCGCCGCGAGCGCATTCGGGATCGACGAGATGCATTTCCGCCGGGTGATCGCGCCAGGCCGCGAGCGGGCGAAGCGCGCGATCGCGCATTCGGCCGAACGGCTGGCCGGCAAACGCATCACGTTCCTGCCCGACTCGCAGCTCGAAGTGCCGCTGGCGCGCTTCCTCGCCACCGAACTCGGGATGGTCCCGGTCGAAGTCGGCACGCCCTATCTGCACCGGCGCCATCTGGCGCAGGAACTGGCGCTGCTGCCGAGCGACACGATCATCAGCGAAGGCCAGGATGTCGACAAGCAGCTCGACCGGGTCCGCGCGGCCAGGCCCGACCTGACCGTCTGCGGGCTCGGCCTCGCCAATCCGCTGGAGCGCGAAGGCCTGACGACCAAATGGGCGATCGAGCTGGTCTTCTCGCCGATCCATGGCTTCGATCAAGCCGGCGACCTGGCCGAGCTTTTTGCCCGCCCGCTGCGGCGGCGCGACATTTTGAAGTTCGATGAACCGGCGGTCGCGGCGTGCAGCTGACCGTCTGGACCTATGAGGGCCCGCCGCACGTCGGCGCGATGCGGATCGCCACCGCAATGGAGGGCGTGCACTACGTCCTGCACGCGCCGCAGGGCGACACCTACGCCGACCTGCTGTTCACGATGATCGAGCGTCGCGGCAAGCGCCCGCCGGTCACCTACACGACGTTCCAGGCGCGCGACCTCGGCAAGGACACCGCCGAGCTGTTCCAGAGTGCGACGCGCGACGCCTACACCCGCTTCCAACCGCAGGCGATGCTGGTCGGCGCGTCGTGCACCGCCGAGCTGATCCAGGACGACCCCGCCGGCATGGCGCAGGCGATGGGCCTGCCCTGCCCGGTCGTCGCGCTCGAATTGCCGAGCTATCAGCGCAAGGAAAACTGGGGCGCGGCGGAGACCTTCTATCAATTGGTCCGCACGCTCGCCGACAAGACCGCGACCCCCGCCGCGCGCGACGGCCGCCGCCCTTGCGCCAATCTGCTCGGCCCGACCGCATTGGGTTTCCGCCACCGCGACGACGTGATCGAGATCACCCGGCTGCTCGGCACGCTCGGCATCGACGTCAACGTGACCGCCCCGCTCGGTGCATCGCCTACGGACCTGGCGCGGCTGGGCGCGGCCGATTTCAACATTTGCCTCTATCCCGAGATCGCCGACACTGCGTGCCGCTGGCTCGAGAAGACCTTCGGGCAGAAGACCGTCCGTACCGTCCCGATCGGCCATGCCGCAACGCGTGACTTCATCGCCGAAGTCGCCGCGCTCGCCGGGGTGGGCGCGAGCGCCGCGCTCGACACGTCGAACCTGCCGTGGTGGAGCAAATCGGTCGACTCGACCTATCTGACCGGCAAGCGCGTCTTCATCTTCGGCGACGCCACCCATGCCGTCGCCGCCGCCCGGGTGGCGCGCGACGAGCTGGGCTTCGAGGTCGTCGGCCTCGGCTGCTACAACCGCGAATTCGCGCGCGACGTGCGCGACGCCGCCACGCTGTATGGCGTCGAGCCGCTGATCACCGACGATTACCTCGAGGTCGAGGACGCGATTCAGGCGCTCCAGCCCGAGCTGGTGCTAGGCACGCAGATGGAACGCCACATCGCCAAGCGGCTGCGGATCCCCTGCGCGGTGATCTCGGCCCCGGTCCACGTCCAGGATTTCCCGGCGCGCTACTCCCCGCAGATGGGGTTCGAGGGCGCCAATGTGCTGTTCGACACCTGGGTCCATCCGCTGGTGATGGGCCTGGAGGAACATCTGCTGACGATGTTCCGCGACGATTTCGAGTTTTCGGACGCGC
>JAZKGJ010000127.1:0-20664 GCA_040385975.1 Pseudomonadota bacterium | reverse complement strand
ACCGGCCGCGTCCACACCTCCTATTCGCTCACCGGTGCGCAGACCGGGCGGCTGTCGTCGACCGACCCCAACCTTCAGAACATCCCGATCCGCACCGAAGTCGGCCGCCAGATCCGCGACGCCTTCATCGCCGAGCCGGGCAACGTCATCCTCGCCGCCGACTATTCGCAGATCGAACTGCGGCTCGCGGCGCACATGGCCGACGTGCCCGCGCTGCGCGACGCGTTCGCCAACGGCGACGACATCCATTCGCTGACCGCGCAAGAGCTGTTCGGGACGGTTGACCGCGACACCCGCGGTCGCGCCAAGACGATCAACTTCGCGATCCTCTATGGCATCAGCCGCTGGGGGCTGGCCGGCCGGCTCGACGTCACCGCCGACGAAGCGCAGGCGATGATCGACCGCTATTTCGAACGCTTTCCGGGCATCCGCAACTACATCGCCGCGACGACCGAATTCGTGCGTGAAAAGGGGTTCACGACCACGCTGTTCGGGCGGAAGACGCACTTTCCGCGGATTAAATCCAAGATCCAGCATGAGCGCCAGGGCGCCGAACGCGCCGCGATCAACGCCCCGATCCAGGGGACCAGCGCCGACATCATCAAGCGCGCGATGGCGCGGATGAACCCCGCACTCGCCGACGCCGGGCTGCACGACGTGCGGATGCTGCTCCAGGTTCACGACGAACTCGTCTTCGAACTGCCCGAAGCCGACGTTGCCGCCGTTTCGCCGATCATCGAACGCGTGATGGCGACCGCCGCCGAGCCCGCGATCAGGTTGTCGGTCCCGCTCGGAATTGAGATCGGCACCGGGAAGAGCTGGGGCGCTGCGCATTGACGGCATCCACCGACGACATCGGCGCGCTGGCCAAGGGCGGGCGCACCAATATCGCCGGGTTTGCGCTCCGGCTGCTCGCACGGTTGCCGTTCCTGTTCATCGCGGGGCGAATCTACGGCGCTGATCTGGTCGGACGGTTCGCGCTCGCGGTGGTGGTGGTCGAGCTGGCCGCGCTCGTCGCGACGCTCGGCCTCAAGCGCGGCCTGGCGCAGGCGCTCAGCACGACCGACCGGCCGCATGTCGATGTCGTGTGGGACGCGCTGGCGGTGGCGCTCGGCGCGTCGCTGGCGGCGAGCGCGGTCCTCTTCGCGTTTCCGGAGATCATGTATCAGGACAACACTGCGAGCTGGATCGAGCGGTTGCTGCCACTGATCGCGGTCGCGATCGCCTGGTCGGACATCAGCCTCGCCGCGCTGGCGTACCGCCGCGACGTCAAGGCGACGGTGACCGCGCGCGCGGTGGTCGAGCCGTGGACGCTGAGCGTAGCCGCGTTCGCCTTTTCGTTCGTGTCGCACCACGACGGGCTGATCCTGGCGTACATGCTGTCAATGGCGGCGGCGCTGGCGGCATCGCTGATCCCGCTCGTCCGCAGCTACGGCCGCCCGGTCGGCTGGCGGCCGCAGCCGGCACGGTTGCTGACGCTGGCGCGCGCCAACATGCCGCTGGCCGGAGCCGACAGCCTGGAATGGGGCAGCCGCAACGTCGACCGCTTCATCCTCGGGCTGATCTTCGAGCCGCGGATCGTCGGAATCTATTACATGGCGCAGCAGGTCGCCTCGCTGCCGCAGAAGCTTAAGACCAGCTTCGACCCCGTGCTCGGACCGGTGATCGCCGCGAACCTCGCCCGCAACGACCGCGCGGCGGTGGCGAACCAGGTCGCGCAGGTCAGCTTCTGGATCGTCGCGGCGCAGACCTGCCTCGCGCTCGCGGGGTCGATCCCGAGCGAATCGGTGATGGGGGTGGTCGGGCCGTCGTTCGTCGCCGGGGCCACCGCGCTCGCCTTTTTGCTGTTCGGCGAGGTCGCGGCCTCGACCGGGGCGGTGTGCGAATCGGCGCTGGTCTATGTCGACCGGGTCGGCAATCTGATGATTTCGGTGGCGATGCTGGCGGTCCAGATCGCGCTGAGCTTCGTCCTGCTGTTTGCGGCGCGCGGGTTGGACTGGTCGCTCGGCTGGCAGGTCGCGGCGCCGGCGGTGGCGCTGTTCGTCACCCTCGGCCTGACGTCCATAATCAAGGCACGGCGGCTCCAGCGACTGCTCGAAGCGCCGGTGTGGCGGCTGCGGCGGCCGTTCGTGGCGGCGACGCTGGCCGGGGCGGCGGTCGGGGCGGCGTTCACCGCGCTGCCACGGAGCGCCGAATGGGCCGAGCTGATCATCGGCGTGCCGGCGATGGCGGCGACCTACCTGTTCATCCTGTGGCGCTATGCCTTTCGTGAGGAAGACCGCACGTTGCTCCGGCGGATGCCCAGCAACCCGGAGCCCACCTTGCCGCTCTAATGCCGGAAGTGGCGCTGGCCGGTGAAGATCATCGCCAGACCCGCTGCATCGGCCGCCGCGATCACTTCGGCATCGCGGATCGAGCCGCCGGGCTGAATGACCGCGGTCGCACCGGCCTCGACCGCCGCGAGCAGCCCGTCGGCGAAGGGGAAGAAGGCGTCGGAAGCGACCGCCGAACCGAGCGTCCGCGGCTCGCTCCAACCCGCCTTTTCCGCCGCATCCTTTGCCTTCCACGCCGCGATCCGCGCCGATTCGAGCCGGTTCATCTGCCCCGCACCGACGCCGGCGGTCGCGCCGTCCTTCGCATAGACGATGGCGTTCGACTTGACGTGCTTGGCGACCAGCCAGGCGAAGCGGCAGTCGGCGAGCTCCTGTTCGGTCGGCTGGCGCTTGGTCACGACCTGCAGCTCGCCGAGCATCCCGTTGTCGCGGCTCTGCACCAGCCAGCCACCGGTGATGGCCTTTACCGCCAGGCCACCGCGCGCCGGGTCGGGGAGCGCGCCCGTCAGCAACAGCCGCAGATTCTTCTTCGTGGCGAACAGCGCCAGCGCTTCATCGTCGGCATCGGGCGCGACCACCACTTCGGTGAAGATGCCGGTGATCGCCTGCGCTGTGGCGGCGTCCAGAGGCCGATTGACTGCGATGATCCCGCCGAACGCGCTGACGCTGTCGCACGCGAACGCCGCGTCATACGCCGCCGCCAGCGTCGCGGCGGTCGCGACGCCGCACGGATTGGCGTGCTTGACGATGACGCAGGTCGGCGCGGCATCGCGAAATTCGCCGATGAGCTCGAGCGCGGCGTCGGCGTCGTTGAGATTGTTGTAGCTGAGCGCCTTGCCCTGCACCTGCCGCGCCTGGCCAATTCCGGGGACGGCAGGCCCAGCGTGGCTATAGAAGGCCGCGTGCTGGTGCGGGTTTTCGCCGTAGCGCAGCACCTCGGGGGCTTTGAGCACGAACGGCAGCGTCGCCGGGAAGCGCTGCCCCTGATCGGCGAAACCGAACCAGCTGGCGATCATCGCGTCATATTCGGCAGTTGCCTGAAACGCCTTGGCGGCCAGCCGCTTGCGGTCGTCGCGCGTCGTCGCGCCGGTGGCGACCAGTGCATAATCGGCGGGATCGGTGACGATCGCGACATAGTCGTGATTCTTTGCGGCCGAGCGCACCATCGACGGGCCACCGATGTCGATATTCTCGATGATTTCGGGCCGCGCCGCTCCCTTCATCACGGTGTCGAGGAAAGGATAGAGATTGACCACGACCAGGTCGATCGCGCCGATGTCATGCTCGCTCAGCGCTGCGGCGTGCGCGGGGTCGTCGCGCACCGCCAGCAATCCGCCATGGATCAGCGGGTGCAGCGTCTTGACCCGCCCGTCCATCATCTCGGGAAAGCCGGTCACGTCGCTGACGTCGCGCACATCCAGCCCGGCATCGCGCAGGGCGGTCGCGGTGCCGCCGGTCGAAATCAGCTCGACCCCGCGGTCGGCCAGCGTTCGCGCGAGGTCGACGATGCCGGTCTTGTCGCTGACCGACAGCAGTGCGCGGCGGATGGCAATCTGGGTCATGCAGTCTCGCGAATGTTGAGAATGTTGAGACGCTGGCGCACTTTTTTCACCGTCTCAACATTCGGTCGAAGCGACGCAGCCGCTATGCCAGCAACGCAGCTTGTAGGACAGCGCACGTCAGTTCGCGCGGCGCAGCGCCCAGCCGACGCTGGCCCCGCCGGCGGGCGCTTCGGCGGTCAGCACGAGCTGCTGCGACCCCTGCGGCCGCCCGGCGGCGTCGATCCACACGCTATCCTCGACCGCCAGCGCGGCCCCGCGGCAGCGGAATTGCCAGACCGGTCCGGCCGGCAGCCGCAGCAGCGCCGCCAGCCCGTCGGCGGTCGGCGAGACCCGGATGCCCGGCGCTAGGTGAAAGCGGATCGCGAACGGGATCGCGTCGGCGCGGCGGCGCTTGCCCGACGGGAGCAGCATATCCTCGCCGCGCAGTTCGCGGCCGTCGGTCGCCAGCGCCAGCTGACGCCGGTGCAGGAAGCCGTAGCGGCGGACATAGCCGTCGTGCGCGGCCTCGATCCGGCTGGCCGAATCGGTCTCCTGCCGGCTCAGTTCGACCTCGACGACGCCGCGCCCGAGCGTGCCGTCGGCGTGGATCGCGGTCGAATTGGAATCGGCGAGGATCAAGGTCGAATGCGCCGCGGTGGTGCGCAGTCCTTCCGCCAAGGCCGGCGGCAATCCGGCGTCGGCGGTGCGTGCGCCGCCGCAATTCACGACGATCCGCTGTGGCCCGTCGGACAGTTCGAACGCCAAAGTCGAGGCGCAGCCGCCTTCGATCAGGCGCGCGATCGGGGGCGGGGCGGCATCGACGATGACCGTCGTGGTCGCCGCGCTCAAACGCTGATAGCCCCAGTCGCGGGTCTGGCGCATCGGCCGCGCGCGCACCCCGCTGGCGGTGACGAGTTCCGCGATCGTCTCACCCGCGACCGGGCCGCCGCCCTGCCAGCTCGCGAGGCCGCGGTCGCCGTGGCACACCCCGAGCAAGGCCGGAACCATCCGGTAGAGCGTGGTGCGGATCGGCTCCGCGACCTCGAGCCGGCGCACCGCATAGACCTGGCTCAGCAAGGTCAGCAGCGCGATCAGATCGAGCTGCGCAAGCGGCGCGCGGGCCACCGCGCCGCCATCGGCGAAGACCGCGCCGGCCAGCGCCCGCGCCAGCCCCGCTTCGAGCGCGGCGCGCTTCACATCGCCCCCCGGAATCAGCAAGGCCGCGGTCAGCGCGCCCGCCCAAGCGGCCACCCGCGGCGCGCCGGGCGCGACCTTGTCAGCACCGCGTTCCAGATGCCGCGCCTGACGCGCGAGCGTGTTGAGCACCTTCGAGCGATAGACCAGATCGGCCGACGAGAGGATCAGCGGGGCGTGCGCGGCCCAGCTCATGATCCGCCGCCCGACCAGATCGCCGCGCCAGGCGGGCTGGCTGACCTTGTCGGCGTGGAGCGTCAGCCAGCCGCGCATCGCGCGTTCGGCAACCGGCGCGGCCTCGACCCGGCGCGCGACGGTCGACAGGTCGCGCAGCCAGATGAAGCTGTGGATGTGGTCGGCGAGCGCGCGCGGCAGCGGCGCGGCACCGAGATCGTCGATCGCCACGCCTTCGCCGCGAAACACGAAGCGCCCCGCCATCAGCGCTTCGCCGCGCGCGACATCGCCGAGCAGGGGATCGTCGGGCACCGCGATCAACTTCAACGGGTGCCGCCCGCGCAAGTGCATCGCGTGGAGCGGGGTGCGCCAGGTGAGCCGGTGGAGTCGCTCGGCCAGCCGCTCCCCGAGCGACAGCCCCTTGTCGCCGCCGCCGGTGCGAACCAGCCGCTTGCCTTCGAAATCCTCTTCAGCAGCGGGTGCGGCGTCGGCGGGGGTCGTCACCCGCCCCTCAACGCCGCCAGATTGGCGGCATAATGGGCCGGGCCGCCACGGAATGCGGCGGTGCCCGCGACCAGCACGTCGGCACCGGCGTCGACCGCGCGCTTCGCGGTGGCGGGATCGATCCCGCCGTCGACCTGCAGGTCGATCGCCTTGCCGGATTTGTCGATCATGCTCCGGATCGCGGCGATCTTCTTCAGCTGTCCGTCGATGAACTGCTGTCCGCCGAAACCCGGATTGACGCTCATCACCAGCACCAGATCGACCAGTTCGAGCAGGTAGTCGAGCAGCTTGGCGGGGGTGCCGGGATTCAGCACGACCCCGGCGCGCTTCCCGAGACCTGCGATCCGCTGCAGGCTGCGGTGGACGTGCGGGCCGGCTTCGGGATGGACCGTAATGATGTCGGCGCCGGCTTCGGCAAAGGCGTCGAGATAGGGATCGACCGGCGCGATCATCAAATGGACGTCGAGCGGCTTGGCGGTGTGGGAGCGGATCGCCTTCACGACCAAGGGGCCGATCGAGATGTTGGGGACGAAATGGCCGTCCATCACATCGACGTGGAGCCAGTCGGCCCCGGCCGCGTCCATCGCGCGCACTTCGTCGCCGAGCGCGGCGAAATCGGCGCTCAAGAGCGAGGGAGCGAGGCGGACGGGATTGGGCACGCCGCTTGCTCTAGCGTTCACGCCGGGCGGCGCAACAATCGTCAGCGCTGGCGCACGAGGCGGGCGATGAAGAAGCCGTCGCAGCCGCCCGCATCCGCGAGCGCGCCGGGCAGGACTCGAACCCGTCCGAAGGAGTCGGGAGCGATTTCGGCCGGGAGTTCACGAGGTGCGACCGGGTCGATCGCAAAGCCGGGACGTCTGGCGAGGAACGCATCGAGCTGCGCCTCGCCCTCAGTCGGCTCGAGCGAACAGACCGCATAGACCAGCCGCCCGCCCGGCTTCACCCACGGTGCCGCGCGGTCGAGCAATTTCGCCTGTAATTCGGCCATTTCGGCAATCAGCGCGGGATGCGCGCGGAACAGCACGTCGGGGTGACGGCGATAGATGCCGGTCGCGCTGCACGGCGCGTCGAGCAGGATCGCGTCGTAGCGCTGCGGCGGATCCCAGGTGAGCGCGTCGCGCGCGAAGACCGTCGCGGCCAGCCCGGTGCGGTCGAGATTGGTCGAAAGTCGTGCGAGACGACTTTCCGAGCGATCGACCGCGGTCGTCGCCCAGCCGGCGGCGGCGAGCTGCAGCGTCTTGCCGCCGGGTGCGGCACACAGGTCGAGCGCTTCACCCGCCCCTGTGCCCAGCAGCCGCGCAGGAAGGGTGGCGGCGATGTCCTGCACCCACCACGCCCCCTCCGCATAGCCCGGCAGGTCGATGACGCGCGCGCCGGTCGCGACGCGGACGTGACCGGGCGCGAGACTGACACCATCGTTGGCCGCTGCCCACGCGGTCGCGGCGGCCGGATCGGCGAAGCTGAGGTCGAGCGGCGGCGGCGTCGCGATCAGCGCACCGGCGGCGGCGACGACCTCGGTGCCCCATGCCGCGGTCCAGCGCTCCGCCACCGTGGCCGGCAATTGCGCGACCGGCGGCAGCGCCGCGGCTTGCCGCGCCAGTGTCCCGAACACGCCGTGGACCAGTTTGCGCGGGCCGCCATCGACCAGCGGCAGGACGGTGGCGATCGCGGCGTGCGGGGGCGTGCCGAGCACCAGCGTCTGGACGAGCGCGAGCCGCAGCGCCATCCGCGCCTTGGCGTCGTCGGGCAGGGTCTGGCGGGTCGCCGAATCGATCAGCGCGTCGAGATCGGCGAGCCGGCGCAACGCGTGCGCGGCCAGTGCGTGCGCCAGCGCGCGGTCGTCGGCGCGGGTCAGCTGCGCCGCGGCGCTGTCGAGCGCGGCCTCGAGCGCCTGGCCGCGGCGCAGCACCGCGTCGAGCAGCCGCAGCGCAGCGCGGCGCGCGGGCACGCCCGGCGGGTCGCTGCGTCGAACGTGGTTGGGAACCGGCATCGCGGGCGCTATGGGCAGCGCGCAACCGAAAGGCCAGTCATGGGAAAGCGACCCGCGGGCGTGAAGCCGCCCGCCTATCTGTCGAAAAACCCGCCGGTCCCCGCGCCTGAGCCGATCAAGGTGCCGAAGGATCCCTTGGGCGACGACCCGACCCGCTTCGGCGATTGGACGCTGAAGGGCATCGCGGTCGATTTCTAGAGGAGCGCAGCGAGTTTTCGGACGGTGTTCCAGTTGCGACCGGTCGCGACCTTCGGGAATTTCGCCTTCGCCATCCGCGACAGCAGCGTCGATTCGCGCATCCCCTGCTGGCTGAGGAAATCGGTGTAGAGCTCGCGATCGATCGCATGGAGCCGCTCGGGGCCGTCCTGAAGCCGGGCGAGCGCAGCGGCCGGGAACGGGTCGCGGTGGAAGGTGACGAGATAGTGGCTGGGATGGTCCGCCGCCGCCTCTGGCCAGGGATTGCCGGCGATCACCGCGTCGAGCTCTGCACGATTGCGCACCATGACGTCGGTGACGAGGCCGTGCGCGGCGAGCGCGGCTTCGAGCCGGGCTTCGATCTCGTGCGGCGGCAGGTCGCTGGCAAACGTGACATTGCCCGACGCCAACAGCGTTGCGACATCGCCGAAGCCCAGTCCCGCGGTGAGCGCCGCCAGATCGCTCATCAGCAACGTGCGGCCGCCCAGATTCACGCCGCGCAGCAGCGCCGCCCAGCGCTTCACCCGTGTTCGGGCCGCAGCGGACGCGCCAGCAGCGCCTCGATCACGCCGCGCACGTCGGCCCCGGCGAGCAGGTCGGCGACCGCGCGCGCCACCGGCATCTCGACCCCGGCGTCGGTGGCGGCTGCGACCAGCACCGGCGCGGTGAACGCCCCTTCCGCTACGGTACGGCGGTCGGCGAGCAGGTCGCGCGCCGCCTTGCCCTGGCCCAAGCCCATTCCGAGCGAGAAATTGCGGCTGCTGGTCGAGGAACAGGTGAGGACGAGGTCGCCGAGCCCCGACAGGCCGCTCAACGTCTCCGCCCGCGCGCCGCGCGCCAGCCCGAACCGCGTCATTTCGGCAAAGCCGCGCGCGATCAGCGCGGCGCGGGCGTTCTGGCCCAATCCCGCGCCCTCGACCACGCCGCAGGCGATCGCGAGCACGTTCTTGACCGCGCCGCCGATCTCCGCGCCGATCACGTCGGTCGCGGCATAGGGGCGGAAGGCGGGGCTCGCGAGTCGGGCGGCGAGCCGCGCGCCGAGCGCTTCATCGGCGCAGGCGAGCGTCACCGCGGTCGGCAGCCCGGCGGCGACCTCGTGCGCGAAGGTCGGCCCCGACAGCACCGCGATCGGCGCTTGCGGATGGATCTGCGCGGCGACCTCCCCGACCAGCAATTTGGTCCCGGCTTCGATCCCCTTGGCGCAGAGCACCAGCGGGGTGGCGCCGACCGCGGTCTCGGCCAGCACCGCGCGGACGTGCTGCGCGGGCGCGACGACGAGCAGTGCGTCGCTGCCCCATAGCGACCCGAGCGAATCGGTCGCGCGAATGCCCTGCGCCAGCCTCACACCGGGCAGGAACATGGTGTTTTCATGAATATCGTTGATGCTGCGCACGACCTCGGCCTCGCGCGCCCAGAGCAGCACGTCCTCGCCGCCCGCCGCCGCGACTTGCGCCAGCGCGGTGCCCCACGCCCCCCCACCGATGACGCCTATCTTCACGCCCGCACCCCCGCGCCGCGCACCGTTTCGGCGTCCGGGTCGAGCGGCCAGCGCGCCCGCGCGGGGGCATCAAGCGAGTCGGTCAGCCCGGCGGCAAGGCGCTCCGCCCCGGCCCAGGCGATCATCGCCGCATTGTCGGTGCACAGCCACAGCGGCGGCGCGACGAAGCGGCGACCGTGCGCGGCGGCGAGGTCGGTCAGCGCGGCGCGGATGCTGGCGTTCGCGGCGACGCCGCCCGCGACGACGAGGGTGGCGAGGTCGGGGTGCGCCGCCAGCTGCCGCGCGACACGGTCGAGCAGGCAATCGACCACCGCCTGCTGGAACGACGCGGCGAGATCGGCGGCGGCATGATCGTTCGCGGCGCGCACCACCGCGCTCTTCAGCCCCGCGAACGAAAAATGCGGCTCGGCCGAGCCCAGCAGCGGGCGCGGCAGCGCCACCGCGCGCGGATCCCCGTCGCGCGCCGCCGCCTCGACCGCCGGTCCGCCCGGGAAGCCCAGCCCCAGCGTCTTGGCGGTCTTGTCGAACGCCTCGCCCGCAGCATCGTCGATCGTCGTCGCCAGCCGGCGGTAGGACGCGACCCCGTCGACCCGCAACAGCTGGCAATGCCCGCCCGACACCAGCAGCAGGAGATAGGGAAATTCGAGGTCGGGGTCGGTCAGCCGCGCGCTCAGCGCATGGCCCTCCAGATGATTGACCGCGATCAGCGGCTTGCCCGCGGCGTGCGCCAGCGCCTTGCCGGTCACCAGCCCGACCATCACCCCGCCGATCAGCCCGGGGCCCGCGGTCGCGGCGACCGCGTCCACCTCAGCCAGCGTGAGTCCGGCATCGACCAGCACGGCTTCGACCAGGGGCGCGAGGATTTCGACATGCGCGCGTGCGGCGATTTCGGGGACGACCCCGCCGAACGGACGGTGCGCGGCTTCCTGTCCCGCAACGCGGTGCGCGAGCACGCGCCGGTCGCCGGTGACCAGCGCCGCGGCGGTCTCGTCGCAGGAGGATTCGAGGCCGAGGATGATCGGGAATGCCACCCGGCGAACCCTAACCGTTCGCCGCGCGCTTGTCGAAGGGCCGCGCCGGCTTCTAGGTTGGCATCATGGCGGCAGCGCTCCTCAAGCGACCCTTGGCGGTGCTGCGGCCCGAGCCGGGCAACGCCGCGACCGCCGCACGGGTCGTCGCGGCCGGGCGACGCGCGCTCCGGCTGCCGCTGTTCGCGGTCGCGGCGGTCGCGTGGGACCGACCCGACCCGGCAGCGCACGACGCGCTCCTGCTGACCAGCGCGAACGCGGTCCGCCACGGCGGAGCGGCCATGGCGGCCTATCGCGCGTTGCCGGTCCATGCGGTCGGCGCCGCCACCGCTGCCGCCGCGCGCGCCGCCGGGTTCGACGTCGTCGCGACCGGCGAACAGGGCGCGGCGGCGCTGGCACAGCAAGCCTTGGCAGGCGGGATGAGCCGGGCACTGCATTTCGCGGGTGCCGAACGTGCGGTCGCGGTCTTGCCGGGGGTGACGCGGACTGTGATCGTCTATCAAAGCGCGCCGCTGACGATCGCACCGGCGGCGCTCTCTGCGCTGACGGGCGCGATCGCGCTGGTCCACTCGCCGCGCGCCGGGGCACGGCTGGCGGAGTTGGTCGCGGATCGCAGTGCAATCGCGCTGGCGGCGATTTCGCGCGGGACGGCGGATGCGGCGGGAGCGGGCTGGGCGTGTGTCGCGGTTGCCCCTGCCCCCGACGATGTCGCGCTCGTCGCGACCGCACTCGCGCTCGCCGATTGACCGCCCGCGTCGCCACGCGGATAAGGCGGCAATGGACGATCCCGCGCCCCGCCCCGAACCGGGCCCCGAAGCGGGCCTTGCCGTGACGAGCTTCGCGGCGCGGCGTCCGCGCCGGTCGTGGCGGACCGTCACGCTCATCGCCGTGGTCGCATTCCTGGTCGGGCTGGGCGCGATGACGCTGGTAATGCGTGGATACCAGCGCTGGACCGCGCCGGCGGCCGCCCCCGCTCCGCAGGTCGTAGCCGCGGCGGCACCCGCATCGACCTTCATGCCGCGCTCGCCGCTGACCGCGAGCGGGTCGGCGAGCGATCTGGAGACGCTGTCGGCGCGCGAAGTGGCGTTGACCGGGCGAATCGCCGAGCTGGAAGCGCGGCTGGCGAGCGTCGGCACCGCGGCGCAGGGCGCGGCGGGCAACGCCAATCGTGCCGAGGGGCTGTTGATCGCGTTCGCCGCACGCCGCGCGCTCGATCGCGGGCTGGGGCTCGGCTATATCGAGGCGCAGTTGCGCGACCGCTTCGGGCCGGTCCAGCCACAGGCGGTCGCGACGGTCGTCGCCGCCGCGCGCCAGCCGGTGACGCTGGAGGATCTGCGGGTCGGGATCGAGGCGATCGCACCGCAGCTGGCGACCGGCAACACCACCGACGGCTGGTGGGCGAGCCTGCGCCGCGAAGTGTCCGACCTGGTCGTCATCCGCCGCGACACCGCGCCTTCGCCGCGCGCGAGCGACCGGCTGGTCCGCGCCCGCCGGATGCTGGAGGGCGGCCAGGTCGAGGGCGCGCTGGCCGAGATCGCGCGGCTGCCCGGTGCCGAATCGGGCGATCGCTGGATTGCCGCGGCGAAGCGCTACATCGGTGCGCGCGGCGCGCTCGACACGATCGAGACCGCCGCGATCATGGGGCAGGGCCGCGACCCCTATGTTCCCGCCGCGAGCCCCGCTCCGGTCGGCGACCCGGTCACCGGCGCGCCGTTGCCGCGATAATCGCTACCTCCGTTCGTCCCGAGCGGAATTCAGGGCGTCAGCGCTCGCAATAGCGCCAGCGCCCCGGCCGGCGCGCGTAGCTTGCCGCCATGGATGAAGAACACGAACGTATCGCGCGGTTGCTTCGGGACCGCAGCGTCGCCGGCATAGGGCAGGCCGTCGGGCTGCCCGCCGGTCGCCCAAGTTCGCGCCGCATCCGCCCAGCGCGGCAGGGCGGCATCGGGATAGCAATGCGGGTTGGCATCCTCCCCCGCTTCCAGCCGTGCATAGACGAAATCGCCGGTCACGTCGGCGAGTCCGGGATAGTGCGGCGAATCGGCAAAGGCGATGGCGACCTGGTGCGCGCGGCACAGCGCGACGAACTCGGGCGTCGCGAAGCTTTCATGCCGAACCTGCACCGCGTGGCGCAGCGCGACGCCGTCGTGGCTGGCCGGGAGCAGCTTCAGGAACGCGGCGAAATCGTCGGGCTCGAACTTCTTGGTCGCCATGAACTGCCACAGGATGGGCCCGAGCTTGGATCCCAGTTCGACGATCCCCTGCCCGACGAAGCGCGCGACCGATTCGCCCGCATCGGCCAGCACCTTGCGATTGGTGCAAAAGCGCGACGCCTTCAGCGTGAACATGAAATCGTCGGGCGTCGCGTCGCGCCAATTGGCGAAGGTCTGCGGCTTGAAGCCCGAATAATAGGTGCCGTTGACCTCGATCGCGGTCAGCTGCGACGCGGCATATTCGAGCTCGCGCTTGTGCGCGAGCTTGTCGGGAAAGAACGTCCCGCGCCACGGTTCGAAGGTCCAGCCGCCGATGCCGACTCTGATGGGTGCGGGGGTCATGCCGGCACCCTAGCGTTTCGGTGACGGCACGTAACCCGGCGACGGGCGCTTGCCCGCCCCGAACATCGCTGCTAGTGGCCGCCGCCTTACCCGCCCCGCCGCGCTTGCCGCCGGGGTTCGTAGCGCCAGAGCGGGCGTAGCTCAGGGGTAGAGCACGACCTTGCCAAGGTCGGGGTCGAGGGTTCGAATCCCTTCGCCCGCTCCAGCTGTCGTCGCGCATTAGCGACGCTAATGCGCGCCTTGATCGACAGCCCGGCCGACGGTGCCAGCGGCACCGTTCGACGACGTGGCTTTGCCACGTCGGAACCCTCGAGTCTTTGTTGCCGCTCTGCGCTGTCGCGCTGCGCGGTGGTTCGAATCCCTTCGCCCGCTCCAGCCGCCGTGCCATCGATTTAACGGCGTTAAATCGCGGCTGTCGCGGCGGCTCGGTCGGCGGTGCTATCCGCACCGTCCGACGGCACGGCTTTGCCGTGTCGCGCACTCTCGAGTCATTCGTCGCCGCTTCGCCCGACCGGACTACGCGCGTGATTCGAATTCCCTCGCCACCGGAAATGGGGTTGGACGCCTGCCGCGCCACCCCACATAAGGCGCGCAGGCAGACAGGAGCGCGCATTGGCTACGTTGGGCATGGCACCGGCAGAGAAGGAAGCGGTCGAGGCGTTCCGCCGCGACGTGGTCGAGCCGTCGATGACCGCGCTGGTCATCATCGATTTCTGGGCGGAATGGTGCGGGCCATGCAAGGCGCTGACTCCGCTGCTCGAAAAGATCGCGGCCGATTACGCCGACAGGGGCGTGGTGCTGGCCAAGGTCGACACCGACGCCAACAAGTACATCACCGCGCAATTCCAGATCAAGACGATCCCGACCGTCTATGCGATGTTTCAGGGCCAGTTGGTCGCCGATCTGACCCCGTTGCGTACCGAAAGCCAGCTGAAGGCGACGCTCGACCAGCTGCTGAAGCAATTGCCGGTCAAGAGCGAGGCGGCCGACCAGGAGGCCGAACTCGCGCCGCTGATCGCGATGGGTGAGGCGGTGCTGAGCGAAGGCGACGGCGAGCGCGCGCTGGCGGTGTTCGATCAGCTGGCCGAAATGGCGCCGGGACATCCCGCGGTCGCGGCGGGGCGGATCCGCGCCCTGGTCGCGTCGGATCGCAATGACGAGGCGGAGGCGGCGATAGCCGAACTGCCCGCGGAACTGGCGAAGGACCCCGCGATCGAGCGCGCCCGCGCGGCGATCGAGCTGGCGAAAAGCGCGATTCCGGTCGCCGATCTGTCAGGACTGGAGGCGCAGGTCGCGGCCAGTCCCGACGATCACGCCGCGCGCTTCGAGCTGGCCGGCGGGCAGATGGCGGCGGGCGACCGCGACGCCGCCGCCGCGTCGCTGCTGGCAATCGTGGCCGCCGAACGCGACTGGAACGAAGGCGCGGCGCGCGCGCAATTGCTCAAGCTGTTCGAGGTGGTCGGGCTGGAAGACCCGTGGGTCTCGGCGCAGCGCCGCAAGCTGTCCGCGATCCTGTTCGGGTGAGTACAACCGCTGCCCTGACGCGCCTGTCGATCTTTCCGCTGCCGGGGGCACTGCTGTTTCCCGAGATGCGGCTGCCGCTGCACATCTTCGAGCCGCGCTACCGCGCGCTGGTCAGCGATGCGATGGCGCGCGACCGGCGGATCGGAATGATCCAGCCGCGCCCCGGTGCGGGCGGCGGCGGGGATGCGCCCGCGCTGTTCGAGATCGGCTGCGTCGGGCGCATTGCCGAGGTCGAGGCGCTCGACGACGGGCGCTACAATCTGATCCTCGAAGGGATCGCGCGCTTCCGGCTGGTCCGCGAGATCGACGCCACGACGGCGTTCCGTCAGGTCGAGGCCGCGCTGATCGCCGACCCGGCCGACGCGACACTGGCGCATCCCGAACGCGCCGCGCTGGAAGCCGAAGCGCGCCGCTTTGCCGACGCGCAGGGCTATGCGGTCGATTGGGATTCGGTCGCGCGCCTGGACGACGAGAGCCTGGTCAACGGGATCGCCCAGATCGCCCCGTTCGACGTGGCGGCGAAACAGGCGCTGCTCGAGGCGGATAGTTTGGGCGATCGCAGCGAACTGATCATCCAGCTGATGCAGTTCTTCCGGCGGCACGACGGCGACGATATGGTGACGCTGCAGTGACGGGCGGCCAAGCGCTGGCGTAGCTGGCGCGCGGCTCGAGCCCGGCAGGGCCGACGGTGCCAGCAGCGCCGGTCCACGACGCGGGATTACTCCCGCGTCAGCGCCGTCACACCGCGATCCCCTGCAACAACCGCGGCAGTTCCCCGCTTTCGCCGCGCGCCTCCGCCATGAAGCGGTCCTTCAGCGGCGGAATCGCATTCACCACGGAAATTCCCACCCGGCGCACCGCGCTCGCGGTCTTGCCCGGCACCCCGAACAGCCGGGTCAGCCCATCGGTCGCGGCCGCCACCATGAAGGTGTCGAGCCCGCGCCAGCGTTGATAGCGCGCGAGGACCTGCGGATGGCCGAGGTCGAGCCCGGTACGCTTGGCATCGACCAGCACTTCGGCGAGCGTCGCGACGTCGCGGAAGCCCAAGTTCAGCCCCTGCCCCGCGATTGGGTGGATGCCGTGCCCGGCGTCGCCGACCAGCGCGAGGCGTTCGCCGGTGATTCGCGCGGCGTGGTGGAAACCGAGCGGATAGGACGCGCGCGGGCTCGCCCCCGACAGCGTGCCGAGGAACCCGCCCATCCGCTTTTCCGCCTCCGCCAGAAAAGCGCGGTCGCCGAGCTTGAGCATCGCCGCGCCGTGCTTCGCAGCGACCGTCCACACGATCGCCGACCGGTGGCCCTGCGCATCGTCGATCAGCGGCAGGAGCGCGAACGGGCCGCTGGGATAGAAAATCTCGTAGGCGGTGCTGCCATGCGGGCGTTCGTGGTGGAACGCGCCGATGATCGCGGCGTGATCGTATCTCCACTGCGCGATGGTAATGCCGGCGGCGGCGCGGGTCGGCGAATTGCGCCCTTCCGCCGCGACCAGCAAAGGTGCGGTGGCCACGGTGCCGTCGTCGAGCGTCGCGACCACGCCGTGCGCGCCCCGCTCGACGCCGACCGCGCGGCGCTGCATCCTGAGGTCGACGTTGGCCGCGGCGCTCGCCGCGTCGTGCAGCACCCTGCGCAGCGTGCGGTTTTCGTACATCGTGCCGAGCGCGCCGTCGGCCGCGTCGGGCACGAAATCGAGCGCACCCGGGGCCAGCCCGTCGCTGACCCGGATCGCACCGATCGCGCAGCCGTGCCCGGCCAGCGCGTCGCTGAGCCCGATCGCGTCCAGCATCCGTCCGCTTGCGCTGGCCACCGCCGATGCGCGGCCATCGAAGCCGGGCGCCAGGGTCTTGGCCGGATCGGCCGGGTCGATCACGATGCTGGTCAGCCCCGCCGCATCGAGCGCCAGCGCGAGCGTCGCGCCGACCAGCCCGCCGCCGAGGATGATGACGTCCGCGTGATCCATACGCCCTCCTAATCGCTCGCGCGCGCCGCTCCAACCGTCTTGACGCCCAACTTGACTGGCGACTCGCGCGGGCCGATCATGCGGAACAGACAGCGGACATGGGGTGAGACACATGGCGAGCCGGGCGCAGCCGGGGGCGTGGCGCGAGACGGTGCGAGCGGGAGCGGTGCGCAGCGGTGCGTTGTTCGGCGCGGCGCTGCTGGCGCTCGCGACCGTCCTGACCGCGCTGGCGCTGGCGAGTTACCGCTCGGGCGACCCCTCGCTCAGCACCGCCGCGGCGGGGCCGGCGAAGAATCTGCTCGGGTCGGGTGGCGCGGTCGTCGCCGACGGGTTGCTGCTGGTCGCGGGGCCGGCGATCGCGCTGATCGTACCGCTCGGACTCATCTTCGCCAGCCGGCTGTGGCGCGGGGTGCCGCTCGGCGGGTGGAAGTCGATGACTGCGCGCAACCTGTTCGGGATCGCTTTGATGGCGACCGCGCTGGCGTTCGTGTCCGATGCGTCGGTGCTGGTGCTGCCCGGGGGATGGGGCGGGGCGATCGGCTGGAGCCTGGCCAATATCGTCGAATGGGCGCTCGGCTTTCTGTCCGACCCAACCGTGATCACCTGGGGCGCGCGCGTCGCCGGGCTGGTCGCCGGGGTGATCGGGGTCGGGGTGTGGGCGCGCAGCCTGGAGGTCGATTTCTCGCAGGCGCGCTGGCCGCGCTTCGAGCGCAAGCCGGTGCTGGCGATCACCGACGCGCGGGATGGCGAGCCCGCGCCGCTGCTGGCGCGCCGCCCCGCGCCGCGGGCGGTGGCGGCACCCGAACAGCGGCCTGCGCCGGTCATCGCCGACCGCACGCTCGCGCCGTCGACCTCCAAACCCAAGGCCAAACAGGCCTCGCTCGACCTGCGCGACAATTACCGGCTGCCCCCGCTCGAACTGCTCGCCGCCTCGCCACCGAGCGGCAATGTGGTGGTCGACAAGGCCGCGCTGGAACGCAATGCGCGGTTGCTCGAAAGCGTGCTCGACGATTTCAACGTGCGCGGGAGCGTCGTCGAGGTGCGGCCCGGGCCGGTGGTCACGATGTACGAATTCGATCCGGCCGCCGGGATCAAGGCGAGCCGCGTCATCCAGCTGGCCGACGACATCGCGCGCAACATGTCGGCGATCTCCGCGCGGGTCGCGACCATCCCCGGGCGGACGGTGATCGGGATCGAGTTGCCCAATGCGCGGCGCGAAGGGGTCAACCTCCACGAACTCGTCGCGTCGCAATCCTACGAGGATCAATCGGCCTCGCTGCCGATCATCCTGGGCAAGAACATCGCCGGCGATCCGGTCATCGCGGATCTGGCACCGATGCCGCATCTGCTGGTCGCGGGCACGACGGGCTCGGGCAAGTCGGTCGGGCTGAACTGCATGATCCTGTCCTTGCTCTACCGGCTGACCCCGGATCAGTGCCGGCTGATCATGATCGACCCCAAGATGCTCGAACTCAGCATGTACGACGACATCCCGCATCTGCTCAGCCCGGTGGTGACCGACCCGGCCAAGGCGGTCCGCGCGCTGAAATGGGCGGTCGAGCAGATGGAGGACCGCTACCGCCAGATGTCGTCGGTCGGGGTGCGCAGTCTGGCGAGCTTCAACGACAAGGTCCGCGCCGCCAAGGCCAAGGGTCAGCCGCTCGGGCGCAAGGTCCAGATCGGCTGGGACAGCGACACCGGCCAGGCGCTGTTCGAGGAGGAACAGCTCGATTACCAGGTCCTGCCGCAGGTCGTCGTGATCGTCGACGAGCTGGCGGACCTGATGATGACCGCGGGCAAGGAAGTCGAATTCCTGATCCAGCGGCTCGCGCAAAAGGCGCGCGCGGCGGGCATCCACCTGATCATGGCGACGCAGCGGCCCTCGGTCGATGTCATCACCGGGGTCATCAAGGCGAACCTGCCGACGCGCATCTCGTTTCACGTCACCAGCAAGATCGATTCGCGCACGATATTGGGCGAACAGGGTGCCGAACAGCTGCTCGGCAAGGGCGACATGCTCTACATGCCGGGCGGCAAGGGCATCGTCCGCGTTCACGGCCCCTTCGTCAGCGACGATGAGGTCCGCGCGGTTGCCGATCACTGGCGCGCGCAGGGCCAGCCCGACTATATCAGCTCGGTCACCGAGGAACCCGAGGACGGCTTCGCGCTGGACGGCGCTCCGGTCGGCGACGACAGTCCCGAGGACCAGGAATATCGCCAGTGCGTCCAGATCGTCGCCGAAAGCCAGAAGGCATCGACCAGCTGGCTCCAGCGCCAGAAACGGATCGGCTACAACCGCGCGGCGCGCCATATCGAACGGATGGAGAAGGATGGGCTGGTCAGCGTCCCCGACCATGTCGGCCGCCGCGAAGTGCTGATGGACCGCGATGGGCGGCCGGGGTGAGGTTTGACCGCGATTCGCGATTGTGCGATTCTTTCCGCGATTGCTGGAGGAGCACATGGACGCGGACGCGCAGCGCCGGGAGATCGACGCAAATTACGATTTCTTGCAGCGACACCTTACCGATATGCTCGCCGATCACGCTGGCGAATATGCCCTTCTGAAATCGTGCAAAGTCGTCGGCTATTATGGCAAGGTCGGCAGCGCCTATGATGAGGGAATGCGCCGTTTCCCCGATGGCAGGTTTTCAATCCAGGAAGTGACCGACGAACCGCTGCATTTGGGTTTCTGGTCGGTTGCCGGAACGTAGAATCCCGGTCCAGCGGCGCAAGCTGCTGCTCGATGTCGTTATATTTCGGCCGGATCCACTGGATTTCACCGAGTTTTCGGCGCGCGGCTTGATCGATACCGGAGCCACCGTCAGCGGCATCGGCCCGCGCGTCGTCGAGGCGCTTGGGCTCGTCAGCCACGGCAAGAACCGGCTGGGCTCGGCGACGGAAGAACGGCTAGTCGATTATTATTTGTTTCGTCTCGGGCTGACCACATCTGTCACCGATGCACCGCAATGGCCATTTGTATTCGACCGGATCGACGGGTTCAGCTGGACGCGCGATACCGAGTTTGACGTCATCATGGGAATGGACGTGCTGACCCAGTGCGAACTTCGGCTGGTCAGAGACAATTGCACGCTCGCCTTCGGCTGACGCAATTCCGGCCGAGTTCACGCCGGGTTCAAACCGGCCATGGCATCGACGTGAGACCGTCTGGAGAGTAAAGTGACCCTTCGCCTGAAAATGTTCGCGATTATCGCGACCGCGCTCGCACTTACCGCCGCCGCGCCCGTAAGCGGCGACCTTGCCGCAGTGCAGGCGCATCTGGTCGGCACGCGTGCGCTGAGCGCGCAGTTCAGCCAGACCGACCGGGCGGGCCAGGTGTTGAGCGGGACGCTGACGCTGAAGCAGCCCGGAAAATTGCGCTTTCAATATGCGCAGGGCGTGCCGATCCTGATCGTCGCCGACGGCAAGGCGCTGAATTTCGTCGATTATTCGGTGAAGCAGGTTTCCAGATGGCCGATCGCGAGTTCGCCGCTGGCGGTGCTGCTCGACCCGGCGCGCAATATCGACAAATATGCCAAGCTGGTGCCGAGCGGCGACCCGCGGGTGGTCAGCGTGCTCGCCTACGATCGCAAGCGCCCCGAATACGGCCGCATCAACCTGATCTTCACGCGCGACGGCGCGGCGCCGGCGGGACTGTCGCTGAGCGGCTGGGTCGCGCTCGACGCGCAGGGCAACCGGACGACGGTGCGGCTGTCCGGACAACGCTATAACGGTTCGGTGAGCGACGAGGCGTTCCGCTGGAACGACCCGCGGAAGAAAGCCGCCCAGAAACCCGTCGGGCGCTGAGCCACCATTCATACTGGCGACAGGAAGCCCGCGCTATTTGACACGGGCGGATGCGGGGCGGTTCGGGATTTCCCCCTGTTGCTCGAGCTCCTCGTTTCCCGCCTGCGTGACGAACGCCAGGTCGGCCCTCGCTCCATGCCCCCGGAGCGGGGGCCTTTCGTTTTTTGCGGACCCGATACGTTTGGATATGAACGCGATAGGGTCGCGTCGATGCCGGGTTTGAAGAACCAGCCACTGGTGCTGCGCCCGCCGCATGGCTACATGCCGGGCCATGGCGCAGCCGCTCAAGATCGTTTCCTGGAACATCAACTCCGTCCGTTTCCGCATCGAGATCGTCGAACGGTTCCTGCGTGAAGTATGCCCGGACA
>JAZKGJ010000126.1:0-2912 GCA_040385975.1 Pseudomonadota bacterium | reverse complement strand
AAGCGCGCCGAGGCGCTGATCGCGAACGGGCGGATGACCGCCGCCGGTCTGGCCGAGGTCGATGCCGCCAAGGCCGACGGGCGCTGGGCGGCGGCCTATGCCCCCGCGTCGAGCGCCATCGTGCCCGAGGACCTTGCCGCAGCGCTCGCCGCCGACACGGCCGCGGCGGCGTTCTTCGCGACGCTCAAGGGCGCAAACCGCTACGCCATCCTCTACCGCATCGCCGACGCCAAGAAGCCGGAGACCCGCGCGGCGCGGATCGCCAAATTCGTCGCCATGTGCGCGGCGGGCGAGACGCTCCACTAACGCAGCAGCGCGCGCAGTCGCCACCAGTTGAGCGCGAACAGCGCGGCGAGCGCGAGGTCGATCAGCCCGGCGATGAAAAGTCGGCGGTCGAGGTCGCTGCCCGCGCTGTAGCTCAGCACGGGAATCGCAAAGCTGAGCTTGGATGCGATCCCGACCGGGATGACCGGCCAGAACCGCGCCGGATCGATCGCGATCGCGACGTACAGTAATTGCGTCGCCGCCGCCGCGCCCGCGAACGCGTAGAGCCACAGGCTGAGCATCGTCAGCGGGCCTTGGAAGTAGAGGCCTATCGTCGCGACCAGCCCATAAGCCGCCGCGACCCCGAAGCTCCAGCGTGCGAACCGCATCGTCATTTCTCCTGCCCTTACCCGATCTTAAGCGGTTGCCGCCGATAGCCAAGTCGCGGGGGCAAAAGGGTCGAATATCATGACGTCGCTTCGCCTGCTGTTGCCGCTTTCGCTGATGGTCGCCGGTTGCGCGACCCGGCCCGCCCCAACCCCGGTCGCGATCGTCGCGCCGCCGCCCGCGCCGGTCGCCGCGCCCGCCTACGCCGGCAACGCCAATCTGCGCGTCCCGCCGCGCCTGCCCGACGGCAGCTACGCCACGCCCAACCGGCTCGCCTCCCCCGCCGCTGCGGTCTGGCATCTGCGCGCCGGGCTGAACGTCGCGGCGCTGTCGTGCCGCGGCAGCGACGAGGCCGCGCTGGTCGCGGGCTACAACGCGCTGCTGGCGACGCACCGCGCCGAATTCGCCGCCGCCTACCGTGCGCTCACCAGCGAATACGGCAACGCGGCCGCGTTCGACGGAGCGATGACCGCGCTCTACAATTACTATGCGCTCCCGCCCGCGCAGCCCGGGCTGTGCACGACCGCGCTTGCCTTGCTGGCCGAAGCCGCGTCGATTCCGCCGGGGAGCCTCGCTGCCTTCACCCCGGGCGCGCTCGCGCGGCTCGACCAGCCGTACGTGGCGCTGTTCGCCGCGCAGGAGCAGTGGCTGGCCACCCGCTATGCCGACCGCGCCGTCACCGCCGCGGCAGTCGCTGCGGTCGCCGCCCCGCTGCTGGTGGCCGACCTCAGCATCCTCAACCTGCCCTGACTTCGATAATCGGTGCACGCCGGGTTAAATATGCTCGGTAGCAATCGCTTAGGAAGCGCTGCGCGATCCTCCAGGCGTCACCGGCGCGTACCGGCCGGTGCGCAAAGGGGGGTTTATCATCATGTCCGGATTCCGGCTGGCGGTCGCGTGCGCCGCGTTCGCATCCATTGTTTCCACGGCACCCGCGGCGGCGCAGACCGCGCCGCTCTCCGCTGCGGCCACCTTGTGGCATCTGCGCGCCGGGCTGAACGTCGCTGCGCTCGCATGCCGCGGCGACGGTGAGGCAGCGATCGTGGCGGGTTACAACCGGCTGCTCGCCGATCACCGCGACGAATTGAGCGCCGCCTATTCCGCGGTGACGCGCGAGTTCGGCAATCCCGCCGCGTATGACGAGGCGATGACCCGGCTCTACAATCTGTTCGCGCAGCCGGGCGCGCAGACGGCGCTGTGCGACAACGCGCTGACGGTGCTCGATGCGGTCGCAGCGCGCGGCGAGCTGCCGCTCGGCGAGGTCGCCGCGGATGCGCTGACGCTGCTGGTGTTGCACGACGCGCCGGCAGCCCCGCCCGCCACGACCGACCTCGCGCTGGCGTCGATTCCGCAAATCCTGCCCGACCTGCCGCCGACCGAGTGAGCCGCCACGCCGGCGTGGCAAGCGTGGCCGCGATCTGATAGCGCGGGGCAATGCCGACCGCCGCCGCCTCCGCTCGCGAGATCCTGACCGGACTGCATGACGTGATGGCGTCGCGCAGCCCGGCGCAGGCGAAGCTCAACAGCGTCGTCAACATCATCGGTGAGGCGCTCAACAGCGAAGTCTGCTCGATCTACCTGCTGCGCGACGGGCTGCTCGAACTCTATGCGACCCGCGGGCTCGCGCAGGAAGCGGTCCACGTCACCAAGCTGGCGCCCGGCGAGGGGCTGGTCGGCACGATCGCCGAGGAGGGCGAAGTCCTCAACCTCGACGAGGCGACCGCGCACGCCAATTTCGCCTACCGCCCCGAAACCGGCGAGGACAAATTCCATAGCTTCGCCGGCGTCCCGATCATCCGCCGCGAACGCGCCGTCGGCGTGCTCGCGGTCCAGCACGTCGATCCGCGCGGTTATGACGAGCTGGAGATCGAAGCGCTGCAGACCGTCGCGATGGTGCTGTCCGAGCTGATCTCGAACGCCGGCCTGATCGACAGCACCGCGGGCGGCACCAGCCGCCCGCAGTCGACCGCGGCGATCCGGCTGGTCGGACAAAAACTGGTCGACGGCATGGCGGCCGGGTTCGCGGTCTATCACCAGCCGCGCATCACGATCGAGCATACCGTGGCGGAGGATACCGACGCCGAGCGCCAGCGGGTCTACGCCGCCTTCGCCAAGATGCGCGAGCAGATCGACAAGATGGCCGCGCAGGCCGAGTTCGGGGTCGGCGGCGAGCATGACGAAGTGCTCAACATGTACAAGATGTTCGCCTATGACGAAGGCTGGTCGCGGCGGATCAACGAAGCGATCGACAGCGGGCTGAC
>JAZKGJ010000125.1:0-2676 GCA_040385975.1 Pseudomonadota bacterium | reverse complement strand
GGCTGCGCATAGGCAAGGGATGACCGTCCGCCTGCTGCCAATCTCCCTGCTTCTCACGGCCTGCGGTCCGTCGACCGCCGACCAAGCGACGCTCGCCAAGGTCGAGGCGGCGCAGCAGCGCGGCGCCGACAGCGACGATCGCATCTCCTGCGCGCGCGCGGGCGAGGCGGCGCTGCGCCGGGTGTGCGTGGTCGAGCGGACCGACACCGCCGATGGTCTTGTGTTGACCGTGCGCCACCCGGACGGCGCGTTTCGCCGCCTGTTGGTCACGGATGACGGCCGCGGGGTGATCGCGGCCGATGGCGCCGAACCGGCCAGCTTCGCCTTGCTGGGCGAAGATCAGATCGAGGTCACGTTGGCCGGCGAGCGCTACCGTCTGCCCGCGACGGTCAAACCGCGATGAGCCGGCGGCCGGTCGGCGCGCCGATCGTCGATTGGGCCACGGTGCGTAAGTGGCGAAGCGCGCTGAAAGAGGCCGGGACGACCACCACGGACCTGGCGCAGCAATTTGCGCCCCAGATCGCGCGTGAAACCGCACGATTCGCCCAAGGGGACGACATATTGCTGCTGGTCTCACCGTCGCTAGGCGGGCACGCCGCACTTGCTGCTGCTCGCCTCTTGCGCGAGCGCGGGTTCAAGCCCCGGATCGCGACCGAGCATGAGTTCCTGACGTCCGAAAGCGTGCCGGTCGCCGACCTCGAAAGCTTTCCGCGCGCATTGTCGGCATGGGACGGCGCGGTTACCGCTTTCGCCGACACGCGACCTGCGAGCGTGACGATCGACGCGCTCTTCCCGGCAGAAGGTATCTACTACCAACAACCCGAGCCGGCGTGGGTGGAGCGCTGGCGCTGGCTCCTGGAGCGCGCCGAGACGACGATCGCGATCGACAACGTCGCTTTCGGCGCGGCGGTCGGTCACAAGATGACCCAGATCGACCGCCATCCGGTCTACACCCTGACGATCGCGCTCGGCACGTTGCGCGATCAGCACGTGACCTGGGCAGCGATGGATTACACCGGACATCTGCTCTTGGCGCCGGCCGATCCGCCGATCGAGAGCAGATCACGCGTGCTGGGCCGCCCGGTGATCGAGGCACCCGACAGCCAGGCGCATAAATATTCGCGCGGCATGGTCGTCGTCGTCGCTGGCAAGATGCGTGGCGCGGCACGGCTGACCGCGCGGGCAGCCGCCGCGACGGGGGCGGGGTATGTCATGCTGGCGGGGCGCGGGGTTCACCACGGTGCCGGCCTCGACGCGGTCGTGTGCAAACGGCTGGACGCCCCGCACGATCTCGACATCCTGCTCGCCGACCAGCGGATTGATGCGGTCGTGATCGGGCCCGGTCTCGGCACCGACGACGATTCGCGCGACTGGCTCGAAGCGGCGCTCGAATCCGATCGGCGACTGGTGCTCGACGCCGACGCGCTGACGCTGATCGGCAAGGACGCGCAGCTCGACCGCCGCACGCCCGCGACCTGGATCACGCCGCATTCGGGCGAATGGGAGAAGCTGACCGGTGATCCGTTCTACGAATGGGGCAAATTCGGGGAGACGCGGATGTGGGCGGAAGCCGGGATCGGCATCCTGCACAAGGGCGCCGACACCGTGATCGCGACACCCGAAGGCACCGGCGTGCTCGACCGGACCCCGCCGAGCTGGCTGTCGACCGCCGGGACTGGCGACGTATTGGCCGGGGTGTTGGCGGCGCGCCTCGCGGTGCGGCAGGGCGCGTGGCGATGCGGGCACGAGGCGGCCTGGCTCCACACCCGCGCCGCGCAGCTGGCGGGTCCGGCGTTCAGCGCCGACCGGCTGATCGATTTCCTGCCGCAGGCGATCGCCGAATGCCGCTAGCCGACGCGCCGATCGTCCGCGTCGCCGCGCGCGGTGAAGGCGTGACCGCGGACGGGCGCCACGCCGCGCTCGCCGCGCCGGGCGATACCCTGACCGGTGAAGGCGTCGTCATCGCCGGTCCGCATCATCAGCTGCCGCCCTGCCGCCATTTCCCGGTCTGCGGCGGCTGCCAGCTGCAACACCTCGACGACGCCAGCTGGGCGCACTTCCTGACCGACCGGATTGCCGGAGCGCTCGCCGCGCATGAGCTGAGCGCCGAGATCCGCCCACCGCTGCTCTCGCCACCGCGCAGCCGCCGCCGCGCGACGCTGCACGCCGAACGCCGCGACGGCCGCGTCCGCATCGGCTTCAGCGAGGCGAAGAGCCACGCGCTCGTCGATCTGATCGAATGCTGGGTGCTGCGCCCCGAATTGTTCGCGCTGGTCGCACCGCTCCGGCGGTTGCTTGGCGGGCTGGCGTGGAAGGGGCGCGCGACGATCGACCTGGCGCTGCTCGATCAAGGCGTCGATCTGTTGCTGAGCGGAGTCGCCGCGGACGATCTCAAGGCGAGCGAGGCGCTGGCGGCGTTTGCCGAGCAGCACCGGCTGGCGCGTTTGTCACTCGACCCCGGCTACGGTGCCGAGACGCGCTGGGAGCCCGCCGCCGCGACGATCACGCTGGGCGGTATCCCGGTCGGTTATCCCCCCGCCGCGTTTCTTCAGGCGACCGCGGAGGGCGAAGCCGCGTTGGTGGAAGCGGTCCGCGAGGCGACCGCGGGGGCGGCGCTGCACGCCGATCTGTTCGCCGGGCTCGGCACCTTCGCGCTCGCGCTGCCGGGCAAGGTCT
>JAZKGJ010000124.1:0-9508 GCA_040385975.1 Pseudomonadota bacterium | reverse complement strand
CATCCCCTCGATACAGCCGACGAACTGGCCCATGATCTCGGGCCGCTGCGGGTTGCCGAAGTTCATGCAGTCGGTCGCGCCCAAGGGCTTCGCGCCGACCGCGCACAGATTGCGCCACGTTTCGGCGATCGCCTGTTTCCCGCCCGCGACCGGATCGGCGAAACAGTAGCGCGGGGTGCAATCGGTGGTGACCGCCAGACCCTTTTGCGTGCCGTGAACCCGCACCACGCCGGCGTCGCCGCCCGGGCGCTGGACGGTGTCAGCGCCGACCATGTGGTCGTATTGCTCCCAGATCCAGCGTCGGCTCGCCAGATCGGGCGAGCCCATCAGCGTCAGCAGGTCGCCAGCGGGATCGGCGCAATCGGGCGCGTCGGTCAGCGCCTGCGGGGGCGGGGTCGGCACCCACGGCCGGTCGTACGCCGGAGCATCGTCGGCCAGCGGGCCGAGCGGAATATCGGCGACGATCTCACCGCCGAACGTCAGGATCATGCGACCGGTATCGGTCACGCGCCCAATCACGGCGAAGTCGAGTTCCCATTTGCGGAAGATCGCCGCCGCGAAGTCTTCGCGCCCGGGCTTCAGGACCATGAGCATCCGCTCCTGGCTTTCGCTCAGCATCATTTCATAGGGCGTCATGCCGGTCTCGCGCTGCGGCACGTCGTCCATGATCAGCTCGATCCCGACGCCGCCCTTCGACGCCATCTCGACCGACGAGCTGGTCAGCCCGGCCGCCCCCATGTCCTGGATCGCGACGATCGCGTCCGAAGCCATCAGCTCGAGACAGGCCTCGATCAGCAGCTTTTCGGTAAAGGGATCTCCGACCTGCACGGTTGGGCGCTTCTCTTCGGCATCCTCCCCGAAATCGGCGCTGGCCATCGTCGCGCCGTGGATGCCGTCGCGTCCGGTCTTCGAGCCGACATAGACGATCGGATTGCCCACTCCGCTGGCCGCCGAATAGAAGATCTTGTCGGTGTCGGCGACGCCGACGGTCATGGCGTTGACCAAGATGTTGCCGTCGTATGCCTCGTGAAAGTTCACCTCGCCGCCGACGGTCGGGACGCCCACGCAATTGCCGTAGCCGCCGATCCCGCGCACGACGCCCGAGATCAAATGCCGCATCTTCGGGTGATCGGGTGACCCGAAACGCAAAGCGTTCAAATTGGCGACCGGCCGCGCACCCATCGTGAACACGTCGCGCAGAATGCCGCCGACCCCGGTCGCCGCGCCCTGATACGGCTCTATGTAGCTCGGGTGGTTGTGGCTCTCCATCTTGAAGACCGCGCACTGCCCGTCGCCGATGTCGACGATGCCCGCATTCTCGCCGGGCCCGCAGATGACCTGTGGGCCGGTCGTCGGCAGCTTTTTCAGATGGATGCGGCTCGATTTGTAGCTGCAATGCTCGGACCACATGACCGAGAAGATGCCGAGTTCGAGCAAATTAGGCGTGCGCCCCATCGCGGCGACGACACGGTCGTATTCGTCGGTGCTGAGCCCGTGGTCGGCGACGATCTGCGGCGTGATCTCGGTCATCCGCGCGGCCTTACGGACCGCGTTCAGCGGCGTCCATACCAGCCCCGCCGCCGCTCGCGCAGTCGCCGGCGCAGTCCGCGGACCAGACCGCGCCGTTCGTCGATCGGCGTGAACATCTGTTCGGGGCCTTCCGGATCGAGCACTTCGTGATCGGCCAGCCAGCGCTTGAACCGGCCAAGCCGCGGGAGGACGTAGGGAATTAACGTTTTGCCCGAACCGCGCAGCGCGTCGACCGCGGCAACCAGCGAACCGCCGTCCGCCAACAGCGCCGCGACCGCGGCCGGCTCGACCCCGAGATGTTCGGCCAGCAAACCATCGCGAATCGCGGCAATCCGGGCGCGCTCGGCTTCGCTGCCGGCTTCGATCGTTACGTCGCATTCGGTGTCGAGCCGCAGCGAGCGGTTGTTGAAGTTCGACGATCCGACCCGGATCGCTTCGTCGTCTGCGATCAGGATCTTGGCGTGGCAATAGATGCCGCGGCCGCGCGCGGTGACCGGGTGGTACATTCGCAGCCGATCGTGAGTGTCAGCGATGGTCAGCACTTTCATCAATCGCGCGCGTGCCGAATCCATCGCGATCGGCTCGATCACCCCTTGCGCCTTGACCGGATTGACGATGACGATTTCGGGGCCGTCCGCCTCGCTCAGCCGCTTGGCAATCGCCTCGGCGATCCGGCGCGAGGCGAAATACTGGCTCTCGACGTAGAGGTGCCGCCGCGCGCGTGCGATCAGGCCAAGGTAGAGCTGCTCGATTTCGAGCACTTTTGGCTGGTCGCCGCATTCCGGCTGGCTGCGTGAAATCGCGATGTCGATATCGGTAAAATCCTCCGCCAGCCGGGTGGGCCAGCACCCTTCGGTCGGCGGTGGCGGGTCGATCGATGCGCCGCCCGCAATCGCCCAGCGCGCGCGGCACAATTCGCCCAGCGCCGCCGCGACCGGACCCTGGAGCGCCGTCGTCGCGTCATGCCACGGTTTGTACGCAAAGCCCCAGACGCCACGCCGCCGCGGTTCGGGATCGCGGTGTTCGCGGGTGTCCCAGCGGTGTTCGGTCATGTCGATCCCGCCGCAGAAGGCGATGCAATCGTCGATCACCGCGATCTTCTGATGCTGCGACGCGCCGACCGGATGCGCGCCGTCGAGCTTGAGGTGGATCTGCGGGTTGAAGAACCGCCAGCGGGTCAGCGTGATGAGCGTCGAGCCACGAAACAGCGTCTTGATCGCCCCCTTGTCCCAGCGGAGGATATAGATGTTGAGGTCGGGCCGGCGCTGCACCAGCCAGGTGAGCAACGCGCCGATCGTGTCGGGTGCCTCCGGGCAATCGTCCTTTGCCGACAATAGGATGCGTGCATCGAAATCCCAGCCGACCAGCAGGATCTGATGCTTCGCCGCCATCATCGCCTGCCGCGCGGCGGCGTAATAGTCTTCGGCGTCGATCACCACGCTCGCACGCTCGGCGCGTTCGATTCGCCAGCAATCGTGGCCGGGCCTGAGCGCGGTCACGCGTGCGGCATCACTGCGCGGATTTCAGATATTTGTCGAACCACGCGACCGTCCGCCGGAGCGAATCGAGCTGGTTCTCGCGCTTGGCGAAGCCGTGACCTTCCGCCGGGTAGTAGATCGTCTCGACGGTGTTGCCCTTCGCCTTCAGGATGTCGTGGACTTCCTGCGCTTGGCCGCGCGGCACACGGATGTCGTTCTCGCCCTGGATGGTCAACAGCGGTGCCTTGGCAGCGCGGATGTAGGTCAGCGGGCTGGCGGCGTCATAGACCTTCGGGTCGCTTTCCGGCGTGCCCAGCAGACCGCGCTGATACGCCTTCAGCAGCTCATCCTGATCGCGGTACATCGTCCGCCAATTGATGATTCCGAACCACTGCACTGCCGCGGCGAATTCGTCGGGGGTGCGCCCGATCGCCATCAGCGTCATGAACCCGCCGTAACTGCCCCCGAAGATACCGACGCGTTTGGGATCGACGTAGCCGCTTGCGACCAGAAACTGCTTGGCGGCGACGGTGTCCTTCAGATCGCCGCCGCCCAGGTCCTTGAAGTTCGCGTCCTGAAATTTCTTGCCGTAGCCGGTTGAGCCGCGAAAGTTGGGGGCGATCACGATATAGCCGCGGCTGGCGAAAGCGGCCGAATAGCGCGCGAAATTGTCGAGCGTCTGGCTTGTCGGGCCGCCGTGCGGCAGGACGATCGCCGGGTTCGAACCGTCGCGTTTCAGGTTATAAGGCATCGTCACAACCGCGCTGACCAAGGTCCCGTCGAAGCTGGGGTAGGTTACCACGGTCGATCTGGGCAGCACCTCGGGCGTCAGGCTGGCCATCGCATTCTGGGTCACGGTGCCAAGCGCGCCGCTGATCAGGTCGAGGCGATAGATGTTGGCCGGCGCATCGGCAGCCGAGCGCGAAATCAGCAATCGCTTGCCGTCGGGCGAAAAGGGCTCGGCACCGGCGATGGTGTTGGTGCCGGGCGGCAGCGGCAGCGCGCTTTCGGTCAGCGTGGCGACATCGGCCCGGTACAGCGTCGAGCGGGTGTTGTCGTTCGTGCGATAGAACAATGTCGCCCCGTCGCGCGAAAACAGCCCGCCGGTCTGCTCCCACGGCGTCGGCTTCAACCAACGCCACTTGGTCGCTGCGACGTCGTACAGACCGATATGGAACTGGCCGGTGCCCTGATCGGTGCTGACCGCGATCGTGCCACCGTCGGCGCTCGCGTCGCTGGCTTCGAAGACGGTATCGGCCTTGGCCAGCAACCTGGTCGCCTTGCCGTCGGCGACTTCGACCCGCCATATCTCGCTGACCTTGGAATCGACGCGCGCTCGATTGGCAATCAGCGCCTTGCCACCGTCGACCCACGCGACCGCGCCCCAGCTGAATTGCGCGTCAGCCTCGCTGGTGAGGGTGCGGACCTTGCCGCCCTCCAGCACCGCCAGATTGGACTGCCCCTGCGACTTCAGCTTGGTCGTCAGCGCGTAAAGATCCCCCGACGGAGCGGGCAGCAGATCGCCTTCGCGGGTATCGGGGGTGTCGGTCACTTGTTCCACTGCGCCGCCGGTGGTGGGGACGCGGTACAGGTCGTGATATTCGTTGCCGCCGCGATCCTGCTGAAAATAGACCCATTTACCGTCGCGCGATGCGACCACTCCGCTCTGGCTGTCGTCGGATTGGGTCAATTGCAGCGGCCAGCCGCCCGCAGCATCGGTCCGCCAGATGTTGGTGCGCCCGGTCAGGTTGGTCGCGACGAAAATCGCCTTGCCATCGGCGCTCCAGGCCGGACTGCCGGCGGTGCGGGTTACGCCGATGTCGTCGAGCGGTACCGCGCGCGCAGTGGCGCTGGCCGGCGATTCGAGTGTTTTTGGGTCGGTGACCGGCCGGTCGGGCGTGGCGATCTTCGCCGCCAACGGCGCGGCGAGAACCAAGGCGATGGCGGTCGTGGCGATCAGGCGCATGATTCTCTCCCCTGCAATCGTGCAACCCTGCCAAAGCCGCGGCGCTGTGGAAAGCCGTGCTCCGGTAAACGGCGGAGCACGCTCAGGCGTAAGGACGGTCGCTTACCCGTCCTGTTTCGCCAGCCATTCTTCCAGCCACTTTATCGTATAGTCGCCAGCCAAGAACTCCGGATCCTCGATCAGCGCTTGATGGAGCGGGATCGTCGTCTTCATGCCCTCGACCACGAATTCCTCCAGCGCGCGGCGCAGGCGGCGGATCGCGCCCTGCCGCGTGGTGCCGTAGACGATCAGCTTCGCGATCATGCTGTCGTAATAGGGCGGCACCTTGTAGCCGGCGTACAGCCCGCTATCGACGCGGACGTTCATACCGCCCGGCGCATGGTACTGCTTCACCAGTCCGGGCGAGGGCGCGAAGGTGCGCGGGTCCTCGGCGTTGATGCGGCATTCGATAGCGTGGCCGCGAAACTGGACGTCCTGTTGCCTGAGCGTCAGCGGATGCCCTTCGGCGATGCGGATCTGTTCGCGGACCAAGTCGAGCCCCGTGATCGCCTCGGTCACCGGATGCTCGACCTGGAGTCGGGTGTTCATCTCGATGAAGTAGAATTCGCCGGCTTCCCACAGAAACTCGATCGTCCCCGCGCCGCGGTAGCCCATGTCGGCCATCGCCTTGGCGCACACCCCGCCGATCCGGTTGCGCTCGTCGGTCGAAAGTACGGGAGAGGGCGCTTCCTCGAGCACCTTCTGATGTCGGCGCTGCAGCGAGCAGTCGCGCTCGCCCAAGTGGATCGCATTGCCGTTGCCGTCGCCGAACACCTGGATCTCGATGTGGCGCGGATTGCCGAGGTATTTTTCGAGATAGACCGTGGCGTCACCGAACGCGGCCTTCGCCTCGCTGCCGGCCTGCTGCATCTGGGTTTCGAGGTCTTCGGGCGAGGTCACGACCTTCATCCCGCGCCCGCCGCCGCCCGACGCCGCCTTGATGATGACCGGATAGCCCGCGCGCTCGGCAATCTCCTTCGCCTCGGCGACATCGCTGATCGCGCCGTCGGAGCCCGGCACCAGCGGCAGCCCGAGCGCCCCGGCGGTCCGCTTGGCCTCGATCTTGTCGCCCATCGTGCGGATATGTTCGGGCTTGGGTCCAACGAAGATCAACCCGTGCGCCTCGACGATATCGGCGAATTGCGCGTTTTCGCTGAGGAAGCCGTAGCCGGGATGGATCGCGTCGGCGTGGCTGATCTCGGCTGCCGAAATGATGTTCGGAATGTTGAGATAGCTGTCGGTCGCGGCGGGCGGCCCGATGCAGATCGCTTCATCGGCGAGCCGCACGTGCATCGCGTCGGTATCGGCGGTCGAATGCACCGCGACCGTCTTGATCCCCATTTCATGGCACGCGCGGTGGATGCGCAGCGCGATCTCGCCGCGGTTGGCGATCAGGAGTTTTTCGATCTTGGCCATCGCTAGCGCTCCAAGCCCCGTTCGCCCTGAGCGACGTCGAAGGGCTGGCGTTGCGACCCGGTGCTTCGACTTCGCTCAGCACGAACGGGGGACGGGGGCGCCACTTACTCCACCACGATGAGCGGCTGGTCGAACTCGACCGGCTGGCCGGTTTCGATCAGGATCGCCTTCACCGTGCCGCCGTTCGGGGCGACGATCGGGTTCATGACCTTCATCGCCTCGACGATCAGCAACGTGTCGCCCGCGCTCACGCTGTCGCCGACCGCGACGAACGGCTTGGCCTCCGGGTTGGGTGACAGATATGCGGTACCGACCATCGGCGAGCGGACTGCGTTCGCAGCGACGGCGGCGGCGGTCGATGCGCGCAATTCGGCATGGCTGGGCGCGGGCGGTGCGGCCGGCACGGGCGGCGGCGGCGCTTGGTAGACCGGCGCGGCGGCGGCGTGCTGGACCTTGCGCGCTACGCGAATCTTGCGGTCGCCGTGTTCGACCTCGATCTCGGTCAATTGGGTTGCGTCGAGCATTTCGGCGAGCTGGCGCACCAGGTCGACATCGACCTTCATCGCGCCATCGGAATCACTGGTTTCGGCCATGTCGCCAAATCTCTCCTAAGCGAGCGGCGCGTCCTGTCAGATGCGCGCCGCAGCTTCAAGCGCGAGCAGGTACGACAGCGCGCCGAACCCGGCGATGGTTCCGCGCGCCGCGCGCGCGATGTGGCTTTGGTGGCGAAAGCTTTCGCGGGCGTGCGGGTTGGACAGATGAACCTCGATGACCGGGGTCGTGATCGCCCGGACCGCATCGAGGATCGCGACCGAGGTGTGGGTGTAGCCGCCGGCGTTCAGGATGACCGCCTTCGCGCCGCGCGCTTGCGCCTCGTGCAGCCAATCGACCAGATGCCCCTCATGGTTCGACTGGCGCATGTCGATCTCCAGCCCCAGTTCGCGGGCGCGGTCGTCGAGCTGTCCGGCGATGTCGTCTAGCGTGTCGGACCCGTAGATGTCGGGCTCACGCAGCCCCAGCAGGTTGAGGTTGGGGCCGTTGAGGACGTAGATGGTTTTGGCCAACGCTCTGCCCTTTCCAATTTGCATCGCCTGCCTACTTACCCGTTCGCTTCGAGTTAAGTCGAGAAGCCTCTCGGCACGGTGTCTCGACTTCGCTCGACACGAACGGCAAGGGAAGCGGCATGAGCAGCGACGTGCACAGCGATGGAACCGTATCGATCACCGTCAACGGCGAGCACAAGCGCGTTCAGGCCGGGCTGACGCTCGCCGGCTTGGCCGAGACGATGGGGCTGGTTCCCGCTAAGCTCGCGGTCGAGCGCAATCTGGAGGTCGTGCCGCGCTCGACGCTCGACACTGTGCTGGTCGAGGACGGCGACGAGCTTGAGATCGTCCATTTCGTCGGGGGCGGTTGAGGTGAGCGATACGTGGACCGTCGCGGGCAGGACCTTCACCTCGCGGCTGATCGTCGGCACCGGCAAGTACAAGGACTTCGCTCAGAACGCCGCCGCGGTCGCGGCTTCGGGCGCGGAGATTGTGACCGTCGCGGTGCGGCGCGTGAACGTCAGCGACCCGAACGCGCCGATGCTGACCGACTTCATCGACCCGGCGAAGGTCACCTATCTGCCCAACACCGCGGGCTGTTTCGACGCCGACAGCGCGGTACGCACGCTGCGGCTAGCGCGTGAGGCGGGCGGCTGGGACCTCGTCAAGCTGGAAGTACTTGGCGAAGCGCGTACGCTTTATCCCGATATGAGGGAAACGCTGAAAGCCACGGAAACTCTGGTCAAAGAGGGTTTCAAACCAATGGTCTATTGCGTCGACGACCCGATCGCCGCGAAGCAGCTGGAAGAGGCCGGCGCGGTCGCGATCATGCCGCTGGGGGCGCCGATCGGCTCGGGGCTAGGCATCCAGAACCGCGTGACGATCCGGCTGATCGTCGAAGGCGCCAAGGTGCCGGTGCTGGTCGATGCGGGGGTCGGCACCGCCAGCGATGCGGCGGTGGCGATGGAGCTCGGCTGCGACGGGGTGCTGATGAACACTGCTATCGCCGAGGCCAAGGATCCGGTGATGATGGCCGCGGCGATGAAGGCAGCGGTCGAGGCCGGGAGGCTGTCCTACCGCGCCGGGCGAATGGGCCGCCGGATGTACGCCGACCCGAGTTCCCCACTCGCCGGACTGATTTGAATCGGGGAACTCGCGCGGGCAGCTCGTCGTTTTTACGCCATCACTTTGGAGATGAACGATGGGCGAACTGATCGACAAGGCCAAGGGCAACGCCAACGAACTGGCCGGCAAGGCGAAGCAGGCGCTGGCCGGCGACGGCACCGATCGCGACGACGCACTCGCGAGCGAAGGCGCGGCGCAGGAAGGCAAGGGCAAGGCCCAGCAATTCATCGGCAAGGTGAAGGGCGCGTTGGGGGATGATATCTAGCGAAATCGGCACGCGGGCGGCGGTGCTGCCCGCGAGCCTGACAAGGTTGGCGGGCGGGTCGGGCAACCCGGCCGACGGCGCGGCTATGTCGCTGCGCGACCGTTAAGCGGCCGCGATGGCGCTCAGGGTCGTCCCGGGCGTAATCTGCTCCACATCCGTCTTCAGATGCAGCAGGCGCACCCCGCGCTGCTGCTGTGCACGCGCCAGCGCCGGCGCGAAATCCTCGGTCCGCTCGACCGTCTCCGCCCAGCAGCCATAAGCCCGTGCCAGCGCCGCAAAGTCCGGGTTGCGTAGCCGCGTCGCGCTTTCGCGACCGGGAAATTCGCGTTCCTGATGCATCCGGATCGTGCCGTAGGTCGAATTGTCGATCACCAGCACCAGGATCCGGGCGTCATGCTGGACCGCAGTGGCCAGTTCCTGACCGTTCATCAGGAAACAGCCGTCGCCTGCCAGTGCCACCACCTGCCGGTCAGGATGGCGGAGCGCGGCGGCGATCGCGGCCGGCAGCCCATAGCCCATGGCCCCCGCGGTCGGCGCGAGCTGCGTCCCCGGACCGGCGTAGCGCCAGTAGCGATGCCACCAACCGCTGTAATTGCCCGCGCCGTTGCAGATGATGCTGTCGGCGGGGAGTTGGTTGCGCATCGCC
>JAZKGJ010000123.1:0-16525 GCA_040385975.1 Pseudomonadota bacterium | reverse complement strand
GCGGCGACGGTCGAATGGACGAAGTCGAGCGCGCGCTGGAACAGCGGCACGGTCTGCGACAGGTCGAGGATGTGGATGCCGTTGCGATCGCCGAAGATGTAGGGCTTCATCTTCGGGTTCCAGCGATGCGTCTGGTGGCCGAAGTGCGCGCCGGTTTCGACGAGTTGCTGCAAAGAGACGGTAGGTGCCGCCATAGGATGAGTCCTTCCGGTTGAGCCTCTGGGAAGCGGATGACGCTGGTGGCGACCTGAAAGGACCGCCGGCGCACCGGGCTATATTGCTTCCCATGTGGGATTGAGCGCGGGCCTGTAGCGAACGATGGTCGGACGATCAAGCGTTGACAGCGGAACGTGATAGGAACATATCGGGCCTATAGCGCGATTACTCTTCGGCTCGCCGCGAAGAAGCGGCGTTTGAGCAAGCGATTACGCTGGGTTTGGAACTGACGCGATTTCCGGGAGTTAGTGCAGCTTCGGAAGGTTCGCATTTGGTGAGGAAGCGACCATGACGTTTGTGACTTTTGCGATCTTTGCGGCGGCGTTAGCGATCTCGCTGTGGACCATTTTTGCGACGATCGCGCCCCGCCACCGCTACATCGTCGCGCTGCTTTCAGGTTCGGTGGCCGCGCCGGTGCTGCAACCGGTCGAGACGCGCCGCCGGGTACGCCGGATCAGTCCATTGTCGCTCCGGTCGCAGGCGCAGCTGATGCGCGCAGCCGCCTGACTTTCGCATAACTGGCAATGCTGAAGGGTAGAAGCGCCAGGTAAATAGCGCATACGACGCTAAGCGTATGCCACGGCACGGACACCAGCGCCGCCGCGAGAACCACAACGACCGCGATCGCCTCGAAGCGAATATTGCGCCGCAGCCGCAGCGAGCCCCAACTGAACGTCGCGAAGCTGGCGACCAGCAACGTCGCGATGATCGCAACCCACGGCGCAACGATTCGCGGGTCGCGCAGCCACGGCAGGTCGGTCCAGAACCACAGGAACATCGGCAGTAATGCCAACCCCGCCCCGGTCGGCGACGGCACGCCGGTTAGAAAGCCCGCCGACTTGTGCGGCTGTTCATCGGTATCAATCTGCGCGTTGAATCGCGCGAGTCGCAGCGCGCAGAATACCGCCAGCATCAGCGCAGCAATCCAGCCGAACCGCGGCAACGCCACCAGCGACCAGAGATAGAGAATCAGCGCGGGCGCCACGCCGAACGAAATCGCGTCGGCCAGCGAGTCGAGTTCCTGCCCGAACTTGCTCTCGCCGCGCAATGCGCGCGCAATACGACCGTCGAGGCCGTCCAGTACGCCGGCGACGAGCACCATCGACACGGCGCGCTCCCACTCCCCGGCGATCGCAAAGCGGATGCCAGTCAGGCCCGCGCACAAGGCGAGCGCGGTGACCGCGTTGGGGGCGATCGCGCGCAGCGGCAGCCCGCGCGCCAGCCGCCGCGGCCGTCTCATCGGACGCCGGCTATCACTGCGCGATGCCGACCGCAGCGCTGCCGCCGGCCCGGCCGATCACGGTCTCTCCCGCAATCGTCCGCTGGCCCAGCGCAACCTGCGGTGCGATGTCGTCGGGCAGATAGACATCGACGCGGCTACCGAACCGGATCAGACCGATGCGTTGTCCGGTTGCGACCATGTCGCCCGCCTTCACGAACCCCAGGATGCGCCGCGCGACCAGCCCGGCGATCTGGGTGAAGCCGATCGTGCGGGTCTTGCCGTCGGCGTCGGGACGTCCCTCTACCACGAAGTGCTGGCGCTCGTTCTCTTCCGACGCCTTGTCGAGATCGGCGTTAAGGAACTTTCCGGCGATATAGACGACCTTGCGCACCGTCCCCGCGATCGGCGTGCGATTGATGTGCACGTCGAACACCGACATGAAGATCGACACCCGCACCAACGGGCTGTCGCCCAATTCCTCGGCCATCTCGCGCGGAACGGCCACTCGCTCGATCATCGTGATCAGCCCGTCTGCGGGCGCGACGACCAGCCCCTCACCCTGCGGCGTCGTGCGGATGGGATCGCGGAAGAACGCCGCGACCCAGACCGTCAATCCCAGCAACGGCCAGAACAGCAGCGAACCCGCGACGACCCAGCCGAGCAATGTGATCGCCCCGGCAATGACCACGAATTTGCGTCCCTCCGGGTGCACCCCGGGGAAGCGCCATTTGATGGTCGGCGAATGCGTGAGCGGATTTTCACCGGGAGCCGGTTGTAGCGATGACATGACCCGCACTTAGCCCGCGTCGGCGGACGCGACAACGCCTGCCTTGCAGCGGCCAGCTCAGAAGGTCTGGCCGAACACCCAAGACAGCGAGATCCGCCTCCCGAATACCGCCCATGCTCGCTCACGCGACTGCGAGATCGCGTTTTCGGTGTTCGGAACGCCGGTCTGCTGCCCCTGTACCAGAAAATACTGCCTTGATTGCCCGGGCGGCGTCGCGCACCAGACCGACGCTGCACCGCGTCGGTTGATCAACCCGAACGGCTGCGGCGGCGGCGACGGCAGGTTCTTGATTCGGGCGAAATATTCCGCTTCCGCTCGGCTGCGCGCGACGATCACGGCGCAGCGTTCGGGATAGCCCCAGACGTAGCGCGGCGGAACCAGCGCGACGTTGGTAGCATACTTTCCGTTGCCGTGATCGAGCACGAGATTTCCGTAACCCCCGCTCCCGCCGCCGTCGCCGCTATCGCCCCCGCCGCTGCCGCCGCCATTCCCACCGGTTCCACCAGCGCGCTGCGCTTCACACCGGCGGCGCGCGTCCGGGGTGGGTAACCTCTCACACGCGGCCGCACCCGGTCCGCCGGCGCCGCCCTGTGAGCCGGGCAACGGCTGGCCATCGTTGCCCAGGTCCTTGCAAAACCCTTTCCAGGCGGCGCGCGGACCACGGTCGGGGATGCAGACCTTGGCCGGCGCGAATTGCGTGCCCGGGTCCGGGGTATCGGGTCGGGGCGGCGGCGGCGGTGCGATGATCGGTCTGGGAAATTCGCGCGGCAACGGGGTGACGCAAGGCGACCCTGGCAGGTCCGACGGGCAGTCCGGCCAAGGCGTCGACGGCACGCGCCGACGCTCGCCCTGCGCGGACACGCCTGCCGACGTGACAAGCAATGCCAGCACCGCCAGCCGCCAGACCCAAATCATTCCGCGCCCTCCCCGGAAAAGGTCGCGCAAAGCTGCCACGCTGAACCGACACCGGCAAGCCGGCGCGATTGAAATGCCGTCCGCTTGCGCTTAGGAGCCGCGCCACATCCCGCCCCTCCCCGGACCGAGGCCCATGCAGAAGATCAAGGTAAAGACCCCCGTCGTTGAGATCGACGGCGACGAGATGACGCGGATCATCTGGGAGTGGATTCGCGAGCGGCTGATCAAGCCGTATCTCGAGATCGACCTCGACTATTACGACCTGGGCGTCGAACACCGTGACGCGACCGATGACAAGGTGACGGTCGATAGCGCGCGAGCGATCCAGAAATACGGCGTCGGCGTAAAATGCGCGACGATCACGCCTGACGAACAGCGGGTCGAGGAATTCGACCTCAAGCGGATGTGGAAATCACCCAACGGGACGATCCGCAACATCCTGGGCGGGGTCGTTTTTCGCGAACCGATCGTCATCAAGAACGTGCCGCGGCTGATCCCCGGATGGACGCACCCGATCGTGGTCGGCCGCCATGCCTTCGGCGACCAGTATCGCGCGACTGATTTCCTGGTCCCCGGCCCCGGCAAGCTCACGATGAAATTCGAAGGCGAAGACGGCACCGTGATCGAAGAAGAGGTGTTTCAGTATCCGTCGTCCGGGGTGGCGATGGGGATGTACAACCTCGACGAATCGATCCGCGATTTCGCGCGGGCGAGCTTCCATTACGGGCTCGGACGCAAATGGCCGGTCTATCTCAGCACCAAGAACACGATTCTGAAAGCTTATGACGGCCGCTTCAAGGACCTGTTCCAGGAGATTTTCGACGCCGAATTCAAGGAAAAGTTCGCCGAAGCGGGCACCGTCTACGAACATCGCCTGATCGACGACATGGTTGCCAGCGCGCTGAAGTGGAACGGCGAGTTCGTGTGGGCGTGCAAGAACTACGACGGCGACGTTCAGTCTGATCAGGTCGCGCAGGGGTTCGGTTCACTTGGCTTGATGACCTCGGTGCTGCTGACCCCCGACGGCAACACTGTCGAGGCGGAGGCCGCGCACGGCACCGTCACGCGGCATTATCGCCAGCATCAGCAGGGCAAGGCGACCAGCACCAACCCGATCGCGTCGATCTTCGCCTGGACCGGCGGGCTGAAATACCGCGGCAAGTTCGACAACACGCCGGACGTGACGCGCTTCGCGGAATTGCTCGAGCGGATTTGTGTTCAGACGGTCGAGGAAGGCAAGATGACCAAGGACCTCGCAATACTGATCGGTCCGGATCAGCCCTGGATGACCACCGAGCAGTTCTTCGAAGCGGTGCGGTTGAACCTCGAGACTGCGATGGCGGACGGGCTTTAGGCCGGTCTGCCCGCAGTTCAGGCCGCCAACTTCATCCCGGGCGCGGCTTGCCGCACGCCCTCGTCGACATGGTCGGCGAATTGCGCGAAGTTCTCGACGAACTGATCGACCAGCCGCGCGGCGGTCGCGTCATAGGCGTCCTTGTCGGCCCAGGTCGCGCGCGGATCCAGGATTTGACTCTCGACGCCCGGGACCGCGACCGGCACCTGGAACCCGAAATACGGATCAGTGCGGAATTCGGCCGATTTCAGGCTGCCGTCGAGCGCGGCGTTGAGGAGTGCGCGGGTGACCTTGATCGGCATCCGGTTGCCGGTGCCATACTTGCCACCGGTCCAGCCAGTGTTGACCAGCCAGCAATCGACGCCGCCCTTGGCGATCCGCTCCTTGAGCAGATTGCCGTAAATGGATGGGTGGCGCGGCATGAACGGCGCGCCGAAGCACGTCGAAAAAGTCGCATCGGGCTCGATCACGCCGATCTCGGTTCCCGCCACGCGCGCGGTATAGCCCGACAGGAAGTGGTACATCGCCTGGTCGGGGGTCAGCTTCGCGATCGGCGGCAGCACGCCGTAGGCGTCGGCGGTCAGGAAGATCATATTCTTGGGTACCGGCCCGAGATTGTCGTCGCTCGCGTTGGGAATGAAGTCGATCGGATACGCCCCGCGGCTGTTTTCCGCGAGACTCGAGTCGTCGAGGTCGAGCTGGCGCGTCACCGAGTCCATGACAACGTTTTCCAGCACCGTGCCGAACCGCTTGGTGGTCGCGAAGATCTCGGGCTCGGCATCGGCCGACAGCCGGATCATCTTGGCGTAGCAGCCGCCTTCGAAATTGAAGACCGCGGTGTCGGACCAGCCATGCTCGTCATCACCGATCAGTGTGCGGCTGGCGTCGGCGCTGAGCGTCGTCTTGCCGGTCCCCGACAGACCGAAGAAAACCGCGGTATCGCCGTTCGGGCCGATATTGGCCGAGCAGTGCATCGGCATCACCCCGGCGGGCGGCAGCAGGTAATTGAGCAGGCTGAATACCGACTTCTTCATCTCGCCGGCATAACGGGTGCCGCCGATCAGGATCAGCTTTTCGGTGAAATTGACCGCGATAACCGTGCCGCTACGGCAGCCGTGGCGCGCGGGATCGGCCTGGAAGCTCGGCAGATCGATGATCGTGTAATCGGCCTCGAAGCCCTTCAAATCGGCTTCGGTCGGGCGGACCAGCATCGTGCGGATGAACAGATTGTGCCACGCCAGTTCGTTCACGACGCGGACGTTGACGCGGTGATCGGCCTGCGACCCGCCGTAGAGGTCCTGCACCCACAGGTCGCCCTTGGTCTTCAGATGCGCGAGGAAATCGGCCTTCAATGTCGCGAAAGGCGCCGGTGCCATGTCCTTGTTCGACTTGCCCCACCACACCGTCGCTTCGGTTTCGGCATCGCGGACGATAAAGCGATCCTGGACCGAGCGGCCGGTGTGCGGGCCGGTTTCGACGACCAATGGACCATCGGCACTCAATTTGCCCTCGCCCCGCGCGACCGCGGCTTCGACCAGCCGCGCGGTCGTCAGATTCCAGTGGAGGTCGGCGCGCGTCTCGATCCCCTGTGCCTCTAGCCCCTTGGCCGGAATGCGCTCGCTCACGTCCAATCCCCTCAAATGCCTGACACGGCGGCGTTTGCCACGGCCGTCATCATCCGCTGCTCCGGTATGTGCGGTCGCTTATCGGTCGCCGCAATACCGGTCAAACAGGTAACCGGTGTCAGCACGCGCTTGGGTTGAGCCGGCCCGACAAACCCCCTAAGCCCGCGCCATGACGGCCACGATCGCGTTAGTCGATGACGACCGCAACATCCTGACTTCGGTGTCGATCGCGCTCCAGACCGAGGGCTTTCTGACCCGTGTCTATTCGGACGGCGAGACCGCGCTGAAGGCGCTGACCGAAAATCCCGCCGACCTGGCGATCTTCGACATCAAGATGCCGCGGATGGACGGGCTCGAGCTGCTCCGGCGGCTGCGCGAGCGCAGCGCGATGCCGGTGATTTTCCTGACCAGCAAGGACGACGAGCTCGATGAGGCGCTCGGGTTGGCGATGGGCGCCGACGATTATATCGCCAAGCCGTTCAGCCAGCGCCTTCTGATCGCTCGCATCCGCGCGATCCTCCGCCGGGTGGAGGTGGTGCAGACCAGCACGCCGGGCGAAGCGACCGCGGAGGCGATCGAACGCGGCCGGCTGGTGATGGATCCCGCCCGGCACAAGGTGACCTGGGGCGACAAGTCGGTGACGCTGACCGTTACCGAATTCCTCATCCTGGAAACGCTCGCGCAGCGCCCCGGGGTCGTCAAAAGCCGCAACCAGTTGATGGATGCCGCATACCAGGACGACATCTACGTCGACGACCGCACCATCGACAGCCACATCAAGCGCGTGCGCCGCAAATTCCGTCAGGTCGACCCGCACTTCGACGCCATCGAAACGCTGTATGGCGCCGGTTACCGTTTCTCCGACGAATGACGACGAGCCCGACAACGACCTGGCGCTAAGCTGGTCGGGTCGGGTCTCGCTCACGCGCCGCATCCTGGCGGTGAACGTCCTCGCGCTGCTGATGCTGGCGGGTGGCTTTTTCTACCTCGACTCGTACCGCTCGCGGCTGGTCGACAACCGCACGCAGCAATCGGCGCGGGAGGCGGCGTTGATCGCCGAAGCGTTGCGGGTCGCGCCCGCCGCCGATCGGCGAACGACTTTAATCAATCTCGCGCGCGCGACCGAAACACGGATCCGCGTCTTTGGCGCCGACGGCCGGCTGATCGCCGACACCCGTGCCGCCGGCCTGCGCAATTTCGCATTGCGCGACCCCGACCGGCAGCGCTGGCGGCAGGACGCCGCACGCTTTCTGGATGCCGCGATCGACACGATCGTCGGCGCGGCGCGCGACCCGCTGTACCGCGAACGCGGCGCCGACGGTCGCGCTTGGACCGATGTTCTCAGCGTACTGGCGGGCGCGCCGACCGCAGCGACGGTGTGGCGCGCGCCCGACCGCACCCCGGTCATCACCGCCGCCGCGCGGATATCGGGCGGCGGCGCGGCCATGACGACCGTCAATGCGCGCAATATCACCCGCACGGTGCGCGATGAGCGGCTGCGGCTGGCGGTCGTGCTGGGAGTCGTCACGCTCGTCTCGATCCTGTTGTCGCTGTTTCTTGCGCGGACGATCGTGCGGCCGATCCGGCGGCTGGCGCGCGCTGCGGTGAGGGTCCGGCTGGGACGCGCGCGCGAAGTCGTCGTCCCGCGTCTGCCTTCGCGGCGCGACGAGCTGGGGATGCTGGCGCGTGCGCTGTCGGACATGAGCCTTGCGCTGCGCGCGCGGATCGACGCGACCGAGGCGTTCGCCGCCGATGTCACGCACGAACTTAAAAATCCGCTCGCGTCGCTGCGCTCGGCGGTCGACGGGCTGGCGCAGGTCAAGGATGCGGGGCTGCGCGCAAAGTTATTGGCGGTCGTGCAGGACGATGTCCGCCGGCTCGACCGGCTGATCAGCGACATTTCGGAAGCGTCGCGGCTCGATGCGCAGTTGAGCCGGGTGCCGTTCGAGGAGATCGACTTCGCCGCGCTGGTCGGCGGCCTGCTGTCGCAGCGCCGAGCCCGAGGTATCGAACGCGGTATCAAGATCAGTTTCCGCCGCGCCGACCGCGGCTCCTTCCCGGTCGCCGGCGATGGTGCCCGGCTGGAGCGGGTCGTGGAAAATCTGATCGATAACGCGATTTCGTTCTCGCCCGACCGCGCCACAATTCGGGTTGCCCTCGAACGCCTGTCGGGGGAACTGAGGCTGCAGGTCGATGACGAAGGGCCCGGCGTCCCGGACGATGCGCGCGATGCGGTGTTTCAGCGCTTCCACTCGGTCCGCCCGGAGGGGGAGGCGTTCGGCCAGCATTCCGGGCTGGGACTTGCGATCGCGCGCACCATCGTCGAAGCGCATCAGGGCGTGATCGCGGTCGAACTGTCCGATGTGGGGGCGCGCTTCGTCGTGCGACTGCCGCTGATCGAGCGTTCGGCGTGAGCGAGACCGTCCACGCCTGCTGTGTCGCGATCGATGGGCGCGGAGTGCTGATCTTCGGGGCGTCGGGAAGCGGCAAGTCCGACCTGACGCTGCGCCTAATCGACCGTGGCGCGCGCCTGGTGAGCGACGATTACACGCAGCTGACCCGCGCCGGCAAACGCGTGATCGCCAGCGCGCCTGCCGCCATCGCGGGGCAAATCGAGGTCCGCGGTATCGGTATCGTGACCTTGCCGCCGACCGGGACCGTACCGATCGCGCTCGTGGTGAGCGCAGGCGTCCCGCAAAGGCTGCCCGACCCGGCGAAATCAGATATGGCAGGGGTGGATGTCCCGATGATCACGCTGTCCCTCCTGGAAGCTTCCGCGCCGCTCAAGGTTGAGATCGCCTTGCGGGCGCTGCCCGAATGAGCGCGGTCATGAAACAGATCCTGCTCGTCACGGGCATGTACGGCGCGGGCAAATCGACCGTTCTCCGCACGCTCGAGGATCTCGGCTGGGAAGTCGTCGACAACCTGCCGCTGCTGCTGCTCGACCGGTTGCTGGCGACCGCCTTGCCCGAGGGCGGCGACGGGGCGGAGCGCCCGCTCGCGCTTGGTTTCGGGGCGGGCACGCGCGGGTTCGATGCGGAACAGATCGTCAAGCGCATCCGCAATTTGCGCGAAAAGCACGGCCATGACGTCGGGACCCTGTTTCTCGACTGCGGCAGCGACGAGCTGGAGCGCCGCTATTCAGAGACGCGGCGGCGGCATCCGCTGGCCTCGGACGTCCCCGCCGGGATCGGGATCGCGCGCGAACGCGAGTTGATCGCACCGCTCCGCAACTGGGCCAACCGGCTGATCGACACCACCAGCCTGACCGCGCAGGAACTCAGTCAGCAGGTCCGCGACAGCTTTTCGGGCGACGCGCTGGGACAACCGACGTTGACCATCATGTCGTTCGGTTTCGCGCGCGGGCTGCCGCGCGGTGCCGACATCGTCCTCGACATGCGGTTTCTACGCAATCCGCACTGGATCGATGCGCTGCGTCCCGGGACCGGCAAGGATGCCGACGTGTCGGCTTACGTGGCCGACGACCCCGCCTATCCGGTTGCGATGGAGCAGATCGAGGCGCTGTTGCTCACGCTCCTGCCCCGCTACCGGGCCGAGGGGAAGGCGTACGTCACCGTCGCTTTCGGTTGCACCGGCGGGCGACACCGCTCGGTCCACGTCGCCGAGCGCATTGCGAAGCGGTTGCGCGACGCTGGGTTTTCGCCCACAACCGTCCACCGCGACCTGGCGGCGGCACCGCAGGACTCGCTTGAGGGAAGCCCGGCCGTCGCATGACGCAACTTGGATTTTCGGCACGATGATCGGATTGGTGCTGGTCACGCATGGGCGGCTCGCCGAGCAGTTCGTGACCGCGATGGAGCATGTCGTCGGCAAGCAGGACCGGGTCGCATCGATCTGCATCGAGGCCGAGGACGATATGGAATCGCGGCGCGGCGACATCGCGAACGCGATCGCGGCGGTCGATGACGGCAATGGCGTAATCCTGCTTACCGACCTGTTCGGCGGGACGCCTTCCAATCTCGCGATCTCGCTGATGGAGGCGGGGCGGATCGAAGTCATTGCGGGGATCAACCTGCCGATGCTGATCCGGCTGGGTGGCGCGCGCAAGGTCATGAAGGTGGTCGACGCAGTCGCCGCAGCGCGCGACGCGGGCCGCAAATATATTACCGTCGCGTCGGAGATGCTGCGGGCCACCGCGGCGTGACCGCTCGCCAAAGCGTGTTGATACAGAATCGCCGCGGCCTTCATGCCCGTGCCAGCGCCAAATTCGTCACCCTCGCGGCGTCGCAGCCGGTCGCGGTCACGGTCGAAAAGCCGGGCGCGGGGTCGGTCACCGGCACCTCGATCATGGGGCTCATGATGCTTGGCGCGGCGATGGGCGACACGATCGTCATTTCGGCCGAGGGCGAGGGTGCCGAAACGGCGGTAAGCGCGCTGGCCGGGCTGGTGGAAGACAAGTTCGGCGAGGATTGAGTGCCGCGCGAGATCACGGCCTTTTCCAATCCGCTGGTCAAATATGCGCGCGACCTGCGCGACAAGCGACATCGCAAGGCCAGCGGGCAGTTTCTGGTCGAGGGCCTGCGGATCCTGACCGAAGCGCGTGACGCAGGTCGGCTGCCGCGGACATTGTTCTACACCGCGGCAGGTGCAGGGCACGAACTGGTCCACGCGCTGTCGATCGCGGTAGAAGCGGGTGGCGGGGAAGCAATCCAGACCAATGCCGATATCCTCGGCAAGCTGTCGGGGAAGGACAATCCCCAGGCGGTGGTCGGGATCTTCGACGAATTCGCGGTCACGCTGGACGACCTCGACCGGCACAGCGCCGCAATCTGGCTGGTGGCGGAGCGGTTGCGCGACCCTGGCAACCTCGGGACGATCCTGCGCACCGGCGACGCGGTTGGTGCTGGCGCGCTGATCCTGCTCGACGAATGCGTCGATGCGTTTTCGGTTGAGGCGGTGCGCGCCAGCATGGGCGCGCTGTTCACGGTGCCGGTCGTCCATACCGGCTGGGCCGACTTCGCGGCGTGGCTGCGCCGCGGCCCGGGCCAGCTGGTCGGGCTGAGCCTCGACGCCGATCAGGATTACCGTGCCGCTACCTACGCCGCGCCGACCTTCCTGCTGACCGGCAATGAGGCACACGGGATGCCTCAATACATGGCGGCGGCATGCGACACGCTGGTGAAGATCCCGATGCTGGGCAAGGCCGACAGCCTGAACGCCGCGGTCGCAGCCGCGGTCATGGCGTATGAGGTGCTGGCGCGACAATGTCGCTGACCGGCGGCGCGCAGCGTCGGGTCGGGCAGCTCAAACCGCATCGCGACCATCGGCGGCGCTAGCTCCCCTGATCGGCGTGGCTCGCCAACAGCTCGACCGCGGGCACGTCCGCGATCTCGCGCGTGCCGGGTTCGATGTTGAGGTCGCGCAGCTTGCGCGCGGTCACCAGCGCGCGGGTTTCCAGGCTGGAGGCGAAGGCATTGTAATTCTTGACCGCGGTGTTGAGCCCCGAGCCGACCACCCGCAGGTCGCCGAGCGCCTTGGCCAGCCGGTCGTACAGTTCCTTGCCCAATTCTCCGATCTGGCGCGCTTCCTTGGCCAGCTTCTCCTGCCGCCAGACCGCGGCGACGGTGCGCGCGATCGCGATCAAATTGGTGGGGGTGGCGAGCAACACGCGCTTGTCGAACGCGAAATCCCACAGCGTCGGATCGTGTTCCAGCGCGGCTGAGAGAAAATGTTCGCCCGGCACGAACATGATCACATAATCGGGGGCGTCGGCAAACTGGCTCCAGTATGCCTTGTTGCCGAGCCCGTTGACGTGATTGCGCATCGAGGTCGCGTGTGCCGCCAGCCCGATGAGGCGCTCGGCCTCGTCGACCGCGCCGAACGCGTCCTGATACGCGTTGAGCGACACCTTGGCGTCGATCACCAGCGAGCGCCCGCCCGGTACCGTCACGATCGCGTCCGGGCGCAGCCGCCCGCCTTCGTCCCCGCCGGCCACGCTCACTTCGGTCTGGAAATCGGTGTGCTCGGCCAGGCCGCAGGTTTCGAGCACGTTCTTCAATTGCTGCTCGCCCCAGCGGCCGCGCGACTTGGGCGCGTTGCGCAGCGAGTTGACCAGCTTGGCCGCCTCGCTCGACACCTTTTCCTGTCCGACCCGCATCGATTCGATCAAGCCGGTCAGATTGCCGAACGCATCGCGGCGCTCGGCCTCGACCTTGGCGACACCCTCTTCATAACGGAGCAGCCGGTCGCTGACCGGTTGCAGCATCGCCTTCAGGTTCTGCCCCGCGGTCTCTTCCGACTGCCGGAAGCGCGCATCGGCGCGTTCGAGGAACTGGCGCTGCGCGGTTTCCAGCGCCTGTCCCGCGACCTGTCCGAACTGCGCCGCCATTGCCTCCTTGGCGTCGGCCTGCGCCTTCAACCGCTCCTCGGCGCGCGCCAGATCCACGATCGCCGCCTTGAAGTCGTTCTCACGCGCGTCGCGCTCGGCGCGGGCGGCGGCCACACTTCGCTGGCCATACAGCCACCCCAGCAGCAACCCGCCGGCGAGCGCCAGCAGCGCAGCGAGAAGCAATTCGGTCATCAGGCGCGCCCGCGAATGTTGACAATGTTGAGACGATAGCGCGTTTTTTGCCGACCCCCGCCGCCCGGCCGAAACTCAATCGCGAAGTGGAAAGGCGGCGTGTCCATCGTCGGAACATAGCTTGAACGAACACGGTAGGACAGCCCCTGTGCCGCGTGCACGGAACCTTCCCCCATCGGAGCCGGTTGGAGGGTCATGCGCATATCGTGGTTTGCCCTGCCCTGCCTGTTGATCGGCTGTTCGGGCGCCGCGCCGGACGGCGGCAAAGCGCAGGAGATCGCCAAGCGCGATGCCAAGGCGGCGAACGGCGGGTTCGTGCCGCCGTCACCCCAACCGCTGGAAACCGTGCGAGTCGATCCGATCGATGCCCCCGCGCCGGGCGCAATCCTTCCCCCCGCCACCCAGCAATATCGCTACATCGGCGCATGGGCGAGCAATCCCGCGCTGTGCAAGGGCGGCGCGTGGCGGTTTACCACGCGTGGGTTGAAGACCGCAGGCGAAATCTCTTGCGACTTGCCCGATGTCGCGACGATTCCGACCGGGTTCAAGCTTGCCGGGACATGCCAGGCCGAACACCGTAAGGTCGCCGAAACGATCGACTTGAGCTTCGACACGCGGGCCAAGACGATGCGGGTGAAGAGCCAGATGCTGTTCCCGACGATCGACCTGATCTACTGCGGCGCTTAAGCGGCTTTACGCTGCTTGGTCAGGCGCTTGAGAAGCATATCTCGCTTTAGACGTGAGATATGGTCGACGAACAGCACGCCGTTCAGATGATCGATCTCGTGCTGCATACAGGTCGCCAGCAGGCCATCCATCTCCGCCTCGTGCACCGTGCCATCGCGGTCCAGCCAACGCGTCCGGCACGCGACCGGGCGCTCGACCTCCGCATATTGTTCCGGGATCGACAGACAGCCTTCGTTGTAAGCCGCGATTTCGTCGCTGACCGACACGATTTCGGGGTTCACATACGCCCGCGGGTGGCGGATCGGTTTCCCGTCCGCATCCTCCTCTTCCTGAAGGTCGATGACGACGACGCGGCGATCGACTCCGACCTGAATTGCGGCCAGGCCGATGCCGCTCGCGGCGTACATCGTGTCGGTCATGTCGTCGATCAGCTTGCGCACGGCGTCATCGACGCCGTCGACGGCGCGCGAGACAAGCCGGAGGCGCGGGTCGGGAATCTCGACGATCGGGAGAACTGCCATCACGGCGCGCTTTAAGCGACCGGGCGGCGTGCGCGCAACGCCTGTGCCAGCGTGCCTTCGTCGAGATAGTCGAGCTCGCCGCCAACCGGCAGGCCATGTGCCAATTGGGTGATGCGCACCGGAAACCGCTCGATCCGTTCGGCGACGTAATGCGCGGTGGTCTGTCCCTCCAGCGTCGCGTTCATCGCCAGCACGACTTCGTCGATGCCGCCCGCCGCGATCCGGCTGACCAGGCTTTCGATCGTGAGATCTTCGGGCCGCACGCCTTCGAGCGCCGACAACCGTCCGCCGAGCACGTGGAAGCGCCCCGGAAAGAGCCGCGATCGGTCGAGCGCCCACAGATCCGCGACCTCCTCCACCACGCACAGCGCGCGGGCATCGCGGCGCGGGTCGGCGCAGATCGCGCATGGGTCGCTGGTGTCGACATTGCCGCAGGTGGTGCAGCCGACCAGCCGCGCCTCGACCGCGCTGAGCGCCGCGACCAGCGGCGCAAGCGCGGTCTCACGGCGCTTGATCAAATGCAGCACCGCCCGCCGCGCCGACCGCGGCCCCAGCCCCGGCAACCGCGCGAGCGCCTGCGTCAACGTCTCGATCTCGCGCGATGCCATCGCGAGAACAGATAGGGGGTTGCGCCCCGCCCCGCCAGCGTGTTCCGGACGCCGCCATGCGGATCGTGTTTATGGGGACGCCCGAGTTTGCGGTGCCGGCGCTGGAAGCGCTGGTCGCGGCGGGCCATGACGTCGTCGCCGCCTATACCCAGCCGCCGCGCCCGGGCGGGCGGCGCGGGCGCGAGCTGGTGGCGTCGGCGGTGCAGCGCCGTGCGGAGACGCTGGGGATTGCGGTGCGCAGTCCGGTGTCGCTGAAGGATTCGGCGGCGCAGGCGGCGTTCGCGGCGCTCGACACCGATATCGCGGTGGTGGCGGCTTACGGCCTGATCCTGCCGCAGGCGGTGCTCGATGCGCCACGGCTAGGGTGCATCAACATCCACGCGTCGCTGTTGCCGCGCTGGCGTGGCGCAGCGCCGATCCAGCGTGCGATCCTAGCCGCCGACTCGGTCACCGGGGTCACGATCATGCAGATGGCGGCCGGGCTCGACACCGGGCCGATGCTGGCAACGGTCGAAACCGCGATCGACGCCAAGACCGCGGGAGCGATGACTGCGGAATTGGCGGCGGCCGGCGCGCGCCTGCTGGTCAAGGTGCTGGCCGACCTGCCCGGCCATCCGCCGGTTCCGCAACCGGACGGCGCGACCTATGCGGCGAAGATCGACAAGGCGGAGGCGCGGCTCGATTTCGCTGCGCCCTGCGCCGCGGTGCTGCGGCAGGTGCAGGCCTTCAACCCGCCCGGCGCATTCTTCGAACATGGCGGCGAGCGAGTCCGGGTACTTGCCGCAGAGATGCGCCGTGATGTCGCCCGCGGTGGCATGGTGATCGATCAGGCGCTGACCATTGCCTGCGCCGACGGCGCGATCCGCCCGACGCTGGTCCAGCGCGCCGGGCGGGGCGTCATGACTGTCGCCGAACTGCTGCGCGGGTTTCCGGTCCCGCCGGGCACGCAGCTTTGACGCGGTTTGCGCTGACGGTCGAATACGATGGCCGCCCGTTCGTCGGCTGGCAGCGGCAGGATAACGGACCGAGCGTGCAGCAGGCGATCGAGGACGCCGCATTCGCGCTGACCGGCGAGCGGGCGGCGGTCCAAGCGGCGGGCCGCACCGATGCGGGCGTCCACGCGCTGGCGATGCGCGCGCATGTCGATCTCGTCCGACCGCTCACCCCGTTCCGGCTGAGGGAGGCGCTCAACGCGCACCTCCGTCCCGCCCCGGTCGCGGTCCTCGCGTGCGAAGCCGTCGCCGACGACTGGCACGCGCGTTTTTCCTGTGTCGCGCGGCATTACGAATATCGCATCGTCAACCGCCGCGCGCCGCTGACGTGGCAGGCGGGGCTCGCATGGCTGGTGCCGCGACCGCTCGACGCGGCGGCGATGCACGCGGCGGCGCAGGCGCTCGTCGGGCGGCATGACTTCACCACCTTCCGCTCGGCGCATTGCCAGGCCGACAGCCCGGTGCGGACGCTCGATCGGCTTGAGGTGACGCGCGACGACGGGGTCATCACGGTGCGGGCGTCGGCGCGCTCGTTCCTGCATCATCAGGTCCGCTCGATGGTCGGGTGCCTGGCGCTGGTCGGGTTGGGCAAGTGGACGGCTGACGATCTCGTCGCGGCACTTGCGGCGCAGGACCGGGCAAAATTGGGGCTGAACGCGCCGCCCGACGGCCTGTTCTTCGTGCGCGCGGATTATCCCTGACGGCTGAAACGCGCGGCCAGTTCGACGTGGGTCGACCAGCGGAACTGGCCGACCGGCTGCACCCAGTCGAGCCGGTAGCCGGCTTCGCACAATATCTGGGCATCGCGCGCGAAACTGCTGGGATTGCACGAAACATACGCGATGAGTGGCCGCGCGGCAGCCAATTGCGCGACCTGTTCGCGCGCGCCGGCGCGGGGCGGGTCGAGCACGACCGCGTCGAACCGGTCGAGTTCTGCGGTGGTCAGCGGTCGCCGGAACAGATCGCGGTGCTCGGCGAACACCGGCCGCCGCGCCAACCCCGCCGCCGCGGTGAGCGACAGGACCGGGTCGCGCGCGGCCTCGGCGGCATAGACCTT
>JAZKGJ010000122.1:0-2171 GCA_040385975.1 Pseudomonadota bacterium | reverse complement strand
GAGGTGGCGCAGGAAGCAGAGGATGAGCTTGCTGGTCAGGCCGTGGCGCGTTTCGGCCGCGGCCATCCCGGCGAGCAACCCGTCGGCAACGACCTGAAACGGGATGCCGCGGTCGGTGTGGGTCTGCGGGTCGAAGAAGATCTCGGCATGGACCACCCCGTCCGCGACGGCGCGGTCGAAATAGGCGAGCGCAAGATCGTGAAAATCCCGTTCCGTGCGCAGCACGTCGGCACCCGCGTAATAGATGTCCAGAAAGTCCTGCAAGTTGCTGAAATCATACGCCGCGCGGACATCTTCGATCGACGCGAACGGGATGGTCACGCGGTTGCGCTCGGCCAACGCGAACATCAGTTCGGGCTCGAGACTGCCTTCGATATGAAGGTGCAGCTCGGCTTTCGGCAGGCCGGCGATGAACGTCGCTGGGTGGGTCATCGCTGCTGTGTCGCAGCGCCGGCCGCGGCTGACAAGCCGCAGGCCTTGCAATTCACCGCGCGCAGGCTCCTAATCGCGGGCGTGCGGCGGGTGTAATCGCCGAGTCGTAGGGAGAGAGAAAATGATCGTACTTGCCAGCCTGATCGCGACACTGTCGATCGCGGCGCCTGAGGTCCAGACCACGACCACCAGTTCGACGACATCGACCACCACGACGACGATGGCCCCGGCCATCACCAAGCGTCAGAAGGCGCGGCGCGAGGCGCATTACAACATGCTGATCCGCCGCGGCATCGCGCCCGGCAATGCGCGCGCGATGGTGACGAAGATGTACGGGGGCGGCTGAGCGCGACCCGGCAAAGCGGTGGCGTCGGTCGGGGCTGCACCCCGCCGGCCGCGCTTGCGTCGAGACGCCGATTAGCGCGCCGATCGGATACGCAAACGATGGCTCCCCGGGCCTGATTCGAACAGGCGACCATTCGATTAACAGTCGAACGCTCTACCGCTGAGCTACCGGGGAACACCGTCTCGCGAGGCGCGCCTATAGCAAGGCGGACGAGTGGAGCAAGTCCTGGGTTGGATGTCGGGCGCGTCGCGGCGGAGCCGCCGCCGGACGGGCCGAGGCCCGCCAGCCGCGCTGACGCGAGTCTTGCGCCAGCCTGGCGCAAACCGCGTTATGCGATGAACTGCTCCATGGTGATGCGGTCGTCCAACGCGTGTTCGGGGTCGAACAGCAAGGTCAGGTTACGCGCGCGGTCGATCGCGATGTCGACGCGGGCGACGTCGCGGACTTCGCGCTGATCGGCGACGGCGCTGACCGGGCGCTTCTTGGGATCGAGCACGCGGATGCCGATCCGGGTCTTGTCGGGCAGGATCGCGCCGCGCCACCGTCGCGGCCGAAACGGGCTGATCGGGGTCAGCGCCAGCATCGCCGAGCCGAGCGGCAGGATCGGGCCATGCGCCGACAGATTGTACGCGGTCGATCCCGCCGGGGTCGCGGTCAGAATGCCGTCGCACGCGAGATCGGCCAGCACCACGCGCTCGTCGATCGTAATTTCCAGATTGGCGGTCTGGCGGGTCTGGCGCAGCAGCGATACTTCGTTGATTGCGGGCAGGGTAACGGTCTTGCCCGTGACGGTTTGCGCGGTCATCTGCAGCGGAGTGACCCGAAACGGTTTGGCGCCGCGCAGGCGCGCGTCCAGCCCTTCGGGACGCCATTCGTTGAGCAGGAAGCCGACCGTGCCGAGGTTCATTCCGAACACCGGTACCACCGGATCGCGGTCGAGCATCTTGTGCAGCGTCTGGAGCATGAACCCGTCGCCGCCCAGCGCGACGATCAGCTCGGCATCGGCGACCTCGACCCAGTCATAGGCAGCGCGCAGCGCCTTGGCAGCGGCGCGCGCGGGCGGGGTCGGCGACGCGACCAGCGCGCGTTTAGCCACCCGTCACGCTCATGTGCCGCGCAACCGCGGGCGCGGCGGCGGCGATGTCGAAGGCGTGACGTGCGGGCTTCACGGCGAGACCCGCATCGAGCGCTGCGTCCAATCCGGCGATCCCGCCGCGGCGCAGCGCTGCGCGCAGATCGACCTGTTCGTCATGCCCCAGACACAGATACAGCTTGCCCTCGGTCGTCAGCCGGACGCGGTTGCAGCCGTCGCAGAAATTGGCGGTCAGCGGCGAGATTAGCCCGAGGCGTACGCCCCACGGCGCGACCCGCCAGTACCGCGCCGGCCCGCCGC
>JAZKGJ010000121.1:0-2309 GCA_040385975.1 Pseudomonadota bacterium | reverse complement strand
ACCGCAAAGCCCGCGCCGATCGCGAAGCCCTGGACCGCGGCGTCGAGTTTGAACCCGACCCGGTTGAAGCCGAACAGGCCGATCACGACCGCCAGCTTGAGCGCTTCCTCGATCCACGGCGCGACGAAGCGGCTGTAGTCGGAAAAACCGAGCGGCAGCGCATCGAGGAAGCGCCCGCTGAGCGGATAGGCGGCAAGGCCAGCGCCGACCCCGAGCAACAGCACGCCGATCAGTTCCCACCGGCTCATCAGCTTGAAGGTGTCGAGCCACGCAAACAGCCCTGCGAGCACCAGCACCGGCGCGAGCGCGACCGCCCAGTTGACGGTTTCAGTCACAGGATCTTGAGCGAGAACAGGAATTCGGTCTTGCGGTAGCCGTTGCGGTCGAACCCCGCTGCCGCGCCGAGCGACAGCGTCATCGGGAGGCGCAGCGCGACGGTGAAGTTCAGGTCGAGCTGGCCGCCGATGTTCTTGTACGTCCGTTCGGTCCCACCCGCCTGGCTGGTCGCGAGCAGCCCGCCGAAGACCGCGGGGCGGACCGAGCTGAGGTAGAAGCTGGGCGTCCCGACTTCGGCGAAGCGAACCGGCGGCAGGTTCGCTTCGAAGATGACCTTGCCGAACTTGCGCGCCGAAATCTCGTCGATGTCGAAGCCCGGAAAGCCTTCGAGCCCGCGGTAGCGTTTGACCTCGCGGTCATCGACGTAATTGTTGCGGAACGCGCCGAAATAATAGCTGCCGAGTGGGCTGGCAGCGGGTCCGCCCGCGACCCCGGCGTGCGCGTAGACCCACATTGAGCTGTTGGGGATCGGGGTCGGCGCGCCATAATCGAACCCGGCGTGGAGTTTCGGAAACGCGTCGCGCTGCGCGTAATCGACGTTGCCGATCACTTCCCAGGCGATGCCCTTTTCGTGATCGACCGCGCCCAATGACTTGCGGGTGTTGGTGTAGCGCGCACCGGCCTCGGCCGACAGGATCGTGCTCGGCCCCAGCACGTTCTGCGCGTTGGGGAGCTGCTCGAGCCCGAAATAGGCGGCAGCGCTGCCGAACAGGTCGAGCTGGCGCGGCGGGTCGTAGATCTTCGTCTTGTTGTAACCCAGGATGACCGCGTCGCCGCGGCGGCTGCGCTCGACCGGGCCGAACAGGTCGTAGAAATCGGCGTCGTTGTGCCAGTAACGCGCATTCCAGTTGAGCGACTTGTACTTGATGTCGGCGTGGAGCCGGTCGCGGGTGCGCAGGTGATCGAACGGCGAGACGCTGATCGTCGCGCTGACTTGCTTGAACTGCATCGGGTCTTCGAAGTGGAAATAATAGCCGAGCGCGGCCGAGCCCTGATACCCCTCGACGATCGGATAGGCCGAGGCGAGCTTCATGCGTTTCGACGGCAAATATTTGCCGCGTTCGGTGACGAGTGCATCGAGGTCGATCTTGGCGGGCGAGCCGACCCCCCATTGCTTCAGCTCGGGATGGGTCTCGATCACCTTGGTGCCGAGGAACTGGATGCTGCCGAGGTCGCTGACCGGGGTCGGCGTGATCCGCGCCGGGGTCAGCCCGTCGCCGGCATAATCGTAGACGATCAGCGAACCGTCGGCCTGCGGGACCGGGCGAAAGAAGCCGGTCGACGCGTTGCTGACCGCGTCGAACTTGCCGGTCGCGGCGTCCATTTTGTAGATGTTCGAGACACCGGTGTAATAGGCGCTGCCGAAGAGTGATTTGCCGTCGGGGGCGAAGACGAATCCCTCGGGCGTGGACGGCGCGAGCGTCAGCCGCGACACTTCCTGCGGCGTCGTGCCGTCGCCCGGGCCCGCGAGGAAATCGGCGGTCCGCCAGACCCGGACCGACTGGTCGCCGTTGACCTCCCCCACCGACGCCGAGATCAAGCTGCCGTTGGGCGAGATGTCGAGGTCGAACGGGGTTTGCCCATACGCGAACGTGTGGATCTGGTTGAAGCCGGCATAGGGCTGCGGGATGCGCACCAAGGTCGCGAAGCCGTTCTGATGGCGTAGCCCCCAGATCGACTTGTCCTGTGGGTTGACCACCAGATCGCCGATCCGCGCGTCGCGCAGCAGCATCCGTTTCTTGCCGGAATCAACATCGAGCTCGATCACGTCGCGGAAGGCGTAATTGTCCTCGGTATAAAAGATCTTCCGCGCATCGGGGTCGAACGCCAGACTGGTGACGCGGTAGAGCATCGCGCCCTTCACGTCCGCGAGATGGCGCAGCTTGCCGGTCTTGTGGTCGAGCGTCCCGACGAAGCCGATGACGCCGGGATAGCGGAACGCGCCGACCAGGCTGTCGGTCCTGGCGTCGTAG
>JAZKGJ010000120.1:0-17621 GCA_040385975.1 Pseudomonadota bacterium | reverse complement strand
GCACCGCCACCGCAGCGCGCGGGTGCGGTCCGGCGAACGGCTCGGCCCCGGCATAGCTCTGCCGGAAGGCGGGCGGTGTGCCCCACCAGCCCTTCCAGCGATGAAAGAAATGTGCGCCGATCGCCGCGGTCATTACCAGGCTCTTGTTCCACGAAGGCGTCACCGCATAGGTGTGATAATGCGTCGCTTCGCCGACCGCGGCCAGCACCCGCCCCGCCAGCGCGTCGGCCGCGAACCGGCTTGCCCGCGCCCAGCCCGCGCGTGAGGGAATGCGCGCCATCGAGCCGTCGCACGCGAAGCTGAACTGGCAGCCGGTGGTGCGCTCCGCCCCCTGGAACACCACGCCGCACACGCTCGCCGGAAAGGCGGGGTGCCGCACCCGGTTCAATACCACCTGCGCAACCGCGCGCTGGCCGTCGTCGCTCTCCGACGCCGCCTCGTAATAGATCGCGTTGGTCAGGCAGCGCTGCGCCCGGTCGCGCGCCAGCGGCGACGCGCCCGCCATCGTGAACGGCTGCGCGGGGCGGACCGACGCGTCGCCGGCGCTCGCGTCCGCGCCCTCGGGTAGCGGTCCCACCGGTAGCGCGGTGGTGCCCGTCGCGCCGACCGCGGGGGCGGGCTGCGCATCGGCCGGATACAGCAGCGCCGCGCCGGGGAAATGGTCCTGCACGTCGAACCCGGCGGCGCGCACCGCGGCGGCGCGTTCGCGCTCGGCCGCGACCTTCAGCACGATCAGCGCGGCATGCGCGGAAAAGCCGCCCCCGACGAGCACCAGGCTCCCGATCGCGATCGCGCGCTTGATCTGGCGAAGGGTGAATTGACGCAGCATCGGTGCGCGCGCCCCTAGCGCGAAGCGGCGCGGTCCGCGCCTGTCGATTTCCTGCTGTCCCGCCACGAAACGGTTGAAGGTTAACGAAACTTTTCGCGCGGCAGGCAGCAGCACGATTCGATCCCGAAGTCGTGGTTAAGCCCGGCCTGCCGCGCACTTCGGCGCACTTTGCTCAACTCACCGCGTCCCGAACGCGGCTCGGCGTGGTCGGGCCGCCCTTGCTATTGCCCGTTAACCGCCGGCGTGGTCGGTCGGGGCATCCAGATGGCGGAGGGGCTGCGATCAGGATGACATTTTCAGCGGAACGCCCGGGGGACGGGTGGAACGCCAAGACGATCGCTCGGGGACCTATGATCCAATTCACGATGCCACGTTTTGCCTGCCTGCTGCTTGCGGCCGCCAGTCTGCTGACCGCCGGTAACGGCAGCGCCGCCGCCGCGGTCGCGGCGACCACCACCGCCGCCAGCACTACCGCCGACCTAAACACCGCCGACATTCAGGCCGACCAGCAGTTCCGCAGCCTGTTCATGACGTGGAAGAAGCTCGACGTGGTCGAGACGCCCGCGATCGCGATCCCCTCGGCGCAGCCGGTCGCGCTCCTCAACTTCTCGAGCAATTTCGGGGTCCGCGCCGACCCGTTCCGCGGCGTGGCGGCGATGCATGCCGGTGTCGATATTCCGGGTCCGGTCGGCACTCCGATCTACGCGACGGCGGACGGCTTCGTCGGCCGGGCCGAGCGTTCGGGTGGCTACGGCAACCTCGTCGAGCTGGAGCACGGCAAGGGCATCCAGACCCGCTACGGCCACCTCTCGAAAATTCTGGTCAACCCCGGCGACCGCGTCCGCCGCGGTCAGCTGGTCGCGCTGATGGGCTCGACCGGTCGTTCGACCGGCAGCCACCTCCATTACGAAGTCCGCATCGACGGCCACGCGGTCAATCCGGTGCCGTTTCTCCAGACCGCCGATTACATGCGTGCGCTGAAGGATCGCGCGCTTCAGCCCGCGGCTGCGACAACGACGCCGCTCGCGCAGTAATTTTCTCAGAATAACACTAAATTCAGAGCGCGGGACACTGCCGGTCTATTTGCCGCGTCGATAGTGTGGTCTGGTCTCGGCGACTCCAAACGCGCGAGTCGAGGAATCAGCCATGTTCAAGATGATGGGCCGCGGTTACGCGACCTTCGCGCTCCTACTGTCGCTCACGTGTCTTTCACCGGCATCGGCACAGACATTCACGGGCAACACCGCGGGACAGCCAACCTATCAGCGTACCCTAGGCGGCACGCCGCCGACCGGCCTTAGCGGTATTGGAACAGCCGTGCCGTATCAGACCTTCGGCTTCACCACCTCGGTCAGCGGCAGTTACGCATTTGAGGTGACCGCGGGTTATGACAATTTTCTGTCGCTTTATCAAAACGCCTTCAACCCGGCGAATGCGCTGTCCAACGTCCTGGTCTCCAACGACGATAATCCGACCATCGGCCTGTCGGGGTTCACCCGCAACCTGACGAACGGCACCCAGTATTTTCTGGTTTCGACCGGTTACAGCAACACGGACTTCGGCACCTTCAACGGGGTTGTCACCGGTCCTGCCGCGCTGAACTTCGCCGGCGTCGCCGCTGTCCCCGAACCCGCCGCCTGGGCGCTGCTGATCCTCGGTTTCGGTGCGATCGGCTCAACGTTGCGGCGCAATCGACGCGCTCGCCCGACGCCAGCAATCGCTTGAGGTCCGGGCGGGCGGTCGCCGGCACCATTGGCGTGACGCACCGCAGCGCCTATCTCTCGCGCATGACCACGCTCGCTTCCGAAGTCGCGCTCACTCCCTCGGCCGCCGCGCGCGTGGCGGCGATCGCGGCAAAGCAGGGCAAGCCCGCAATCCTCCGCCTCGCCGTCGACGGCGGCGGGTGTTCGGGGTTTCAGTACAAATTCGCGCTCGCTGACGCGGTCGACGGCGATGATGCGGTGGCGGAAACCGACGGCGTGCGGCTCGCGGTCGACCCGGTCAGCCTCGACTTGGTGCGCGGCTGTTCGGTCGATTTCGTCGAATCGCTCGGCGGCGCGGCGTTCAAGGTCGACAATCCCAACGCCGCCTCGGGCTGCGGTTGCGGGACGAGTTTCGCCGTTTGAAAATCGTCACCTACAACGTCAACGGCATCAAGGCGCGGCTGCCGCGGTTGATCGAATATCTGACCGAGCAGCAGCCCGACGTCGTCTGCCTTCAAGAACTGAAATCGGCCGAGAACTTCCCCGAGCAGGAGGTCGCCGACGCCGGCTACGGCGCGGTCTGGTACGGCCAGAAGAGCTGGAACGGGGTCGCGGTGCTGGCCAAGGGCACGACCCCGGTCGAGCGCCAGCGCGGGCTGGCCGGCGAGCCCGAGGACGACCACAGCCGCTATCTGGAATGCGACATCGACGGCCTGGTCGTCGCGTCGATCTATTTGCCCAACGGCAACCCGCAGCCCGGCCCCAAGTTCGATTACAAATTGCGCTGGCTCGACCGGCTCGCCGCGCGCGCCCGCGACCTGCTGGCGGAGGAGCTACCGGTGGTGCTGGCGGGCGATTACAACGTCATCTCTAACGACGACGACGTCTGGTCGGTCAAGCGGATGGCCGACGACGCGCTGATGCAGCCGGAGTCGCGCGAGGGCTATCGTCGCCTGGTCGTACAGGGGTGGACCGACGCGCTGCGCACGCGGCATCCGGCAGGGGGCATCTGGACCTTCTGGGACTATCAGATGGGGGCATGGCAACGCGACGCGGGCTTCCGCATCGACCATCTGCTGCTGTCACCGATCGCCGCCGACCGCTTGCTGGAGGCGGGCGTAGACAAGGAATATCGTGGCCGCGAGAAGGCCAGCGACCATGCCCCGACTTGGGTGCGGCTGCGCTAAAGCGTCTTTTCGTACACCTGATAGACCTTGTTGACCTTGGTTTTCAGCGCCTCGGCGATCGCGTTCATTCCTTGGTTGTCGTCGAGGATCCAGCCGATCTCGCCGCGGGTCGCGCCGTAGCGCTCGACCGAGGCGCGACGGATATATTCGATCATCATGAACGCCAGCTGCGACGCCAGCCGCGAGGCCTGCAATTCCTTCAGCACCCCCATCAGCGGCACCCGCATCGTCTTCACCTTGGGCGCGCGCAGCCACCACAGGAGCTTGGCCCAGCCGAACGGGAACAGCGACCCGTTCAGCGGCGCGATTGCTTCGTTCAGGTCGGGGAGCGTGATCATGAACGCGACCGGCCGTCCATCGACCTCGGCGATGCGGATCAGGTCGTTGAAGACGATCGGCTTCAGCTTGACCCCGACGTCGGCGATCTCCGGCGCGGTCAGCGGCACGAATCCCCAATTGTGCGACCACGCATCGTTGAGAATGCTCAGGATGATCGCCGCCTCGGCCTCGAACTTGGACTTGTCGACTTCGCGAATGCGGATTCGCGGATTGCGCTCGCCCGACTGAATGATGCGTTGAATCAGCGGCGGGAATTGCTTGGTGATGTCGAGTTCGTAGGTGACAAGCTGCTTGACCGACCGATAGCCCGCGCCTTCGATCCACTCGCGATATTCGGGCTTGGCGTGCCCCATCATGATCGTCGGCGGGTGATCGTAGCCCTTGATCAGCAGCCCGGGTTCTTCCCACACCGACATGCTGATCGGCCCAAGCACACGGGTGACACTCTGGCCGCGCAGCCAGCCCTCGGCGGCGTCGATTAGCGCGTGCGCGACGTTCCCATCGGCGGCGTCGAACAGTCCGAACTGACCGCTGCCCGGACCGAACCCCTGTTCGGCCGGCATATCCTGCGCCAGCGTGTCGATATGCGCCGAGATTCGCCCGACCGCGGTCCCGCCGCGCTCGGCCAGGAACAACTGCGCCTTCGCATGGCTGAACCAGCCGTTCTTCTCAGGCGTGATCAGTCCCAGCGCCTCGCCCTTCAGCGGCGGTACCCAGTTCGGATCGTCGCGGTAGAGGCGGAACGGGACATCGACGAACGCCTGCTTGTCGCGTTTCGACGAGATCGGGCGGATGGTCAGCGCGTCGCTCATGCCCGCTCGGTATGCCGCGCCGCGCCGTCCTACAAGCCGCGTGGAAGTATCAGCCGACGAGCAACGGCCGGTTGGAGAAAGCCTCCCCTGGTCAGTGCGAACATCGGGCACCATTCGCGTCCGAACGCGCCGTTGGAATGCCACCTCCGCGCCACTATCTTGGGGCAATGGCAACCGCGATGACCACCGTGACCCTAGACCGCGTGCCCGCCGCCCGCGCCGCGTTCGACCCGCGTGCCGCGGATGACAAGGCGATGCTGCGCGCCGCCGCCGATCTGACCCGCGACCTCAACGGGCCGCGGCCGGTGTTCTACTGGCTCGACCTGATCGCTTCGACCGGGCTAGGTTATGCCGCGCTGGCGGGCGCGATTCTGCTGGGCGGCTGGCTCGCGGTCGCCGGCGGTGTGATCGCGGTGCTTGCGCTCTACCGCGCGGGCAGCATGATTCACGAGATCAGCCACATCAAGCACGCCGCATTGCCGCACTTCCGGCTCGGCTGGAATTTGCTGGTGGGGATTCCGCTGCTGGTGCCGTCGTTCATGTACGAAGGTGTCCACAATCTTCACCACGCCCGCACCCGCTATGGGACCAGCGAAGACCCCGAATACCTCCCCCTGGCGCTGATGAAGCCGTGGACACTGCCGGTGTTCGTTACCGCGTCCTTGCTCGCGCCGATCGCTTTGCTCGTGCGTTTCGCGGTCCTCGCTCCGCTGTCGCTGCTGTCGGCCAAGCTGCGCGCGGTCGTCGTGGCGCGCTATTCGTCGTTGTCGATCAACCCGGCGTTCCGCCGCCGCCTGCCCGAGGGCAAGGACCGTGCGCTCTGGACCCGGCTGGAAGTCGCGACGAGCACGTGGGCGATCGCGCTCGTCGCGTCGGTCGCGACGGGGCTAGTCCCGCTGCGCGCGTTCCTGATCTTCCTCGGCGTCGCTTCGGGAGTCGCGGTCATCAATCAGGTGCGCACGCTGGTCGCGCATCTGTGGGAGAATGAGGGCGAGGCGATCAGCGTCACCGCGCAATATCTCGACACCGTCAACGTGCCGCCGCCCGCGTTGCTCCCGGTGCTGTGGGCACCGGTCGGGCTGCGCTATCACGCGTTGCATCACCTGCTGCCGGGCGTCCCGTACCATAATTTGGCGGAGGCGCACCGGCGTATCTCGGCGGCGCTGGCGGCGGATTCGCCCTACCACCGGGCGAGCTATCCCGGGCTCCCCGGGCTGGTGACGCGGCTCGCCGCGGGGACGTTGCGCCCGCGCTAGTTTATTCCTCGGTTCGGAACAGCACCGCTTCGCCGATCAGCAGGAACAGCAGGAATGGTGCCCAGGCCGCCAGGAAGGGCGGGTAGGCGCCCAGATTGCCCATCGCGAGTGCGAAATTGTCGGCGACGAAATAGGCGAAACCCAGCGCCATGCCGAGGACTGCGCGGACGAACAGCTGCCCAGATCGCGCGATCCCGAACCCCGCCACCGCGCCCAGGATCGGCATCAGAATCGCCGACAGCGGCCCCGACAATTTGTGCCACAGCGCGCCCTCCAGCGCCTTGGTCGGGCGCCCCGATTCCTCGAGGTCGTCGATCGCCGATTTGAGCGCGCCGAACGACAATCCCTCGGCGTCGACGCTGGCCAGCGTCAGCTGGTCGGGACGGACGCCGCGGCCGATCACCACGCTGGGGAGCTTCGCGACCCGCCCGCTCGCCACGTCGAACCGCTCGGCCGGGCCGACGCGCCAGCCATCTTCGAAGCGCTGTCCGGTCGGCGCGCGGACGATCGCCTGCAGCGCGCCCGCGGTCCGTTCATAGAGCGTCACGCCGCCGAGCACCGTCGCATCGCCGCGTCCGCGGATCTGCGCCACTTCGATCAGGTCGTCGCCGGTCCGGACCCACACGTTCGACCGGTCGCCGCGGTCGATCGGCAGCGCGCCGTAATTCACGTCCTGCCATTGGTTGAGGGTCGCGGTCGCGCGCGCGACGATCCGATCGTTGAACGCGAACGACACGATCGCGACGCCCATCGCGGCGACGATCAGCGGTGCCAGCACCTGATGCGCCGACAGCCCCGACGCCTTCAGCGCGATAATCTCCGAATTCTGGTTCATCTGCATCAGCGTCAGAATGGTGCCGAGCAGCACCGAGAACGGCAGGAAGGTCGCTACGATCTGCGGCATCCGCAGGCTGACGTAATGCCAGACCTGCCCCTCGCCGTTACCCGGTTGCGCGAGGATCTTGCCCGATTCGCTCAGCAGATCGAGCGCTTGCAGCACCAGGACGAGCGCGAACAGGATCGCGAGTGTGCGGACCAGCACGAGCCGGACCATGTAGAGCGTGACGGTCCGCGACGGGAAAAAGCTGGTCATGCAATCGCCTCGCGCCGTCGCCCGGGCAGCCGGCCGACCACCGCCTTGCCGATCTTCGAGAACACCCGTTCCAGCCCGGCGATCGGCTGCCCGCCCGGCACATGCGCGGTCTGCCAGTACATCCACACCACCAGCGCGGTAAAAAGCAGAAACGGCACCCACAGCGCGATCAACGGATCGATCCGCCCGAGCGACCCAACATCTTCGGCATATTGATTGATCTTGTGATAGGTCACGACCATCACAATCGACAGGAACACCCCGAGCGCGGAGGTTGATCGTTTGGGCGGCACGCCCAGCGCCAGCGCCAGCATCGGCAGCAGGAACATCGACGCGACCTCGACCAACCGGAAATGGAATGCCGCGCGGCTGGTGTCGCGCACCTCCTGCGTCGCGGACTCATCGCGCCCGAGCACCGCCAGTTCGGGCAAGGTACGCTCCAAATTGCGTTCGCCGCGCGCGCGAAAACTCTCGAACCGCGGCAGGTCGATCGGCAGATCGTGCGCGGTAAACGACAATACCCGCGGCGCGACGAACCCGGGCGCGTTATGGATCAAAGTGCCGTTGGTCAGCCGGAAGATGATGACGTCGGGGTCGTCGGTCGCCAGGAACTGGCCGCGCTCCGCCGATACCGACAGCGAACTGCCCGGCTTGGGCTCGGCATGGACGAAGATGCCCGACAGCCGGCGTCCGCTGTCGCGGCTGTCCTCGATCCGGAGCGTCATCTTGTCGCCGAGCTTGGTGAACTCACCGACCTTGATCGATGCGCCTAGCGCCCCGGTGCGCAGTTCGAAGCGCAGGCCTTCGTAATAATAGCGCGCGATCGGCTGGACGTAGCCGACGATCGCCAAATTGACCGCCGCCAACACGATCGCGAACATGAACGGCACGCGCAGCAGCCGTTCGTAGCTCATCCCGACCCCGCGCAGCACGTCGAGTTCGCTCGAGGTCGCGAGTCGGCGGAACGCGAGCAGGATGCCGAGCAACAGCCCGATCGGGATGCCCAGGCCGAGATATTCGGGCAGCAGATTGGCGAGCATCCGCCACACCACCCCGACCGGCCCGCCTTCGGTCGCGACGAATTCGAAGAGGCGGCGGATGCGATCGAGGATCAGCAGCATTGCCGAGATCACCAGCGTCGATAGCAAAGGCACCGCGATTAGGCGGGCCATATAGCGATCGATTGACGGCATCCGCCAGCCTATATCGAACGCGAGTCACCGCGTCACGCAGCGAAAGCGGTGCTCAGGCGGCGGCGCGGGTTCCGTCGCTGCAGGCCGCGACCGCGTCGCCGACCGCGCGCTCCAGCGCGGCGAGCGTAAAGGGCTTGCGCAGCACCGGGTGGCCACCGAAGCCATCGCGGTCGAGTTCGCCGGCATAACCGGTCACGAACAAGACCGGCACGTTCATCCAGACGGCCGGCAGCGCGGCGATCATCTCGGGTCCGGTCCGTCCCGGCATCAGCACATCGGACAGGATCAGATCGACCGACGCCATCGCCGCCAGGCATTCTGGCGCGTGCAGCGGGTCGGCGCATTCGACCGGGCGGTGCCCCAATTCGGCCAGTGCGCCGATCGTCGCGGTCAGCACGCGCGGGTCGTCCTCGACCACCAGGATAGCGAGCCCCGCCTGTGGGTCCGACCGGGGGGCGGGGACCGCCACGACATCCGCCGGCACCATGACCGGCGCGGCGATGTGCCGCGGCAGGTAGAGCGTGACCGTAGTGCCGGTGCCGGGCGCAGATGCGATCGCAACCTCGCCGGTCGATTGCCGGACGAACGCGAAGATCTGGCTAAGCCCGAGCCCGGTGCCGTGACCGACCGGCTTGGTGGTGAAGAACGGCTCGAACACCCGCTCGATCATCTCCGGCGCGATCCCGCAGCCGGTGTCGCTGACCGCGATCGTGACATAGTCGCCCGCGGCGCATTCGCCGACCTCGCGCGTGGCGAGCGACATCGCCCCGGTCGCGACGGTCAGCGTGCCTTTGCCCTCCATCGCGTCGCGCGCGTTGACCGCCAGGTTGAGGATCGCGTTTTCCAGCTGGTGACGGTCGGCCCACACCAGCCACGCCGCGCCGTCGTCGCGGGCGCGCACCTTCACCGTGCCGCCGAGCGTGCGATCGAGCAGGTTCGACATCTCGCCGATCAAATTCGCGGGGTCGATCGCTTCGGGCAGGAGCGGTTCGGCGCGCGCAAACGCGAGCAGCCGTTTCGTGAGCGCCGCAGCGCGGTTCGCGCCTTCGGTCGCGTTGTCGATATGGCGCAGCGCCGCGCCTTCGCCCGCGTGACGGCGCGCGAGCTCGAGCCCGCCCAGGACGACGGCGAGCATATTGTTGAAGTCGTGCGCGATCCCGCCGGTCAACTGCCCGACCGCGTCCATCTTCTGCGCTTGCCTCAACTGCGCCTCGGCGTCGGCGCGCTCGCGGGCTTCGATCCGCAACTCTTCGGTGGCGGCGGCGACCGCGGCCTCCAGCGTTTCGTTGCGTTCGCGTTCGCTATCGGCCTCGGCCTGCGCATCGGCGCGTTCACGCAGCGCCGCCATCGTCGCCCAGCCGAGTGCGATTGCCGCCAGCACGATCAGCACACCGAACACGATCAGCACCTTCACGCTCTGATTGGACCGCGCCACCCCCGCCATCGCGTCGCCGGTGCGGGCGCGCAGCACCTCGCGTTCGCGAACGATCACGTCGTCGAGCAATGCGTCGATCTGGACGAGTGTGTCGCCCTTGCGCGCCTTGTAATAACGCGCCAGCGCTTGGTCGTTCTTGCCGTACCGCGTGCTGAGCGCGGTCGCCGCCAGTTCCGCGCCGCGCGCTTCATAGGCGTCGCGCAGCTCGTCCATCCGCGCGTGCTGTTCGGGATTGTCGGCGGTCACCGCGGCGAGTCGTTCGATCTGATTTCCCGCCAGCGACCATTGCTGCGAATAGGTCACGCCCAGCGACCGGTCCGCGGAAATGACGTAGCGGCCAAGCGACGCCTCCGCCCGCGCTATCGTGCCCGACAGCGTCCGCGCCAGAATCATCACTTCGTAACTGTGCGACTGTGCGGCTAGCGCCCGGTCGCGCTGCCGGGTCGCCTCGCCCAAGGTCACGACCAACAAAGTCAGCACCGCCGCACCCAGCGCCGCGGTCACCACCAGCAAGATGGTGCGCCAGCGGTCGCTGACGGGTTCGCGTCCCCACGGTTCGGCGTCGGCACTCATGCCCGTGGACTCTACCGCAACCCTTGAATCGGCGAAAGAGTCGGTGTGGCTCAGCCGATCACGCCCAGTGTCCGGCCCGCCGTGGCGAACAATCGCGTTATCGTCGCGATCTGCTCGGCGGTGTGTTCGGCACACAGCGAACAGCGCAACAGGAAGGTGCCGGCCGGGGTCGCGGGCGGGCGAGCCATGTTGACGTACAGCCCGCCGTCGAGCAGCGCCTGCCACATCGCGACCGCCTGGGTCTGGTCTTCCAGGATAACCGCGATGATCGCGCTGTCAGGCGTTTCCGTGCCGAGCTTGAACCCGAGCGACTTCAGATTGCCGTGCAACGTGCGTGCGTTTTCCCACAGCTGCTGGCGCTTGTCGTGCGCATATTGCAGCTTGCGGATCGACGCGGCAGCGGTGGCGACGACGCTGGGCGGCAGGCTGGCGGTGAAAATGTAGGCGCGGCACGCCAGCCGGATCGCCTCGAACTTGGGATGGTTCGACACGCAGAAACCACCGACCGTGCCGACCGATTTGCTGAAGGTGCCGACGACGAAATCGACGTCGCCCTCCAGCCCCTGGTCCTCGTACACCCCGCGACCGTTGGGACCGAAAAAGCCCATCGAATGCGCTTCGTCGGACAATACCATCGCATTGTGCCGCTTGGCGACTGCGACCAGTTCCTTCAGCGGCGCGATATCGCCGAGCATCGAGTACACGCCCTCCAGCACCACCAGCTTGCCGGCTTCGGGTGGAAGGCGGCCCAACCTTCGGTCGAGGTCGCCGACATCGTTATGCCGGAAGCGGACGATCTCGGCGACGCCCTGTTTGCAGCCGTCGTAAATGCTGGCGTGGCTGTCGGCGTCGAGGATGACGTAATCGCCCTTGCCCGCGAGCGTCGAGATCATCCCGAGATTGGCCATGTAGCCGGTCGAGAACACGATCGCGCCGGTCATGCCGTAGAAGTCGCGCAAGGCCTGCTCGACCTCGATATGGTCGTGGAAGGTGCCGTTGAGCATCCGGCTGCCGTTGGTGCCCGATCCGAACCGGTCGAGCGCGTCGTGGCCCGCCTGAATAACGTCGGGATCGAAGGTCATCCCCATGTAATTGTAGGTGCCGAGCAGGATCGTATCGCGGCCCGCGATCACCGCCTCGGTCGGCGATTTGACCTGCTCCATCACGATCGCGAACGGGTCGGTCACGCCGGTGTCGATCAATGCCTGGCGCTCGGCGATCAGTGGATCAAACTTGCTCATCAGGTCGCGGCCCGACGACATCGCCGCGGTCGGCCGCTCGGCCTGGAGCCCGGTTTCGGTCAACTCAGGCGTCCCGCAGCTTCGCGACCGCATCGACCAATTGCCCGACGGTCTCAATCTCGGCCTGCATGTTCATCGTGATGACGATGTCGAATTCGTCCTCGATCGCCGCGACGAAATCCATGACGGTCAGCGAATCCCATTCGAGATCGCCCTGAAAGGTGGTCGCGTCGCTCAGCGGCACGCCCTTCTTGTTGAACGGCTCGATCTGCGCGACGACGGTTTCGTAGATGGTGTTGCGGTCGGTCATGGCCGGTTCCTTACGGTCAGCCTTGTGTCGATGTCACGCGATTGCGGCGTGATCGCGGCGCTTGGCAGGCGAGACCGGACGCGGCATCATGCGCGCGATGGCCGACCTTCCCGATCCTCCGCGCACGGTCGCAAAGGTCGACCCCGACGTGCTGCCGGTGTGGCCCGACACCGGCCGTCCCGACGGCACCGCGGCGATGGCGCACGCGCACGACCATCCCGACTACGAATTTCCCAAGGAAGTCCACAATATGCTGGCCGGCGCGATTTCCGCGCACGTCGGCCTGTCGGCAATGGCGGATTCGAAGGCGAGCATCCTGATGGGCGCGACCTTCCTGGTCTTCACGCTGACCATCGGCCAGATGGGGACGGCGACGCTCGAAAACTCCTATCCGCTGCTGATCCTGGGCGCGTTCGCGTTTGTCGCGACGGTCCTGTCGGTGATGGCGGTGATGCCCAAGATCAAGATTCCGAAGGGCGAAAATCCCAACTGGCTGTTCTTCGGGGTGTTCACGACCGAGCCGCAGGAAGCCTTCGTCGACCGCATCCTGTGCCTGATGCGCAGCGAGGAAGCGGCATACCGCGCGATGGCGCGCGATCTCTATCAAAACGGCATGGTCCTCCAGAAGAAGAAATATTATTATCTGGCGCGCGCTTACCAGGCGTTTTTGGCGGGCATCGTGCTGACCTTGCTGGCTTTTCTCGTCCAGATGGCGATGCGCTAGAGCAATCCGTTCGCGCGGTACCAGGCCGCGGTTTCGCGCATTCCCGCGGCGGTCGCAATTTCCGGCTGCCAGAGCGCTGCGGGTGGCGCTTTCGCCGGGTCGGCGGTCCAGTCGGGATGGCAGAGGTAACCGACCCGGTCGGGGGTCAGCTTCGCACCCGCGCCGCGCACCCGCCCGTCGAGCCACGCCGCCGCCGATAACAGGCCGCGCGGTAGCGGTAGCGGCATCACGCGTCGCCCGACCGCCGCGCCGACCGCTTGGGCAAACGCGGCGTGGGTCATGCCGCCGCTGGCGTCTTCGGGTTCGAGGATAACCGGGCCCGCCTTGTGCACCGCGCACGCCAGCAGCAACCGCGCGATATCGTCGACGTGCACGATCGAAATACGTCCCGGTGGCGGCAGCAGCGCGAGCCCCAGGTTCGCCAGCCGGAACACGTCGCGCAGCTCGAGATCGCCGGGGCCATAGACCGCGGGCGGGCGGACGATCGTCCAGTCCAGCCCACTGGCCATTACCACGCGTTCGGCCTCGGCCTTCGACCAGCCGTAGTCGGACAGCGCGGGCTCGCGCGCGGCGAGCGACGAGACGTGGACGAAGCGCCGACCTGCGCTGGCCGCGACGACCGCTGCGGTGCCGGCGACGTTGGCGGCGGCGAAACCCGCACGGTCGGGGGCGTTGACCGCGGCAGCGACGTGAACGACCGCGTCGGCGCCCGCGGTCAGATCGGCAAGGGCAGGCGCGTCCTCCAGCGCACCCGCCACCCATGTCATGCCGGCCCGCGCGGGCTGCGGGCGGCGAGTCAGTGCACGCACATTATGCCCGGCGGCGAGCGCGCGCTCGACCAGCCGCGTGCCGACGAACCCCGTCGCGCCGGTGATCGCGACGATCATAGCAGCGCCAGATGGTTGCGGTGGACGAGCGCGGCGCGCGGTGCATAGCCGAGCAACGCGGCCTGTGCGTCGCGTTTGCTCCCTATCAGCCGGGTCGCGTCGGCGGCGTCATATTCGCTCAGACCGCGCGCGACCCGCCCGGCGGGACCGGCGATCTCAACCAGATCGCCGCGTGCAAAGACCCCCTCGACTGCGATGACCCCCGCCGCGAGCAGGCTGGCACCGCCGGCCAGTGCGGCGGCGGCCCCGGCATCGACCCGGATCATGCCGCGCGCGGTGAGTCCGCCTGCCAGCCACGCCTTGCGCGCCCTGCCACCGGGCTGCGCGGCGAAGAACGTGTGCCGCGCCCCCGGCGCCAGCGGGTCCGCCACACGCCCGCTCGCGATCGCCAGCGCGATGCCTGCGCCGGTCGCAATCCGGGCGGCCTGCAGCTTGGAGACCATGCCCCCCGAACCCATGTCCGAACCCGAAGCGCGGTCCGCCATCGCTTCGATCGCCGAATCGATCCGTTCGACCGCCGCAATGTGGCTGGCTCCGGGCGATGCCGGGTTGCGATCGTACAATCCGTCGACATCACTCAGCAGGATCACGCCGCTGGCCCCCGCTGCCTGCGCGACCCGCGCCGCGAGCCGGTCGTTGTCGCCGAAGCGAATCTCGGCGGTGGCGACGCTGTCGTTCTCGTTGACGACCGGGACGACGCCCAGCCCGAGCAACCGGTCCAGCGTCGCGCTGGCGTTGAGGTAGCGCCGCCGGTCCTCGAGATCGTCGAGCGTGAGGAGCAGTTGCGCGGCGGTGAGTCCGTGCCCCGCCAGCGCCGCGCTCCAGGCTCCCGCCAGCGCGATCTGTCCCACCGCCGCCGCGGCCTGCGCGTCGTCGAGGCTGGCGCGGCCGCCCTTCACCAACCCCAGCCGCCGCGCACCGAGCGCGATCGCGCCCGACGATACGACCGCGATCTGCTGTCCGACGGCGACCCGCACGGCCAGCGCGCCGGCCAGCGCCACCAGCCACGCGTGCCGGATCCCGCCGCGCTCATCGACCAGCAATGCCGAGCCGACCTTGACAATCAGCCGCGGGCAATCGGCGGGCGCGAACAGGGTCGTGAGACCTAGAGCGGCGACCATTCGATCGGTTCTTCACCAACGTCGTCGCGCGCGATCGGGGTGGTGCCCGGGCCGATCGCGTCGAGCAGCCGGTCGAGTACCCAATCCACCCCGGTTCCCGCTGCGCCCGACAGCGGGATGACCTCCGCGCCGCTTGCTTCTTCCAGTTCGGCGGACAAGGCCGCGATCAGTTCGTCGTCGAGCGTATCGATCTTGTTGAGCGCGACCACGACCGGCTTGTCGGTCAGCCCCGCGCCGTAATTCGCGAGCTCGTCGCGGACGATCCGATAGCTTTCCGCCACGTCATCATCCTGCGCGTCGATCAGGTGGAGCAGCACCCGGCAGCGCTCGATATGCCCCAGGAACCGGTCGCCGATCCCCGCGCCCTCCGCCGCGCCGGCGATCAGCCCGGGGATGTCGGCGACGACGAACTCGCGCTCGTGATGGCGCACGACGCCGAGCTGGGGGCGGGTGGTGGTGAACGCATAGGCACCGACCTTGGCCTGCGCGTTGGTGACCGCGTTGATGAAGGTCGATTTGCCGGCATTGGGCAGCCCGACCAGCCCGGCGTCGGCGAGCAGTTTCAGCCGCAACCACACCCACGCCTCTTCGCTCGGCCAGCCGGTGCCGTGCTGCCGCGGGGTGCGGTTGGTCGAGGATTTATAGCTCAAATTGCCACGCCCGCCATCTCCGCCGCGCAGGAAGACTTCGCGCACGCCGACTTCGGTGAAGTCGGCGAGCACGGTTTCCTTGTCCTCGGAAAGTACCTGCGTGCCGACCGGCACCTTGATGACCAGATCCTTGCCGCCCGCGCCGGTGCGGTTGCTGCCCGACCCGCCCTTGCCGCGCGGGGCGCGAAAATGCTGGGTGTAGCGAAAATCGATGAGCGTATTCAGCCCCGGCACCGCTTCGAACACGATGTCGCCGCCCTTGCCCCCGTTGCCGCCATCGGGGCCGCCATATTCGATGAACTTCTCGCGCCGGAACGACACCGCGCCCGGCCCGCCGGAACCCGAGGAGACGTAGATCTTGGCTTGGTCGAGAAAGTGCATGGCGAGGCGCTTAGCGCTTTAGCGAAGCTAAAGCGACTTCGCGCCCGCCCGGCCGGCGGTCGTGCCAGCGAACCGTCCGACGACGCGGCTTTGCCGCGGCGTGTTGGCTTTCCTCTCGTGAATGTTGAGAATGTTGAGACGATAGCGCAGTTTTTTCGACCGTCTCAACTTTCGCGAAACAGGGTCGGGGGTCGGCGATCAGCGGCATGCGGCCATCATGCCACGACCAGCGGCGTGTAGGACAGCGGAAGAAGCTGAACCCGGGATCAGGTCCGGGATGACGAAGGGGGGCGCTCGCCTACCCCCCCCCGCGCTCCCAGCAGGCTCGCCGTCGCCAGCGCCCGCGCCGTGCCGCGCGCCAGCCCGAGTGCCTTTGCCATCGGCCCGCCCATCAGCGCATCGCCCAATGCCATCAGCACAAGTTGCAGCGTCTGTTCGTGGATCGGCATGTCGCCGTCCGAATGCTCCTCGGCGAGTTCGTCGACGAGGTTGTGGATCGCTTCCAGAATCGGGTCGAGCGCATCCTCGTTTCCGGTCAGGATCATCCAGCTGACCAAGGCCCCGGCGCCCTGTTTGTCGAACGCGTCGAAGGTCAGGTCGACGACTTCGCGTGGGTTCTGGTCCCCCGCGCGCTGGCGCATCACCGCCGCCCCGATCGTCGCGGTTACGCCCGCCGACAGATGGGTGATCAACGCCTTCTGGAGCGCCGCCGCCGAGCCGAAATGGTGAAGCAGATTGGCGTGGGTGCGTCCGATCCGCGCCGCCACCGCCTTCAGCGTGACCGCCTGCGGCCCCGATTCGATCAGCAGGTCGCGCGCGGCCTCGATCGCGGCGACCCGCGATTCCGCGGGGCTCAGGCGCTTCCGGATGGTCGTCATGCCGCCAGTATGGCGGGAAAGCCGCTACGCCGCCAGTTGCATCGGCCCGCAATCGGTCGCCGCCAGATCGAGTTCGTAGAGCGCGCACGGCACCTCTGCGCCACGCGCGACCGAGCGGCGCGGGACGATCGCTCCGGTCGGCTGGAAGCACAATTTGCGCAATACCGCACCCGACGCCGGATTGTCGGTGAAATGCCCCGAATGCAGCCGCCGCAGCCCCAGCGCGTGGCGCGCGATCTGAACCACCGCGCGCCCCGCTTCGGTGGCATAGCCGCGGCCCCAGGCGTGCGGCGTGAACCAATAGCCCAACTCCCGCTCGCCAGCCGCGTTCGGCGCGTCGATGCCGATCCCGCCGACCAGCCGCGGCGCACCGCCGGGATCGTCGAACACCAGAAAGTTCGCCGCCTCGGCGCCGCGTTCGGGCTGCAGGAAGAATTGCGCATCGCCCAGTGCGTAGGGCCACGGCGCGCGGGCGAGCTTGTCGACCACGTCGTGGTGCGCGATCGCCTGCGTCAGCGCGTTGGCGTCCTCGGGCCAGCCGGGGCGCAGCATCAGTCTTGCCGTCCGTGCGAACATTCTCGCTTCCCTTCGTACGCGGCGCGCCGTTGCCACGTCGGGATGACGGGACGGCGACAGTTGCGAGGTCGAGGGAGCAAGAAAAAAGGGAGCCGGGGCGGACCCGTCTCCCTTGTCTGGTGTCCGCTTGCGGCGGACCCGGGTCACCCTGGTGGGCAACCCGGACGGTTACCCGATGTTATTCTGCCGCTACCGGCATTTCGACCGAACAGAACTTTCGGCCGAGCTTGCCTTGATGGAACACGACGCGGCCGTCGGTCAGCGCGAACAGAGTATGATCCTTGCCGATACCGACGTTGGTGCCCGGATAGAATTTGGTCCCGCGCTGACGCACCAGGATGTTGCCGGCGATGGCTTCCTGCCCGCCGAACTTCTTCACGCCGAGGCGACGACCGGCCGAATCGCGACCGTTGCGCGACGAACCGCCTGCTTT
>JAZKGJ010000119.1:0-12550 GCA_040385975.1 Pseudomonadota bacterium | reverse complement strand
CGCTCTACGTCGAGCGCGGGGTGTTGAAGCGTCAGACCTGGATCGTCCCGGTCGCCAAGGTGCAGGCGGTGTCGCTGCGGCGAAGCTGGCTGCAACGGCGGCTGGGTACCGCGAGCGTGCTCGCCGATACCGCAGGGGCGGGCGGCTTCAGCAATCCGATGATCGAAGACATCCGGCTGGGCGATGCATGGGCGCTGGCCGGCACGCTGCGTATGCGGGCTCAGCGCGGTGCGGTATCGGATTGACGCTTGGCGGGCGCAGGGGTCGCGCCGGGTAATATCGCCGCGCCGGGAGTTTGTTCGAGCCGAAAGCTGGCCGCGGGGCGCGCGGGCATCATCATCTGGACCTTCATGCATTCGCGCACGTCGATGCGCGGATAGGTCGCACAATTCCACAACGGCTTGTCGTAGCCGCGCGCGCGGTCGCGCAGGTAGCTGAACGTCATTGCCGCCTGTTGCGATGGCGTCAGCGGCAAGGCCGGTGGAGTCTGTGCCTTGTCGCTCCAGCCCATCAGCTTGCAATAGTCACGATCGCCACACGCACGTTTGGCGAAGGCGGGGAGCAGATCGGGCGCGAGCTTGCGGTCGATGGTAAGCAGGAAAACGTCGGGATCGACCGGGGCGAGACTGTCGCCGGTCAGTGCCGCATTCGCCTCCGCGACCGCGGCGGCGGCTTCGTCGAGCGCGGGCGGGGCATGTGCCGGCGAATAGCCCGCCAGCTTCTCGATCACCGGCTCGACCGCGCTGACCGCACGGCGAAACGCGGGCGGAGTTCCCCACCAGCCGGTCCAGCGAAAGAACAGATGGGTGTGGACCCGCGCAACCTTGTCGAGGCTCGATTGCCAATACGGCACGACCCAATCGGTGTGATAATGCGTCGAATGGCCGACCGCGGCGAACACGCGTCCGGTCAGCGCTTGTTCGGCCAATGCCTGGGCGCGCGTCCATGCCTCGGGATTGGGCGCGCGCAGGATCGCCCCGTCGCAGGTGAAGGTGAACTGGCAGCCGGTGGTGCGCTCCTGACCCTGGAACACGACGCCGCAGATCGTTTTCGGGAAAGCGGGGTGGCGGGCGCGGTTGATCACGACCTGACCGACCGCGCGTTCGCCGACCGGGTCGTCGCCGGCTTCGTAGAGCATCGCCGCGGCCATGCAGTCGATCGCGCGGACGCGGTCCTCCGGCAGGCCAGCCAGTTTGAATGGGCGCGCGGCGGGGTTGGGACCGGTCGAGAACGGCACCGTTTCGTTGAACGCGCGCGCTTCGTCGGGGGGGAGGTTTCGGAAGGCAACCGGCTCGACCGGCGGCAGCTCGGCCTGCGGCACGATGCGCGGTGCGACGCGCGGTGGCGCTGCGCGCGCGATCACGGGCGGATTGGTGACGACGATCAGCGGCAAGCCGATTGCTGCCCCGGCGATCAGCGCCAGCGCGGTCGTCAGCCACGGTTGGGCAGCAAGAAATGAAGGCGGGGAAAGCATGCGCGAGCCGGGCCCTAGCGGATCGGCGGAGACCGCGAAATGGGCGGGAGCGGGGGCGACGCGAATCCCGTTTCGGTACGATGTCGGACGATCGCTTGCGCGGAAGCGGCGACCGGGTTGCGACCACGCGGTTTCCGAGTCGCGGCGGGAAGGATATTGATGGCGGGCGCGATTCTGGAGGTTGGTGAACGCGTCCCTCGCGGCTCGGCTGGTCGGTCCGGACGTGAGTGCAAAGCCGCGACGCGCGAGACATCAACCGATTGCCGAGTGACCGGAGCAAATGCTGTGGGTCTTTTCAAGGCGGCGGCGCTGCGCCGATATTACCCGCGCGGTGGCAAAGGTTCGCTCAACAGCGAAGGGGCCGGCGACCATTTTGGCGCCGACCCCTCCAAGGACAAAAACTTAAAGTATGTTAACGATTTAATCGGGCCAGAAGCCGGTCGCTTCGCACACATCCCAATGGTCGCCGGCGCGCAATTGACAGCCCGCGTTGCCCGCGGTGCACGCCGCGAAGGCACGTTCGTAGCGGTGGTAACAGCTCGGCATCGGCACCTTGGCGATCCGCTTCGGGGTCGGCACGGCGACCTTCGCGGGACGCTCCGCCGCCTGCGCAGCCGATACCAGCCGCGGCTGCAAGGATGCTTCCGCCCCGTCCGCGCCACCGAATACCAGCGGCCACAACTGTACAATCGCCAGCATGAAGCTGACGCAAATCATTGCCCGACGCATGAATTCCCCCCGGAATTATCGCTATGTGATGCGTCGTTATAGCAATTTATCCACAGGGCGTGGAGTCGGGTTTTGATCAGTCTGCTTTTTTGGGGGGGGTCAGCTTTCGGGCAGGAAATCGGGCACCGACAGATAGCGTTCGCCGGTGTCGTAGTTGAAGCCGAGCACCCGCGCGCCGTCGGGGAGGTCTGGCAGCTTCTGCAGGATCGCGGCGAGCGTCGCGCCCGAGCTGATCCCGACCAGCATCCCCTCTTCCGCGGCGGCGCGGCGCGCCATGTCCTTGGCGACCCCCGCATCGACCTTGATCGTCCCGTCGAGCGCGGCGGTGTGGAGATTTCCGGGAAGGAACCCGGCACCGATCCCCTGGATCGGATGCGGGCCCGGCACGCCGCCCGAGATGACCGGCGAAAGCTCCGGTTCGACCGCGAACACCTGCAGTTTGGGCCAGGTCTTCTTCAGCGTCTCCGCGACCCCGGTGATGTGGCCGCCGGTGCCGACCCCGGTGATCAGCACGTCGATCGGCGCGTCGGCGAAATCGGTCAGGATTTCCTGCGCGGTGGTACGGACGTGGACCTCGATGTTGGCGGGGTTCTCGAACTGTTGCGGCATCCAGCTGCTCGGCGTCTCCGCGACCAGCTCCTCGGCGCGGGCGATCGCGCCCTTCATGCCCTTTTCGCGCGGGGTCAGGTCGAAGGTCGCGCCGTACGCCAGCATCAGCCGGCGCCGTTCCAGGCTCATGCTCTCGGGCATGACCAGCACCAGCTTGTAGCCCTTGACCGCCGCCACCATCGCCAGCCCAACGCCGGTGTTGCCGCTGGTTGGTTCGATGATCGTACCGCCGGGCTGCAGGCTGCCGTCGGCTTCCGCGGCTTCGATCATGGCCAGCGCGATGCGGTCCTTGATCGACCCGCCGGGGTTCGACCGTTCGGATTTGATCCACACTTCGCTGTCGGGAAACAGCTTGGCGACGCGGATGTGCGGCGTGTTGCCGATCGTCTCGAGGATCGAATTGGCCTTCATGGCTGCGCGGCTCCGTGCTGGGGTTCGACGGTCAGGATTTCGGGAGGGTCGAAGGTCTTTGCAAGGCGCAATTCGGGGAAAAGCCGCGCCCACGCGAGCGTCACGCCGATCGCCGCGACCCCGCCGAACACGACCGCGCCGACCGGGCCGAGCAGGCTGGCGAGCAGGCCGCTCTCGGCCTCACCAAGTTCGTTGGAGGCGGAAATGGTCAGCTGCGACACCGCGCTAACCCGCCCGCGCATATGGTCGGGGGTGTGCAGCTGGATCAAAGACGAGCGGACGTAGACCGAGACCATGTCCGCCCCGCCCGCGACGACCAGCGCGCCCAAACTGATCCAGAAATCGAGCCGTAGCCCGGTCCCGGCGAGTTCGACCGCGGTAAGCCCAAGCCGGTCGGTCAGCCAGGTCGCAGTGCCGAACACCAGCACGCCGAGCGCGAAGATCACGACCGCGGCAAGCATCTTCACCCCGACGTTCTGGCTCATCGGGCGGAACGAGAACCAGATCGCGACCGCGGACGCGCCGATTCCCATCCCCGCGGCGAGGATGCCGAGCCCGCCCGGGCCGACGTGGAGAATGTCGCGCGCGTAGATTGGGAGCAGCGCGGTGGCACCCGCGAGCAGCACCACGAACAGGTCGAGCGTGATCGTCGCCAGCACGAGCCGGTTGCGCCGCACGTAGCTGAACCCGTCGACGACCCGCGCGAGGATGCGGTGATCCTTTTTCGCGGCGGGCTGCGGCACCTTGCCAATAAAAAATATCGCGGTCAGCGCGCACGCGAACAGGCCGACGATAACCGCATAGGCCACGTCGGGGTGGATCGCGTAAAGCAGCCCGCCGAGGCTGGGCCCGGCGATGGTCCCGACCTGCCACGCGATCGAACTGACCGCGATCGCGGTGGGGAGGCTCTCGCGCGGCACGAGGTTGGGCGCGAGCGCGGAATAGGCCGGGCCGGAAAACGCGCGCGCGGTGCCGATCAGGACCGCGGCGCCAAACAGCCACGGCAATGTCAGGTCGTCGAGCCAGGTCAGCACCCCGAGCCCCGCCGCGACGCCCATCACCAAAGTGGTCGTCGCGCGGACGATCCAGCGGCGATCGAAGGTATCGGCGACCAGCCCGACGAGTGGGGTCAGCAGGAAGAGCGGCACGAACTGCGCCGCGCCGATCATCCCGAGCAGGAATGCGGCTTCCTTGATGTCCATGGTCACGCGGGCGAGCGAATAGACCTGCCAGCCGATGACGATCGCGAGCGCCGAAAGCGCGACGGTGCCGGTAAAGCGCGAGACCCAATACGCACGGAAATTGGGGATCGTGAACGGATGCGGCGCGGCGGTCATGGACCGGGCAATAGACCGCCGCGCCGGACCCGCAACCTCACCTACCCAAGAAGGTCAGCAGGTCCTTCGTCACGCGGTCGCTCTGCGTTGCGACCAGGCCGTGCGGCTCGCCGTCATATTCAACCAGCTGCGCACCCGGAATCAGCTGCGCCGTCTTGCGTGCCGACACGTCGATCGGGACGGTCTTGTCGGCGGTGCCGTGAATGATCAGGGTCGGGACCCGGAACGCGGCGCAATCGGCCCGGAAATCGGTCCGGCCGAACGCATCGACGCAGGCCAGCGTCGGCTTCAGCCCGGCGCGCACCGCGACATCGGCCGCACCGGCAACCAATTCCTCGCTGACCGGGCTGGAGACCCAGCCCACACCGAATACCGCCGGCATGAAGGTCTTGTTGAAGAAATGCGCGCGGTCCTTGCGGATGCCGTCCTTGATATCCTCGAACACCGACCCGTCGACGCCGTCGGGATTGTCGTCGGTCTTGAGCAGGAACGGGGTGACCGCACCGATCAGTGCCGCGGCGCGGACGCCCTTGCCGCCGTGCCGCGTCATGTAGCGCGCGACTTCGCCGCCGCCCATCGAGAAGCCGACCAGGGTCACGTCCGCGGTCGCACCGGTTTCCTGCATCACGTCGGCCAGATCGTCGCTGAGCGTATCATAGTCGTAGCCGTCCCACGGCTGTGCCGAGCGCAGGAACCCGCGCCGGTCGTAGGCGATCGCGCGAAACCCGTTTTCGGCCAGCGCCATCGCCTGCGCATCCCACATGTCGGCACCGAGCGGCCAGCCATGGATCAGGATGACGGGCGGGCCGTCGCCCCAGGATTTGTAGAAGAGGTCAGTGCCGTCGCGCGTCTTCAGATAGGTCATGGGATGCTCCGTGGGGGTTCGGAGGGGTGAACGAGGCGGGCGGAGCGGCGTTCCGGCCCTCGGCATTTATCGTTGGGCGTCAGCGGTGTAGGGCGGGGCGATGACCGACGCCGCGACCCTGACCGAAACCCGCGGGCGCCGGATCGCGCGCTGGCTGCTGGTCGCATTCTACGCGGTGGCGGGGGTGATGCACCTGATCGCGACCGACAGCATGGTGCGGATCGTGCCGCATTGGGTGCCGATGCCGCGGGAGATCGTGATCGCGACCGGACTGTGCGAGCTGGCCGGCGCGGCGGGGCTGTTGACAAGGCGCTTTCGGGTTGCTGCGGGATGGGGGCTGGCGGGGTATGCTTTGTGCGTGTGGCCGGCGAACTTCGTCCACGCGATCCACGACCTGGGCAGCGGGACGGGATTGCCGGGCTGGTATCACTACCCGCGGCTGGCGTTGCAGCCGGCGATCATCTGGTGGGCGTTGTGGGCAAGCGGGGCGGCAACGCGATTAGCAAAAGCTAATCGTTAGCGAACTAGCCCCGCACGGCCAGCGGCGCTGCAGCGCCGACTGACGACACGGGACTTGCTCCCGTGTCGGATCGTTGAGAGCGCTTGTAACCTCCAACCGCATCACCCCGGACTTGAACCGGGTCAGCTTGACTGCAGAGCCCCGGAAGAAACTGGATGCTCGATCAGGTCCAGCATGACGTGTAAGGAATGATGGCGATCAAGCTGCATCCGAGCTTCGCGGTTCATCCCGGCCAGTGGTTGCGCATGGAGATGGTCGAGCCGCACGGGCTGAGCGTGGCCGATGCGGCGGCGAAGCTGCGCGTGACCCGGCAGGCGATGAGCAATTCGCTGGGCGGGCGGGCGGGCCAGGCTGTCGGCGAAAATGGCGATCAGGTTCGAGCAGGCAATCGGCTGAGCGCCGATACGCTGATGCGGATGCAGGCCGCGCACGATCTGGCGCGGGTGCGGGCGGAGGGTTGTGTGATTGGGGGAGCGGGTGTCGGCTTAATTCTGCCACCAATCGGTATCATAAAAGTTGTTCTCGCTTTCAGGACATTCGTCGCGAAGCATAACAGCGCCTCGCATTGCTGATCGACTACTTGTTCCCGCGATATCAACGTAATGGCCGCACCAATCACAGGTCACGCGAGCCCATCCAAAGGGCCATAGTCACCTTCGACCTCCTCTTTGTGGATGAAAACCGAGATCTTCATTCCTTGAACTTCCAGCTTTACGCCGCTTTCAACGGCAACGCCGTCGTCTCCAGCGTTGTCAAATCCAGCTTCGTCGAGGCGTGATCGATGTCGATTCCGACCGGCGCGCCGTCCGCCGCCAAGTCCACGTTGACACCGTCCGCCACTTCGCGGGTTTCGACCCCGGCCCCTGACTTCAGCTCGATGTAAAGGCTGTCGGTGTCGGCGTAATAATGGAGCTTCATGGCGCGTCCTCGCGGTAATTGCGGTCGAAGAAGGCGTTGTGGACCGTTTCGCCGTCCTCCAGCGTGACGACGCGGAGGATATAGGATTTGCCCTCATTCTCCAACTCGACGCGCGACCAGAAGCGGATGCGGCCGTCGGGTTGCAGTTCACGGGCAAGCGGAGCGGCGAGCGCGGCTTCGATCCATTCGCGGCGCAGGTACGGGCGCTTGCGCAGCACCTGCTCCTCGAAATAGCGGGTCGTCTTCACGCGGGAATTGTCACAAAACTATCCATCACCCGCTTCCGCCCGGCCTGTTCGAAGTCGATCTCAAGCTTGTTGCCTTCGATTTCGGCGATGTCGCCGTAGCCGAACTTCTGGTGGAAGACGCGCATGCCGACAGACAAATCGTCGCGGCCTTTGTTGCCCAGGCTGATCGCGCTCGCGCGGGACTCCACGACGCGGCTGGGTTCGCGGGTGAAGGTGCGGCTGGTGATCGCGCCGCCGTCGAACACCTTCGCGCCCGCCGCGAGCGTTCCCGCGGCGCGCTGCCAGCCGGGGCCGCGGCCGCTGCCGCGGGTCACGTCGGCGAAGGGATCGGCGCGTTCGCTCCAGTTGGCTTGCCACAGGCTCGCGCCGCCGGTCATTGTGGTCTCGCTCTCGATATGCGCGTCGGGGAGCTCGCCGACGAAGCGCGACGGGATGCTGCTGGTCCACTGGCCGTAGATGCGGCGGTTGGCGGCGTGGATCACGACCGCGCGGCGGCGCGCCCGGGTGATCGCGACGTACGCGAGGCGGCGTTCTTCCTCGAGGCTCGCGGTGCCGCCTTCGTCCAATGCGCGCTGCGAGGGGAACAGCCCTTCCTCCCACCCGACCAGGAACACCGTGTCGTATTCCAGGCCCTTGGCGGCGTGGATGGTCATGATCGTGACCTTGGGGTCGTCGGCGTTGCCTTCGTTGTCCATGACGAGGCTGACGTGTTCGAGGAACGCGCCGAGGGTTTCATATTCCTCCATCGCGCGGACGAGTTCGGTCAGGTTTTCGAGGCGGCCGGCGGCTTCGGCGGATTTCTCCGCCTGGTACATCGCGGTGTAGCCGGATTCGTCGAGGATGATGCGCGCCAGTTCGGCATGCGGCATCCCGTTCGCGGCGTCGCGCCAGCGGGCGATGTCGCCGACCAGGTTGCCGAGCGCGCGGCGCGCCTGCGGGGTGAGTTCGTCGGTATCGAGGATGCGGGCGGCGGCGAGGGTAAGGGGGATGCCTTGCGCGCGGGCGAGCTGGTGGACCTTCGCGACCGCCTTGTCGCCCAAGCCGCGCTTGGGGACGTTGACGATCCGTTCGAAGGCGAGGTCGTCGGCGGGCGAGTTGACCACGCGCAGGTACGCGAGCGCATCGCGGATTTCGGCGCGCTCGTAGAAGCGGAAACCGCCGACGATGCGGTACGGCATCCCGATCGCGATAAAGCGGTCCTCGAACTCGCGGGTCTGGTGCTGCGCGCGGACCAGGATCGCGATTTCGTCGAGCGATTTGCCGTTACGCTGGCAGGCCTCGATCTCCTCGGAGACGCGGCGCGCCTCCTCGGGGCCGTCCCAAACGCCGAGCACCTTGACCTTCTCGCCCTCGCTTTCCTGCGTCCAGAGCGTCTTGCCCAAGCGCCCGCCGTTGTTGGCGATGACCCCGCTGGCGGCGGCGAGGATGTGGGGGGTGGAGCGGTAATTTTGTTCGAGCCGGATGACCTTGGCGCCCGGAAAATCCTTTTCGAATTTCAGGATGTTCTCGACCTGCGCGCCGCGCCAGGAATAGATCGACTGGTCGTCGTCGCCGACGCAGCACAGGTTACGGCGCTCCTGGGCGAGCAGCCGAAGCCAGAGATACTGGACGCTGTTGGTGTCCTGATATTCGTCGACCATGATGTAGCGAAAGCGCTGCTGATACTGCTCCAGCACGTCGCGGTGGGTCTTCAGGATCACCAGCATGTGCAGCAGCAGGTCGCCGAAGTCGCAGGCGTTGAGCGCCTTCAAGCGGTCCTGATATGCCGCGTACAATTCGCCGCCGCGACCGCCCGCGTAGCGTTCGCTCTCCCCGGCGTCGATGTCGCGCGGGGTCAGGCCCTTGTTCTTCCACTGGTCGATCAGCCCGGCGAGGCTGCGCGCGGGCCAGCGTTTTTCGTCGAGGTCGGCGGCGACGATCAGCTGTTTCAGGAGGCGGAGTTGGTCGTCGGTATCGAGGATCGTGAAGTTCGATTGCAGCCCGACCAGCTCGGCATGGCGGCGCAGCATCTTCGCGCCGATCGCGTGGAAGGTGCCGAGCCACGGCATCCCCTCCACCACATCGCCGACGAGCTTGCCGACCCGGTGTCGCATTTCGCGCGCGGCCTTGTTGGTGAAGGTGACGCTGAGGATTTCGGACGGGTAGGCCTTGCGCGTCCACAACAGGTGCGCGAGCCGCGCGGTCAGCGCCGCGGTCTTGCCGGTGCCCGCGCCGGCGAGGACGAGGACGGGGCCCTCGGTAGTCACGACCGCCTCTCGCTGCGGCGGGTTCAGCCCCTTGAGATAGGGCGGGTCTTGCAGGGCGGTGGCGGGGTCGGTCACTCGCGAACAGTTAGGGAACGGCGGCGATCAGGGCAACCGCCGGGTGATCCGCGCCAGCATCCGACCGTCGATCGCCGCCAGCCCGAGCGCGATCAACGCCATGCCGACCAGATGCTTGGTCAGTAACGTCTCGCCCAGCACCAGCACGCCGAGCAGGATCGCGACGATCGGGATCGTGAAGGTGACCAGCAGCGAATTGCTCGCCCCCGCGCGCTCCACCAGGCGGAAATAGAGGACATAGGCGAAGACGGTCGAGACGATCACCATCCCGGCGGTCGCTGCCCAGACGTCGAGCCCGGGCATCGCGAGCGTCCACGGGCGGTCCACGACCAGCGCGAGCGGGATCATGACAACCGTTGCGGCGGTGAGCTGGCCGGTCGCGACGCCGAGTGGGGTTACGCCGGCAGCGCCAAACCGCCGCGACCAGATCGCGGCCAGCGCGTAGCAGAGTGTCGCGAGCAGGCAGGCAAGCTGTGCGATCAGATCCTCGCCCAACCCGCCGAGCGCGTCGCCGCCGGTCATCGCCGCGACCCCCGCGAAGCCGAGCAGCACCCCCACGACCTTGGCCGAGGTGGCGCGCTCGTCGCGGGTGAAGAGGTGCGCGATCAGCACACCCCAGAGCGGCGTGGTCGCGTTGAGGATGCCGGCGAGGCCGCTCGAAATGGTCTGCTGCGCGAAGCCGTAGAGCGCGAACGGGATGACGTTGTTGAGCAACGCGAGCACCACGAACGCGGGCCACCATTTCGGTCCCGGCAGCTTCAGTCCGGTCAGCGCCGCCCAGCCGAGCAGCAGCAACGCCGCGAATCCGACGCGGAGCAGCACGATCGTGAAGGGCGGGAGCGCGGTCAGCTGAACCGCGAGAAAGAAGAACGCACAGCCCCACATCACCGAAAGCGCGGCGAGGATCAGCCAGTCGGTCGCGTCCATGCGGCGATGAATGGGGTCGGTCATGCGGCGGCTCTAGCGACGGTGCGGTCCGCGTCCATCCCGGCGCTTGTCAGCTAGATTGTCCGTGATAGAACAGGTGTAGAACAAGGGAGGAAGCCATGACCAGGACCGGCCGATGCCAGTGCGGCGCGATATCGTATGAAGTGACAGGAAAGCCGGCGCACAGCGCAGCGTGCTGGTGCGACGATTGCCGCGCGTCGGCGGGGGCGACGCCGGTGGTGTGGGCGCTGTTTCCGAACGCTGCGCTGACGATTTCGGGGACGCCGGTCAGTTATGCGAGTTCGCCCGGGACCGCGCGGCAATTCTGCGGGACGTGCGGGACGGGGCTGTTCTTCATCAACGAGGCGGTGTTTCCGAACCAGACCGACATTCAGGCCGGCACGTTCGACGACAAGGACGCCTTTCCTCCGCAGGCGCACATCCAGGTCGCCGACGCACCCGCGTGGCAGGGTACCCATGGCGATCTGCGCAAGTTCGATCGGTTTCCGGGCTAAACCAAGCTTTTTCCGTTCGTCCCGAGGGTCGCCGGGACAGGTGTCTCGACTTCGCTAGACACGAACGGATAGGGTGGGCGGGACATGCAGGGGGAGCCGCCGATGCACGACCCGATCGAACGCTGGCACGCCTATATGCGCGCCGGCGACGTATCCCTGCTCGACGGGATGATTGCCGAGGACGCGGTGTTCCGCTCGCCGGCGGTGCATACGCCGCAGGAGGGGAAGGCGATCACGGTCAAATATCTGACCGCGGCGTTCCATGTGCTCGGCAATCCGAGCTTCCGCTACACCGGCGAATGGCGGGCGGAACGCAGCGCGGTGCTGCGCTTCGAGTGTGAGGTTGGCGGCAAGCAGGTCCAGGGGGTCGATATCATCGGCTGGAACGCCGCGGGCCTGATCGACGAATTCACGGTTATGGTCCGGCCGCTGAAGGGCCTGATGGCGCTGGTCGAGGCGATGGGCGCGCGATTGTCCGAATAGCGTTTTCCGTCATGCCGAACTTGTTTCAGCTTCCATCGTGCCACACACACTACCGGGCGCGGGGCGGTATGGACCCTGAAACAAGTTCAGGGTGACGGGGGAGTTTGATCGAACGTGCGCCAACACAAACGCATCCTGATCGCCAGCCTGGTCGGCACGTCGGTCGAATTCTACGATTTCTACATCTACGCGACCGCCGCGGCGCTCGTGTTCGGGCCGTTATTTTTTCCGGCCGGCGACCCGGCGACGCAATTGCTGGCGAGCTACGCCAGCCTGGCGGTGGCGTTCGTGGCGCGGCCGGTCGGGGCGTGGGCGTTCGGGCATTACGGCGACCGGATCGGGCGCAAATCGACGCTGGTGGCGAGCCTGCTGACGATGGGCGTGTCGACGCTCGCGATCGCGTTCCTGCCGACCTACGCCAGCATCGGTTTCTGGGCACCGGTGATCTTGTGCGTGCTGCGCTTCGGGCAGGGGTTTGGCCTTGGCGGCGAATGGGGCGGGGCGGCGTTGCTGGCGGTCGAGAACGCCCCGCCGGGCTGGCGCGGACGGTACGGGATGGTGCCGCAATTGGGCGCGCCGATCGGGTTCGTGGCGGCGAACGGCCTGTTCCTGGTGCTGGGGCTGACGATGACGCCGGCCGAGTTCTTGGCGTGGGGCTGGCGCATCCCGTTCCTGCTGTCGATCGTGCTGGTCGGGGTCGGGCTGTGGGTGCGGCTGAAGATTGCCGAGACGCCCGCTTTCGCCGAGGTGCTGGCGGAGGGGCCGCCGCCGGCGGTGCCGATGGGAGAATTGCTCCGCGGGCATTGGCGCGCGACGATCGGGGGCACGTTCGGCGCGGTGGCGGCGTTTGCGGTCTATTACCTCGCGACCGCGTTCGCGCTGGGGTATGCGACGACGACGCTGGGTGTGGACCGGCAGACTATGCTGTCGCTGCAATTGGGCGCGATTCTGTTCATGGCGGTCGGCATCGTGCTGAGCGGGATGTGGGCCGACCGGTCGAGCGCGGCCAACGTGCTGACCTGGGGCTGCCTCGGCGCGATCGCCGCGGGTTTCCTGCTGGTGCAGGGGTTGGGGTCGGGCAATCTCGCGGCGATGTTCGGCGGGATGGCGTTCGCGCTCTTTGTGATGGGGTTCGTGTACGGCCCACTCGGCGCGTGGCTGCCCGAACTGTTCCCGGCGCGGGTGCGCTACAC
>JAZKGJ010000118.1:0-23595 GCA_040385975.1 Pseudomonadota bacterium | reverse complement strand
ACCGGCTCGGCAAGATCGCCGACCGGCTCGAACTGGTCGCGGGCTATATCGTCGCGTTTTTGAACCTCGACCGGGTGATCGCGATCATCCGGGCCGAGGACGAGCCCAAGCCGGTGCTGATCGCCGAGTTCGCGCTGACCGATCGGCAGGCCGAGGCGATCCTGAACATGCGGCTGCGGTCGCTGCGCAAGCTCGAGGAAATGGAGCTGAAGCGCGAGCAGGCGACGCTGGAGAAGGAACAGGCCGAGCTTCAGCAACTGCTCGGCTCGGACGCGCGGCAGCGGACGCGGCTGAAGCGCGACCTGGGCAAGCTGCGCGAGCGCTATGGCCCGGAGACGAAGCTCGGGATGCGGCGCACCGACATCGTCGAGGCGGCGCCGGCGCGCGATATTCCGTTGGAGGCGATGATCGAGCGCGAGCCGGTCACGGTGATCCTGTCGGCGCGGGGCTGGGTGCGGGCGATGCGCGGGCATGTCGAATTGGGCGCGGCCCAGGGGCAGGCGATCGATCCGTTGAAGTTCAAGGAAGGCGACGGCCCGGCTTTCGCGTTTCACGCGCAGACCACCGACAAGCTGCTGCTCGCCGCGGACAACGGCCGGTTCTACACGCTGGCAGCGGACAGATTGCCCGGCGGGCGCGGGTTCGGGGAGCCGGTGCGGGCGATGATCGACCTCGACGGTGGCACGGGCATCGTCGCGTTCCTGAAGCCCGGCAAGGCCGAACGGCTGCTGGTCGCGGCATCGGACGGGCGCGGGTTCGTGGTGAAGGTCGCCGACACGCTGGCCGAGACGCGCAAGGGCAAGACCGTGGTGACACCGCGGACGGGTGCCAAGCTCAGCGTCGTGCGGCCGATCGCGGCGAGCCACGACTATGTCGCGGCGGTCGGCGACAATCGCAAATTGCTGGTGTTTCCGCTGGCCGAGCTGGCCGAGCTGGCGCGCGGGCAGGGGGTGCAATTGCAACGGTTTCGCGACGGCGGGCTGTCCGATGCGATCACCTTCACCTTCGCCGAGGGCCTAAGCTGGGCGATGGGCGGGGAGAGCGGACGGACCCGGACCGAGAGCGATCTGGGGCCGTGGCGCGCCGCGCGCGGGGCGGCGGGTCGGATGCCGCCGACCGGCTTTCCGCGAGATAATCGATTTTAGATTTGGCGTTTCTTATCAACGCGATCGTCGGGCATCGTTAAGAGCGGTTTAACCTAAACTGGGTTAGCGGATCGGGTGATGATGCTCGCCCGCTTTCGGACCGCAAAGGTGCCCGACGTTTCCGCTTGCGGGGCGGCTGCGGATCCGTCGTTCCGCGCGCCGCCCGAAGAGACGCTCGAGCTGTTTCCCGTCGCGGCGGCGCTGGTGCAAACGACCGATGGCGCGATGGAGTATCACGCCAACAACAAGACCTTCCGACAGGCCGGGTTGCACGCGCCGGCAGGGCGGGCATCGCTGCTCGCGGTGCACGGCGCGACCATCGCCGATTTCATTGCGTCGGAGCGCTTGCGACAGGAGTTCGTCTGGCAGCTGGGCGAGGATATCGATTGCCGCACCTTCATGGTCACGCTGGCACGGCGCAGCCTGGCGGTGACGCGCGAACGCTGTCTGGTGGTGCTGGTCGATCAGACTTCGGCGCTGCGGACCGAGCAGAGTTTGCGCCGGGAGATGCAGACCGATGCGCTGACCGGGCTGCCCAACCGCGCCGCGTTCAGCGACGAGATCGAGGCGATCGTATGGTCGGGACCCGAAGCGCGCGACGGCAATGCGATCCTGATGGTCGATCTCGACCGGTTCAGCCGGGTCAACGCGTGTCTGGGCGGGATGGCGGGCGACGAATTGCTGATTTCGGTCGCGCGGCGGATCAAGGGCGCGCTCCGTGCCGACGACGTGCTGGCGCGGATCGGCGGGGACGAATTCGGGATTCTGATGACGCTCGATTCGGGGCGCGCCGACGCGCTGCAGGTGGCGGAGCGGATCACGACTGCGCTCAGCACACCGTTCCGGCTGTCGGACTTCGAAATCCGGGTCGACTGCTCGATCGGGATCGCCTTCGGCTCAGACACGATCGACGAGGCGGAGGAACTGATCCGCCACGCCCAATTCGCGGTCAAGAAATCGAAGACCAGCGGCCGGGCCGAGGCGTATCAGACCCACGCATTCGATTCGGTGCGGACCCAGTTCGGGATCGAGACGCAGCTGCGCCGCGCGCTCGACGCGGGGCAATTGCGGTTGATGTACCAGCCGATCTGCGACTTGACCGACGGGCGCATCGTCGCATTCGAATCGCTCGCGCGCTGGCGGACCGACCTGGGGCTGGAGAAATCGCCGGACGAATTCATTCCCGTCGCTGAGGAATCGGGGCTGATCGTCCCGCTCGGGCGCTGGGCGATCGATACCGCGGCGGCGACGCTGGCGAGCTGGGATGCGCGTGCCGGCGGCAATTGCGGCGTCCAGGTCGCGGTCAATCTATCCGCGGTGCAGCTACAACGCGATGCGATCGTCCCGGTGGTAGAAGCGGCGCTGGCCGCGCACGGCATCGCGGGCGAACGGCTGAAGCTCGAGCTGACCGAAAGCGCCTTGGTCACCGATCCCGACGGGATCGCGCGGACGATGCGCGAGTTGAAGGCGCTCGGCACCAGTCTGGCGATGGACGACTTCGGCACCGGTTATTCGAACCTGGCATACCTTCAGCAATTGCCAATCGACCTGCTCAAGATCGACCGCAGCTTCGTTACGGGGATGATGGCCGACCGCGACAAGATTTCGATCGTCCGCGCGATTTTGAGCCTGGCGCAGGCGCTCGGCATGAACACCGTCGCCGAAGGGGTCGAGACGGTCGAGGTGTCGCAGATGCTGGCGGCGCTCGGGTGCAGTTACGGGCAAGGCTATTTCTACGCGCGCCCGCTCGAGGCCGACGCCGCCTACGAGTTCCTGCTCGAACGCAATTCCTGAGCGACGATCGCGTCGGCGATGGCGTCGGCGCTGGCGGGGAAATCCGCCGCGATCCATGCGGTTTCGACCTGTTTCAACAGCCGCGCGACGTCGGGGCCGGCGGTAACGCCGCGCGCGATGATCGCGCCGCCGGTCAGCGGGAAGCGCGGCGGCTGCCACAGATCGACTCCGGCGATCGGCTGCCCCGCCAGTAACAGCCGGTCGCGCGCCGAATCGACGCCCGCGCGGTAGGCGAGCGCGCGCGGTCCCGCATCGCCGGGCCCGGTGCCCGCCGCGACCAGGCGCTTGCGCTCGGCGTTCGAGAGCTTCAGCCGCGCACCGACCTCCTCGGTCTGGTCCGCCGGGAGCAGCGCCGCGAGCCGGCGGATGGGGTGTGGCGCGACGCCGGCCACCGCCTCCGCGTCGGCCAGCGCCGCGAGCCAGGCCGGGTCGGTGATCTCGGGCAGCACCGGCGCGAAAATACCGTGCGCGATCATCAGCGTCACGACCGCGACCGCGTTCTTCGCGACCAGCAGTTTCAGCAGTTCGTCGCGGATGCGTTCGCGCGACAAGGCCATCAAGTCGTTGGCGCGGGCTTCGCACGCCGCCAGCCCGGCCGCGTCGGGCGCGTCGCCGAACCGCGCCAGGAAGCGAAAGAAGCGCAGGATGCGCAAATGGTCCTCCGCGATGCGCTGCAATGGATCGCCGATAAAGCGCACCCGCCCCGCGGCGAGGTCGGCGCGCCCGCCGAAATAATCGAAAATCTCGCCGTTCGCCGGGTCGGCGTAGAGCGCGTTCATCGTGAAATCGCGCCGCGCGGCGTCCTCGCGCCAGTCGTCGGCGAATGCGACCACGGCGTGGCGTCCGTCGGTGCTTACGTCGCGGCGCAGCGTCGTCACCTCGACCGGGCCGGAGGGCAGCACTGCGGTGACGGTGCCGTGCGCGATCCCGGTCGGGACCGGCTTGAACCCGGCAGCGCGAACCCGGTCGACGACGTCGTCGGGGCGCAGCGGCGTGGCGATGTCGATGTCGTGGACGTCGAGCCCGAGCAGAGTATCGCGCACCGCGCCGCCGACGAAGCGCGCGTTGCCCGCCCCCAGTGCCGCGGTCAGTTCGACCAGTCCGGCCCGCTCGCGCCACGCCGCCGCGGGCAAGGTCACCATCGTAGCCGCCGCGACAGATTGACGATCATCGCCGCGGTCGCTCCCCAAATCCGCCGCCCCTCCCAGTCGATCTGGTGATAGTGCCGCCGCCGGCCCTGCCAGTCCATATCGACGACGCGGTGGTTGGCGGTCGCGAGCACGAAATCGAGCGGTACTTCGAAGACGTCGGCGACTTCGGCCTCGGCCGGAACCAGCGACAGGTCGGGCGGCACCACTGCCAGCACCGGCGTCACGGCATAGCCGGTAATCGTCCGATAGCGGTCGGCGGTGCCGACCACGATCACCGCCGCCGGGTCGAGCGCGATCTCCTCATGCGCCTCGCGCACGGCGGCGGCGACCGCATCCTCGCCGGGGTCGAGCCGCCCACCCGGGAAGGCGACCTGCCCGGCGTGCTTGCGCAGCGTGTCGGTGCGCTGGGTCAGGATGACGCCGGGCTTGGCGCGATCGGTGACCGCGATGAGCACCGCGGCGGGGACGGCTTCATCGGTAGCGCCATCAGCGACATCGCCCGGCAGCATTGCGATATCCTGCGCCAGCCCGTGCGACAGTGCCGCGCCGAGCCGCGCTGTCAGCGTCATGCGGGCAGCGGAAAACAGGCGCCGTTGCTCCAGATCGCGGGCGGGTCCTCGGCCAGCGCGCGTTCGGCCAGTTCGTAATAGACCGACCGTGCGACCAGCGCCTCAAGCCCGCCCCGCACGTGGAGATACGGGCGCGGCCCCCTTCGGTTGTCTGCCTCCGGCAGACGCTCAGGGCAGGCTTCTTCACCGGCCGCGAACCGCAGCGGATGATCGGGCCCGGCAGCGACGAGTTCGCCGGTGTTGAGCCGAAAGGCGAGCTTGCTGGCGCGGCCTGCGCCCTCCGCCTTGACCTCGACCGCGACGAATGGGGCATCCTCGACCGCAATATCGAGTTTTTCGACCGGGGTGACCAGCACGTAGCTGCCGTCGGCTTCGCGGCGCAGGATCGTCGAGAACAACGCGACCATCGCCGCGCGACCGATCGGCGAGCCTTGATGAAACCAGCTTCCGTCGCGCGCGATCCGCATCTCGCTGTCGCCGCAGTGGGTCGGATTCCATTGCTCGACCGGCGGCAGCTTCGCGTCGGCCGCCAGCTGCGCGATTTCGGCGAGCGACAGGCTGGCCAGGTCGGGGGGCGGGGGCATCGGCATGGGATTGGGTTAGCCGCCACATGCGGTCGCGACCAGCCCTTCGCTCAGGGCGAGCGGTTCGATGAGCACAACGCGGCTTTATGTTCCGTTGGTGCCGAGCGAAGTCGAAGCGCCGGCGTTCGGCACCACCTCGCCAACCGCATCTTCGACCGCCCCGCGCGCCAGCAAGCGCCGCGCCTCGAACGGCCCGGGCAGCCGCCACCGTCCCGTCCGCGCCGCCGAAAAACCGAACAGCCGGTCGTAATATTCGGGGTCGCCGATCAGCATCAGCGGTGCCGAAGGGCCGGTCGCGTCGAGCAGGTCGAACATCAACGCCCGGCCGATGCCGCCCTGCTGCCGTTCGGGCGTCACCGCGACCGGGCCGACCAGCGTCATCGCCGCAAGCCCGCCGGCGTCGCGGGCAAGCGCAACCGGCCAGCACTGGATCGTCGCGATCAACGTGCCGCGGTCGACGACCGCGCGGCTCCATTCCGGGATGGCCGCCGTGCCGGCGCGCAATCGGTACGCGGTCCGCGCGTGCCGATCGGGACCGAACGCGCGGTCGAGCAGCGTCTCGACCGCAAGCGGGTCGACGTCGGCGATCGGCACGTTGCGCAAGACGGTGGTTCCCCGAAGCGAAGGGCGCGCGCTGTAGCGGGGGCGGTGGCGCGGGCAAGGTCTTTCGGGTTAGGGGCTCGCGCGATGATTCCGTCCGACCGCCTCACGCTCGAAGTCCGCGACATCGAGGTCGATGTCCTGACCGGAATCTATTCGGAAGAGACGCACCTGCCGCAGCCGCTGCGCATTTCGGTCGCCGCGGACCTCGACTGCCCCGACCGGTTCGCGCCCGACACGCACCTGAAGGCGTCGAAGAATTACCTCGACCTGAAACATGCCGCGACCCGGGCGCTGACCGGGGCGGGGCATTTCACGCTGATCGAGGCGGTCGCGGATCACATCGCGGAGACCTTGTTCCTCCAGGACGCACGGGTCGCGCGGGTCGAGGTGAAGATCGTCAAACTGGCGATCGCCGAAGCCGGCGAATCGATCGGGATCACGCTGACGCGCTATCGGCGGTAGCGAACCGCTCTCACCTCCGTTGGTGCCGAGCGAAGTCGCAGCAGTCTAAGGAAGCGCTGCGTATGCCTTCGACTGCGCTCAGGACGAACGGAACCGGGAGACTGCTACCGGCACGGTCCCAGCGAATCGATCACGAAGCGATAGTCCTCACGCGCGCGCGCTGCGTTGGCGGGGTCGTCGTCGACCGCGCTCGCGGCGGGGAGCGTGGCGGGCAGGCTGCACGCGAGCCGGTACCACAACAAGGTCTCGCGCGGCGGCGGCGGGGCGGCGGCATCGACGATTTCACTGAGCGCGACCGACCAGCGCCGCCGCCCGGCGAAGTCGCGCAGGATCGACAGCGACACCGGCCGGCCGTCGGCGGTCTGCAGGAACACCTGCGTCTCGCCTTCGCCGGGCAGCCCGCCGGGCACGAAAAAGGCGCTGCCGACGCCGGTCACCGCGGGCGGCGCGGCGGCGTCGAGCGCCTCGGTCAGGATCGCGCGGACCCGGCGGTCGCCGCCCGGGGTCCACGGCCGCTGTCCGTCGGGCGCGACCAGCTGAAGCATCCCGGGCCGGCCCGGCAGCGCGCGCGCGAAGATCAGCACCCGCGCCTTGTTCAGGCTGGCGGCCCGGCCGCGCGCGTCGAGCGGCATGTCGACCAGATAGGACAGCCGCGCCGGCAGTCCGGCGGGGCCGCGAATCAGCGTGGTGATGTCGGCGGTGACATAGACGCGGGCGAGTCCGGCCCCCAGCCCGACCGCCTGCGCGCCCTTCACGCGGTCGGTCGAGCGAATCTTCGCATCGGCGACGATCGGCGCGGCGAGCGCGAGCGCGGCATATTCGGGATAGGGCGGCAGGACGACTGGCGCGGGCGGTCGATCGGCGGGACCTTGCGCTTGCAAAACGGGCGAAATCACGAGCGAGAGCAGCAGCGCGGCGCGGCGGAAAAAGGACATCGCGGCTGGGTACGCGAGCGTCCCGACTTTATACAGAAACAAATTCCGCGCAGTGCGGTTGAGCGTGCGTTGCGCCCGACAAAGCGTTTGCGTCGTTATAATGGTGGCGATACAGACTTGGGCCTTCGCCTGAGAATGCTATCGGCGCCAGGCGGCCGGTTTGACGGAATCCTCATTTGGGTCCGGCGGATCGCGGTCCGGACAATTTAGGAGTGTCGTTGCTGAATGTCCTACGTTGACCAGAAAATGAGCGGCGGAAAGATCGGGGCGATCGTTATCGTCGCGCTGATCCACGCTTTGCTCGGCTATGCGTTCGTGACCGGGCTGGCGTATCAATACGTCAAGAAGGCCGCGCAGGACATGGACGTCTTCGACGTCGAGGAACCGCCACCCCCGCCGCCCGACGAACCGCCGCCCCCGCCGCCCGACCAGCCGATGCAGCCGCCGCCGGTGGTGGCGCCGCCCGCGATCGTGCAGGTGCCGCAGCCGCCGATCATGATGCAGACGGTGCAGACTCCGCCGCCGTCGATCGTGATGACCCCGGTCGTCGCGCCGCCGGCACCGCCAGCACCGCCGCCGCGCGTGTCGCAGGCTGCGTCGATGAGCATCGGCAACATTCAGCGTTTGTTCGGGGATCCGGCGAACTATCCCGACGACGCTCTCAATGCGGGTGCGCAGGGACTCGTGGTTGCGTCGTTGCAGATCGACGGGCGCGGGACGGTTACCGGATGCTCGGTCACGACCAGCAGCCGAAACTCGTCGCTCGATTCGCAGACCTGCCGCCTGTTCAAGCGGATCAAGGCGTCACCGGCGCGCGATGCCGACGGCAACGGGGTGGCATCGACGACGTCGCTGCGGTTCCGATGGGTCCTGCCGGCCGAATGACACGACGACACGCAACGAATCTGAGCAAACCGCGATCAAAATCGAATTGAAGGGAAGACAATAATGATCACCACGATCCTCGCGGCCGCCGGCGCCGCCCCCGCGAACCCCTACGGCTTGAAGGAAGCGCTCGAGCAGGGCGGGATTATCGCCCAGTCCGTGTTCGGCATCCTGGTGCTGATGTCGGTGGTGTCGTTCTACATCATGTTCACCAAGCTGTTCGAACAGCAGAAGATCATGAACCAGGCGAAGCGCGTCCGGCAGGGCTTCTGGAGCTCCAATTCGCTGCGTGAAGGCGCCGCCAAGCTGGAAAAGAACTCGGCCTACAAGCAGCTGGTCGACGACGGCATCGCCGCGCAGGAACAGCACACCAAGCTGACCGACCCGGTCGAGGCGCATGACTGGCTGCACGGCTCGCTCGCGCGGTCGGAAGCGACCATCAACGCCAAGCTCGGCGGGGGCCTCGCGTTCCTGGCGACGGTGGGGGCGACCGCACCGTTCATCGGCCTGTTCGGAACGGTCATCGGCATCTACCGCGCGCTGATCAAGATCGGCGCGTCGGGGCAGGCATCGATCGACGCGGTCGCCGGCCCGGTCGGTGAGGCGCTCATCATGACCGCGCTGGGTCTGGCCGTGGCCGTCCCGGCGGTGCTCGCGTACAACTGGCTGCAGCGCCGCAACAAGACGATCGCGCAGGACTTGGGCGCATTCTCGAACGACGTGCTGGGTTACCTCGCTTCGAACGGTTCGCTTCGTCCGACGGCGCGGACCGCCGCCACGACCGCCAAAGCTCCGACCCCGCAAGCGGCGCGCCCGACTGGCACGTCGACCGCCGGCGCAACCGGTGGCGTCGAGACGCGCTCGTAAGCTGACCTGATCGACCGGGGCCGCGCGGTTGCGGCCCCGGACCTGCCGCCCCCAAAGCGGCGCAAAAGGATTGATGCGCACATGGCGATGAGCGTTGGTGGGGACTCCACCGAAGAAAAACCGATGTCGGACATCAACACGACCCCGCTGGTCGACGTGATGCTCGTGCTCCTGATCGTCTTCCTGATCGCGGTCCCGGTGGTGCTGCAGACGGTCAAGGTCACGCTGCCCGACGTGAAGTTCGACCCGACCACGACCAAGCCCGAAAACGTGCTGCTGTCGATCAAGGACGAAGGTGGCGCGTGCGGCGTGTATTGGGGCATGACCAAGGTCACTGCCACCGAGCTGCTGCCCAAGGCGGTCGACAAGCTGAAGCTCGAGATCGAAAAGCAGGGCGGAGTCAACGCGCCCGGGCTCGAGCTGCCCGAAGCGCACATCCGCGGCGACGTGAACACGCCGTACCGCTGCATCGGCGGGGCGATCTACACGATGCAGATGGCCGGCTTTGCGCGGGTCGGCTTCATCTCACAGCCGCCCGCCGGCGGAACGGTCACCCGCCTGTAGGCGCGGGCGTTCCCAACTGAACCAGGAGTAACATTCGATGGCAATGAGTGGCGGCAGCGACGACGGCGAGCCGATGATGGACCTGAACACGACGCCGTTGATCGACGTCATGCTCGTCCTCCTGATTATGTTCATCATCACGATTCCCCCGCAGACGCACGCGGTGAAGGTCGATCTGCCGCAGAACAGCCAGAGCAATCAGCCGATCGTCGATCCGGTCAAGAACAAGGTGCTGATCGCGTCGGACGGCAGCGTGTCGTGGAACGGTGCCCCGGTCGATGACGTCACACTGTCGCAATATCTGCAGCAGACCAAGGCGATGTCGCCCGAGCCCGAGCTGCATTTCCAGCCCGACCCGCAGGCGCGCTATGCGGTGGTCGATCGCGTGCTCGCCGTCGTGAAGCGCGCCGAAGTGACCAAGCTCGGCTTCATCGGCAACGAGCAATATCGCAACGATTTTTGACGCCGACATCATGGTGGGAAGGGCGGCTACGGCCGCCCTTTTTTTGTCCGATAGCTTTTCATGACAAATTTGTTGCAATCGCGTCTTTGAACTGTCACTTTCTTGTCATCGAACTGAAACGCAGCGTTCGGTCGGTCAGGAGGACAAGACATGGGCAAGTTCGGATTGATGATCGCAGGCGCGATCGCGCTGTCCGCCACCGCGGCGCACGCCGGTGACCGGCACGGCGCGGCGGCAATCCAGGCCGGCGATTATGCGCGGGCCGAAATGATCCTGGCCGCCGAACAGTCGGGCCGCTGGACCGCGCCCGAAACCCTGCTCAACCTCGCCACCGTCTATCGCCATACCGGGCGCGCCAGCGAAGCGCGCGGACTGTATGCACGCGTGCTCAGCGACAGCAACGTGCTGATGAATGTCGGCGCACCGCGGCCGCTGTGGTCGCACGATGTGGCGCGCATGGGAATGACGCGGCTGGCCGGCACGACGACGCTCGCGGCGCGCTGACCTAGCGGTGTATCGTCGGCGCTTGGCCTGATTGGGTGCCGCTGCAAGCCCGGCTTCAGCCGCTTTCAAAGGGAGTACGATGGAGACCGACCGACTCGGGAAAAGCCCAAGTCGTCGGTCCTCGCCAAGCCGAGGCCCGCCGCGGTCGGGTCCGCGACGGGAATTAGCTGACGCTAAGGCCCTGACCCGACTCAGAGCTTGGGCAACGTAACCCCGCGCTGGCCCATATATTTGCCGGCGCGGTCGGCGTAGCTGACTTCGCATGGCTCGTTCCCCTTCAGGAACAGGAACTGGCACGCACCCTCGTTGGCGTAGATCTTGGCGGGCAGGGGGGTGGTGTTGCTGAATTCGAGCGTGACGTGCCCCTCCCAACCAGGCTCGAGTGGCGTCACATTCACGATGATCCCGCAGCGCGCATAGGTCGATTTGCCGAGGCAGATGACCAGCACGTCGCGCGGAACGCGGAAATATTCGACCGTCCGCGCCAGCGCGAAGCTGTTTGGGGGGATGATGCAGACGTCGGTCTTGCGATCGACGAAGCTGTTGGCGGCGAAATCCTTTGGGTCGACGATGACGCTATCGATGTTGGTGAACACCTTGAATTCGTCCGCCACCCGGGCGTCATAGCCGTAGGACGACAGCCCGTAGCTGATGCAACCGTTACGGCGCTGCGATTCGACGAACGGCTCGATCATCGCCTGGGTTTGCGCCTGTTCGCGAATCCAGCGGTCGGATTGGACGGTCATGCGAATCCCCTTGGTATCGCAGGTCAGTGCCAGCCGACCTTCAGTGGGGCAAGTTGCTCCCCGCTTTATCGATAGCGACCCACCCGGGAAACTGTCACAGCCCGCCGATGCACGACCTGGCCATCCTCTACGAACATCCCGAATGGTTCAAACCGCTGTTCGCGGCATTGGAGCGACGCGGCGTGGATTATGTCGCGCTGCGGCCCGACGGCGACTGGGATCCGGCCGCGCTGACCCCGCCTGCGCGGGTGGTGCTCAGCCGGATTGCGATGTCGGCCTTCCTGCGCGGTGCGGGCGGGTTTGGAGAACACCCGATCTTCTATGCCGCCGCGCTGCTCGACCATTGGGCACGCGCCGGCGCGCGGGTGCTGAACGGCGCGGGGGTGATCGCGATCGACGCATCGAAGGCGCGGCAATTGTCGCTGTTGAGCGGGCTCGGGCTCGCGGTGCCGGCGACGCGGGTGGTCCACCGCGCCGAAGATGTCCCGGCGGCGGCGCAGGCGATCGGCTTCCCGCTGGTGGTGAAGGCCAATATCGGCGGCGCGGGCGCGGGAATCGTCAGATTCGATAATTTGCATGAACTCCGCGCGGTAATCGCCGATGGCGATTTGCCGGTCAGCGTCGACGGGGTGCTGCTGGTGCAGGACTATGTGCCCGCGCGGGGCGGCACGATCACGCGGATCGAGACGCTCGACCGTGCATATCTCTACGCGCTCGACATCGCGGGCGGCGGGGCGTTCGACCTGTGCCCGGCCGATGCCTGCGTCGCGGAGGGCACGCCGATCCAGTTGCGCTCCGCCGAGCCGCCGGCCGAGCTGCGCGCCGCCGCCGAGGCGGTCGCGCGGACGCTCGACCTGAACGTCGGCGGGGTGGAGGTGATGATCGACGACCGCGACGGGGTGGCGCGCTTCTACGACATCAACGCGCTGTCGAATTTCGTCGCCAAGCCGCTCGAAATACTCGGCTGGGACCCGCACGAGCGGCTCGTGGATTACCTCGTCACACAGATCGAAGGAACGCGCTGATGCGCTACGGGTATTGGATGCCGGTGTTCGGTGGCTGGCTGCGCAACGTGCCCGACGAGGGGATGGAGGCGAGCTGGGATTACGCCAAGCGGGTTGCGCAATCGTCGGAGAAATGGGGCTACGACCTGTCGCTCATTGCCGAACTCAACCTCAACGACATCAAGGGGGTCGAGCAGCCCGCGCTCGACGCGTGGTCGACCGCGGCGGCGCTGGCGGCGGTGACCGAGACGCTCGAGCTGATGGTCGCGGTGCGGCCCAATTTCCATCAGCCCGCGCTGTTCGCAAAGGCCGCGGCCAACATCGATCGGATCGCGGGCGGGCGGCTGGCGCTCAACGTCGTGTCGTCGTGGTGGGCCGACGAGGCGACGCAATACGGGTTGCAGTTCGACCAGCACGACGACCGCTACGCACGCACCGAAGAGTGGCTGAAGGTCGTGGACGGGCTGTGGAGCGAGGAGCGGTTTTCATTCGAGGGGCAATTCTACCGAACCGAGAACGCGATCTGCGCGCCCAAACCGGTCCGCAAGCCGGTGGTCTATGCCGGCGGCGAGAGCGAGAAGGCGAAGACGATGATCGCCGCGCAGTGCGACGCCTATGTCATGCACGGCGACCCGGCGAATGCGATCGCGCCCAAGATCGCCGACATGGCGACGCGGCGGGAGGCGGCGGGCGGCGCGCCGATGCAATACGGGATGGCGGCTTACGCGATCGTCCGCGACAGCGAGGCGGAGGCGAAGCGCGAGTTGGAGCGGATCACGACGGTCGATAAGCTGCCCGCGGGTTATGCCAATTTCGACCAATGGCTGTCTGGCACGCAACTCGAGCGCGAGATGAAGATTCAGGAATATTCGGTGTCGAACCGCGGGCTGCGGCCCAATCTGGTCGGGACGCCCGAGCAGCTCAAGGAGCGGATCGCGGAATATGAGGATGCAGGGCTCGACCTGTTGCTGCTTCAGATGAGCCCGCAGCTGGAGGAGATGGAGCGGTTTTCAGCGCAGGTGATGGGGGTCAGCTGAACCCCAGGTCCTTCGGGCCGAACGCGGCGGGCAACAATTCGCTTAGCCAGTAGCTCGCGATTTCGTCGCCGTGGGTTGCGCCGCAATGAACGCTCACGTCGCGGCCCGACAATTGCGCGGCCTCGTTGATGACCTGACGACAGCGACCGCAGGGATGAACCGGGGCGGTGTCGGAGTGGCCCATCCGCCCGCCGATGACGCCGATCGCCACCACGTCGCGCAAACGCCCCTGCGCGCTGACCGTCGCAAGCGCGACCGTCTCCGCGCACAGGCTCAGCCCATAGCTGGCGTTCTCGAAATTCGCGCCGGTCACGACCGTGCCGTCGTTTAGCAGCACCGCCGCACCCACTGCGAAGCGCGAATAGGGGGCGTGGGCGTGGCGCGCGGCTGCGCGCGCGGCTGAGAGCAGGGTCCGGGCCTCGCTTGCCTCGTTGCTCACCGGGCCACCACGTTCCAGCCGATCGGCCCTTCGACGCCCTCGATCCGGCGCAGGTTGCTGGCGCGCCACATCCGCCACGGGCGCGCGGTGTAGGTCGGCGGGAAGAAATTGCCGGTCGCCCAGAGCGGTCGCTGCAGCGCCGCGGTCAGCCGGTATTGCTGTTCGACCGCGGGCGCGATCATCAGCAGCGCGGGCTTGCCGGTATGGCTTTCGACCAATTTCAGAAAGCGTGTGACTTCGTCGATGACGACCGCGCGGGCGGGGGCGGTGCACTCGTCACTCGGGTCGATCTGCACCGCGGCGGGAAGCGAATCGGTCGTACGGGGAACGGTGACGATGAAATTCTTGGCCTGGTCGATCGCGAGCCGGCACAGCGAAAATTGGTGGAGCGGGCCGCGTCGCATCCCCGCGGCGTAGATCTGCGGCCAGTTGACGGCGAACAGGATGTCCTTGCCGTCGGCACCAGCGGTCGCGCGGACATAGGCGAAATCGGCCCCCGATGCGCGCACGCTCGGCCAGTCGATCACGCCCTGCGCTTCGCTCGCATCGACCCCTTGCAACGGATAGGATTCGGCGGCCGGGCGCCAACTGATCGCGAAGGTCCAGCCGATCACGCCGGCGAGGCCCGCGACGACCACCCCCGCGCCGACCCGCCCGAAGCGGCGTCCCCAGATCCGCAAACCCGCCATCAGCCCTTGATATGCAACACGCAGATCAGCGTGAACAGCCGCCGCGCGGTGTCGAAATCGACGTGGATCTTGCCCTCCAGCCGCTCGATCAGCAGCGTCGCGGCGTCGTTGTGAAGCGCGCGGCGGGCCATGTCGACGGTCTCAATCTGTTGCGGGGTCGCGCTCTTGATCGCCGAATAATAGCTGTCGCAGATCGCGAAATAATCGCGGATCGGCCGGCGGAAGCGACCGAGCGACAGGATCAACGTCTCCAGTTCGCTGTCGTCGGCGCGCTTGATCGCGAAGATCAGCCGCCCCTCCTCGACGCCGAGCGCCAGCTTATACGGGCCGGCATAGCCGTCGGCGTGTTCGCGCTGCGGGGCGAAATGATTGCCTTCGATCAGGTCGAAGATCGCGATCCGGCGTTCCTGTTCGATGTCGGCCGAACGCCACAGGATCGTGCGTTCGTCGAGCGTCACATCGATGATCCGCGGGTCGGCCATGGGGCCGCATATCGCAGCGCGGCGCGCGCCGCCACTTATCCCCATCTTCCCGTCGCAGACCGCTTGAGACGCGCGAACGCTCGGCGCATTGACCGGCCCATGGCCACCCTAGCACTCGCTCCCGCCCCCGAACCGACCCAATTGCCGCAGAACGTCGAGGCGGAGGCCGCGATGCTGGGCGCGATGATGATCGACAACCGGCTGGCCGACGATCTGCTCGACCGGCTGGACCCGGCGCATTTTTACGAGCCCGTCCACGGCCGCATTTTTGCGGCGATCCGGACTTTGCGTGGCAACGACATGCTGGTGACGCCGGTAACGCTGCGGCCGATGTTCGAGGCCGACGAGGGGATGAAGGCGCTGGGCGGGCCGGCGTATCTCGCGCAGCTGACGGGCTCGGGCGCCGGGCTGATCGGCGCGCGCCAGTTCGCGCAGCAGATCTACGACCTGGCGATGCTGCGCGCGTTGGTCAGCGTCGGGCGGACGCTGGTCGACCGCGCGCTGGATACCTCGGAGGAGGTCAACCCGCGCGGGCAGATCGAGCTGGCCGAAGAGGAATTGTTCAAGGTCGCGGCGGACGGCGGGTCGGAAAGCGCGGTCAAGAGCTTCGCGCAGGCATCGACTGCGGCGATCAAGCTCGCCGAAAAGGCACTGAACACCGGGGGCGGGCTGTCGGGGGTCACGACCGGGCTCGATTCGGTCAACGCGAAGACCGGCGGGTTGCATCATTCCGATCTGCTTATCCTCGCCGGGCGACCGGGCATGGGGAAGACCGCGCTCGCGACCAACATCGCCTTCAACGCCGCGCGGCGCTGGATGCGCGACCGCGAGGACGGGATTCCCGCGGACAAGTCGGTCGGTGCGAAGGTCGCGTTCTTCTCGCTCGAAATGTCGGCGGATCAGCTGGCGACGCGTATTCTGGCCGAACAGTCGCGGATTTCGTCCGAGGCGCTGCGGATGGGCAAGATCAGCCGCGCCGAATTCGGCCAGCTGGCGACCGCGGCCGCGGAGCTCGAGAATCTGCCGCTCTATATCGACGACACCGCCGGGCTGACGATCGCCGCGCTGCATACGCGGGTGCGGCGGCTGCAGCGGCGCCATAATAACGAAATCGGGCTGATCGTCGTCGATTATCTCCAGCTGCTGCAGGGGTCGGGGCGCGGGTCGAACGACAACCGCGTCCAGGAAATCAGCGAGATCAGCCGCGGGCTGAAGACGCTGGCGAAGGATTTGAACGTCCCCGTGCTCGCGCTCTCGCAGCTGAGCCGTGCGGTCGAGCAACGCGAGGACAAGCGCCCGCAGCTCTCCGACCTGCGCGAATCGGGATCGATCGAGCAGGACGCCGACATCGTGCTATTCGTGTACCGCGAGGATTATTACGTCGCCGCCAAGGAACCCAAGCGCCCGGCCGAGGGCGACGATTCCAAGGTGTTCGAAGACCATGCGAAATGGGCCGCCGACATGGAACGCGTGTTCGGACTCGCCGAGCTGATCGTCGCCAAGCAGCGCCACGGTGCGACCGGCAAGGTCACGCTGAAGTTCGAGCCCAGCGTGACGCGCTTTTCGGATTACGTGGGCTACTGAAGCGCTTATCAGCGCGGGCACACCCCAGAAGGATGCCGCCCGTGAAGTTCAACCCGCTGTTGGCGTTCCTGCTGGCGACCGTCGCCGCGCCTCTCATCGCGCAGGCTGTTACCGCGCCGCCCGCGCCATTGCCCGGCGACGGGCCGGAAGATGCGAAGCTGAAGCGGCTGTTTCACGACAGCGACGAAGCCAGCCTGAAGCGCAACCCGATCCAAGCGCTGTTCCGCGGCGATTTGCGTTACGCCGACCGGCTGGGCGATTTCCTGACCGATGCGCGGCTGGCGGCGGAAAAGCGCGCGCTGGAGAGCGATCTGGCGGCATTGAAGCGTGTCGACCGGGCGAAGCTCACCGCGGTCGACCGGATCGCCTACGACGTGTTCGCCAACGAAAAGTCGGTGGCGCTGCGCGGCTATGCGCCCAATCTGCTGGCGATCGACCGCGTCCTGCCGCTCGATCATTTCAGCGGCTTCCAGACCTTTTACCCCGATATCGCTTCGGGGACGGGGGCAGCGCCGTTCAACACGCTGCTCGATTACCAGAACAACCTGAAGCGCAACGCGCAATATGCCGCGGTGATCGACCGCGCGATCGGGCGGTTCCGCGAGGGGATGAAGCGCGGCGTGACGCAGCCCAAGCTGGTCGTGCGCAACGTCATCGACCAGCTCGACAATCTGATCGCACAGGGGATCGAGGGCTCGACCTTCTACGGTCCGGTGAAGAAGTTTCCCGATGCGGTCGCGCAGGTCGATCGCGCGCGACTGACCGCGGCTTACGCGGCGCAGATCACCAACGTGCTGACCCCCGCGCACCGGCGGCTCCGCGAATTCCTGGCGAAGGACTATCTGCCGGTCGCGCGCGAGACCGTCGGCCTGTCGGCGCTGCCGGGCGGGGCGGCCTATTACGACTATGCGATCGAGGCGAACACGACGCTGCCGCTGAAGGCGGAGGCGGTGCACCAGCTGGGCCTGAGCGAAGTTGCACGCATCCTGAAGGAGATGGAAGCGCAGAAGACGGCGGTCGGGTTCAAGGGCAGCCTGCCCGAATTCTTCGACTACCTGCGCACCGACAAGAGATTCCAGCCGACCAGCGCCGACCAGGTTCGTATCGGGTACGAAGAGATCGGCAAGCGTGTCGAGACGCGCATCCGCGAGCAATTCTCGCTGGTGCCCAAGAGCACGCTGGAGATCCGCCCGGTTCCGGCGTTTCGCGAGAAATCGGACGCCGCCGGATCGTATAACGGCGGTACCCCCGACGGGTCGCGACCGGGCGTGTTCTTCTACAACACCTACGACCTGCCCAACCGTTATCTGTGGGGGATGGAGACGCTCTATCTCCACGAGGCGATTCCCGGACATCATTTTCAGATCAGCCTAGCGCAGGAGAATGCGGCGCTGCCCGCATTCGTCCGGTTCGGCGGCAACACTGCCTATGTCGAGGGCTGGGCGCTTTATGCGGAGAGCCTGTACCGCGAACTGGGGGTCGAGACCGACCCGTATCAGCGGATGGGCGGGCTGAACGACGAGATGCTGCGCGCGATGCGGCTGGTGGTCGATACCGGATTGCACGCCAAGGGCTGGGGCCGCGACCAAGCGATCAAGTACATGACCGACAATTCGCCGATGCCGTTCAGCGACGCGACCGCCGAGGTCGAACGCTACATTTCGACCCCGGGGCAGGCGCTGGCGTACAAGATCGGGCAGCTGACCTTTCTGCGGCTGAAGGCAAAGGCGAAGGCGGAACTGGGCGCGAAATACGACGTGCGGGCGCTGCATGCGCAGTTCCTGGACACCGGCGCGCTGCCGATGCCGGTGCTGGAGAAGAAGGTCGAGGATTGGATCGCGGCGGAGCGAGCGAATTAGCGATAGCTAATCCGCGGTGCGCCTCGGCGCACGCGAACGCCCGGCCGGCCTCGCCCATGCGAGGACCGACGACACGCGATTCACTCGCGTGGCGCTGCAGCTCCCACGTGAGCCTCACCCCTGGCGTCTGCCAACGCCACTTGGCGGTGCCGCTCGGCATAGCCCGCGCGCTGGTCGGCGTTGCGCGTTCCCGCGCACGCGGGACACGCAACCCCCGCCTCATACAGCGGTGAGGCGCGGTCGTCGGGCGACACCGGCATCCGGCAACCGCGACACAGTTCGTGGCTGCCCGGCGCCAGGCCGTGACCGACCGCGACGCGTTCGTCGAACACGAAGCATTCGCCTTCCCATCGACTTTCGGCAGCGGGGACGGTTTCGAGGTAATTGAGGATGCCGCCCTGCAGGTGGAACACATCGGCAATCCCCTCCGCCTTCAGGAATGCGGTTGCCTTTTCGCAGCGGATCCCGCCGGTGCAGAACATCGCAACCTTGACGCCGGGTTGCGTCAGTCGCTCGCGTTCGCGGCGAAACCACGTCGGGAATTCACCGAACGAACGCGTTCCCGGATCGACTGCGCCGGCGAAGCTGCCAATCCGCACTTCGTAATCATTGCGGGTATCGATCACGATCGTCGCGGGATCGGCGATCAGCGCATTCCAGTCGGCCGGGGCGACGTGGGTGCCGCCGTCGGTAAGCGGGTCGACGCTCTCGCCGAGGGTCACGATTTCGCGCTTGAGGCGGACTTTCAGGCGATGGAACGGCGGGGTGACAGCGGTCGAGCGGCGGACCGCGAGGTTGGCGCACCCGGGAAGCGCACGGAGGTGGGCGAGGATGGCTTCGACTGCGTGTTCGCTGCCGGCGATCGTGCCGTTGACGCCTTCGGTCGCGAGCAGGATCGTGCCGCGGATCACGTGATCTTGGCACGCGGCAAGCAGTGGGGTGCGGAGCGCGGCGGGGTCGGGGAGGCGGCTGAAGCAATAGAAAGCGGCGACGTGGATGGCGGTCATGTGTCTACCTGAGGGCCGCGCCGTGGCAAAGCCACGTCGTCGGACGGCGCTTCCGCGCCGCCGGCCGTTCGCGCCTGGAGCCGCGCGTTAGCTTCGCTAACGCGAAGGCCGGCGCGAACCACAATGGTCGGGGCGATAGGATTCGAACCTACGACCCCTGGACCCCGAGACCAGTGCGCTACCAGACTGCGCCACGCCCCGACACATTGTGGCTGAGCGGTTAGCGGGCGGGGGCCGGGCGATCAAGCGCTAAGCACGCGCGGCGAGCATCGCGGCGAGGCTGGTGAATTTCTCGCGGGGCGAGCCGGCCCGGGCGTTGGCGACCTCGGCCGCCTCTATTTTCTGCCAGTCGCGGAACGTGACGATGTCGATCCCGCGCTTGCAGAGCAACGCGTCCAGCGCAGAGCGACCGGGTTTGCCGCTGTCGTCCGCAACCTCGGCGGCGATCCGCTCGGCGATCGCGATGCCGTCGGGGCGGTTTGTGCCGATCGTCCCCGATGGCCCGCGCTTCGCCCAGCCCACCGCGTAGAGCCCGGGCGCGATCAGGCCGTCATCATTGGCGAACCGCCCGGCGCGATCGTCATAGCGAACACCCGCGATCGGCGGGGTGCGATAACCGATACAGCTGACGACCAGGCCGGCCGGGATCGCGTACGTCTCACCGGTCCCGGTCGCACGGCCGAGTTTGTCGATGCGGGTGCGTTCGACGACCACACGTTCGACCTTGCCATCACCCTCGATCGCGATGGGCATCGCAAAGAAGTCGAAGTCGATCGTGATCGCCGCCTCGGCGCGGGCTTCGGCGAAGGTGCGCAAATGCCCGACCGACTTGCGCAGCCCGGGTTCGAGCGCGGCGTCGTCCGCGACCGGCGGCAAATCGGCGAGGTCGACCCGCGGCACCGCGCGCGCGAGATGGCCGAGTTCGCCCAGCTCCTTGGGCGTCATCGCGATTTCGTGCGGACCGCGCCGCGCCAGGATGGTGACCTGCTCGATCCGGTGATCGCCCAAGCCTGCCAGCGCGTGGCCGACGATGTCCGAGCCGGCAAATTCGTCGCCGGTCTTTGCTAGGATCCGCGCGACGTCGAGCGCGACGTTGCCCGCCCCCACCACCACCGCGTCCGGCCCGCCGAGCGGCGGCGCGAGGTCGGCGAAATCGGGGTGCCCGTTGTACCAGCCGACGAATGCGGCCGAGCCGATGACACCCGGCAGGTCGTCGCCCGGGATGCCGAGCGGGCGATCCTGCGGCGCGCCGGTCGCCAGTACGACCGCATCGTAAAGGTCGCTCAGCTCGGCGATCGAGACATCCCCGCCGACCGTCACGTTGCCGACGAAGCGGACGTTTTCACTGAGCGCGGTCGTTTCGTAGCGGCGGCTGACCCCCTTGATCGACTGGTGGTCGGGTGCGACCCCGGTGCGAATCAGGCCGTAGGGGACGGGCAGCCGGTCGATGATATCGACCCGAACGCCTTGGCCATCGGCGCCGCCGAACGCCTTCTGACACGCCTCCGCGGTGTAATAACCGGCCGGGCCCGAGCCGACGATCGCGATATGACGCATCCGGCTTCCTCTCCCGCGGTCGGCGCGATGCTAGGCGCGCGGCCCGCGAGAGAGCAAGGCATCACTTCATGTCTTCGACCGAGACCCAGCCGGTCGTGCCGAAATTGTCCTTCACCTCGATGAAGAGCCCCTGGCGCTTGCCGGTCGGCGACAGTGCGGTCGCGGCGCGCAGGCTGCGCAGGACCTCGGGCTTGCCGGGTTCGGCCCACATCTTCGTATCGACGGCGGTAACGTAGCTTGCGGTCGCGGCGGCAGCGGCCGGGGCGGGGGCCGCTGCCTTGGCCGAGACCAGTGCGGAACCCTGCGCAACCACACCGTTGAACGCCTGGATGAAGGCGGTCGACAGCATCTTGCCGTCCTTGGTGCTGCCGTATCCGCCCAGGCCGCTCGTGTCGCCGAGCCCGGCGAAGGTGATCGACGAGCTTTTCGCTTCGCCGGTGCCCGAAATCACAGTCTGGCCGGTCGCCGGACTGACCACGCGCAGGCCGGCCGCGTAGGTCTTCTTCTTGCCGCCCATGCCACCGAACATGCCGAGCATCCCGCCGACCATCGGCACGCGCCCGAGGACCGCGCTCGCCGCGCCCGAGCGGACCGCGCCTTCGATGACCGCGGTCTTGGCGAGTTCGACCGACTTGTCGACTTCCTCCTTGTCGCCCGCGATCGCGTACATCAGGAAATCGGCGGGCTTGCCCGAGGTGCCGCCCTGCAACGTGAAGCATTTCGATTCGCTGGCCAGCTTGCCGATCAGTTCGCGCGGCGAGGCCAGGCCGTATTTGGTCCAGCCCTGCGTATCGCCTTCCAGCACAGCGATCGTGCCGAGATTGACTTCGCATTTGGCGAGCGGGATTTCGGCGTTGGGATTGGGCTTGGCATAGAGCGGCGTCGCGGCCGATGCGATGGCAACCACAAATGCGAGCGGTGCGGCGACGGTGGTGATCGAACGGCGTTTCATGTGCGTAACTCCCCAGTTGACCGCGCGAGGGTAACAGCCCGGGCGGGGCGGGGTCCGTGACAAGTCCTGTCAGGATTCGTCTGAACTGCGGTCATGATTGGCGCTCGACCCGCGCCGCGCGGCGCTGCTAAGCCTGCTTGCGATGACTGCGCTGGAATGGATCGCCGCCGCTTTGGGCATCGCGTGCGTCGTGCTGCTGGTGCGGCGCAGCCTGTGGAATTATCCGTTCGCGATCGCGTCGGTCAGCCTGCTCGGGGTCGTGTTCTGGGACGCGAAACTCTATTCCGACGCGCTGCTGCAGATCTTCTTCGTCGTTATCAATCTCTATGGCTGGTGGGACTGGTCACGCTCCAGCAGCGCGGCGGGCGAGGTGGTGGTCGAGCGGATGCCGCTGTTCGAACAGGTCGGCACGCTGGCGGGAATGATCGGGCTGACATTGGGCTGGGGCGCGATCATGGCGAGCCAGACCGACGCGTCGTTTCCGTTCGTCGACGCCGCCGTCGCGATGCTCAGCATCGGCGCACAGATCATGCTCGCGCGCCGCAAGTTGGAGAATTGGTTCGTGTGGATCGCGGTCGATCTGATCGCGATCCCACTGTACGCCGCCAAGGGGCTCCACGCCGCCGCAGCATTGTACGTCGTCTATCTCGGGCTGTCGGTGTGGGGGTTGCGCGACTGGCATCGCGCGCATCGGACCGCCGGGCCAGTGGTCGCATGACGCCGCGCACGATCTGCCTGCACGGCCCCGAAAGCACCGGCAAGTCGACGATGGCACCGCGGCTGGCCAAGCATTTCGACGGGGTGTGCATCGCCGAATTCGGACGCACCTATTGCGAGACCTTCGGCACCGCGCTGACGATGGCGGACCTGGTCACGATCGCCAAGGCGCACGACGCGAAGACGCAGGCGGCGGTCGCATCGGGCCGGCACCCGGTGGTGCTCGACACCGATCCGCTGATGACCGCGGTATGGGCGGATATGCTTTTCAAGCGCCGCGATCCATGGTTCGACCGCTGGACCGGAACTGCCGACCTGTATCTGCTGTTCGACATCGATCTGCCGTGGGAGGCCGATGGGACGCGCTTCTTCGGGACCGCGGCGACGCGGCGGCGCTTCTTCGATCTCAGCCGCGCCGAACTCGACCGGCGCGGGGTGCGCTGGGAGATGGTGCGCGGGCAGGGGGACGCACGCTGGCTGAGTGCGCTCGACGCGGTCGGGCGGACGAGCGGCGAGCGCGCTCTGGCGTGACGCGCCCTTTGGCTTGACAGGGTTCAGATGCTAGGGCGCGCTCCGACATGAGCACGCCGCTAGACCGCATCCGCAATTTTTCGATCATCGCCCACATCGACCACGGCAAATCGACGCTGGCCGACCGGCTGATCCAGCGCACCGGTGGGCTGACCGCGCGTGAGATGACAGCGCAAGTCCTTGATAATATGGACATCGAGAAGGAGCGCGGGATCACGATCAAGGCCCAGACCGTCCGGTTGGACTGGAAGGGCTATGAGCTGAACCTGATGGACACGCCCGGGCACGTGGACTTCGCGTATGAAGTGTCGCGCAGCCTGGCGGCGTGCGAGGGTGCACTGCTCGTGGTCGATGCGGCGCAGGGGGTCGAGGCGCAGACGCTGGCCAACGTATACCAGTCGATCGAGCACGACCATGAGATCGTGCCGGTCATCAACAAGATCGACCTGCCCGCCGCCGAGCCCG
>JAZKGJ010000117.1:0-7943 GCA_040385975.1 Pseudomonadota bacterium | reverse complement strand
CGGTCTCGCGCAGCGCGCGCAGGAAATCCATGCCGCTCATCACCGGCATGTTCCAGTCGAGCAGGATCACGTCGGGTGGCGACGCGAGGCACGCATCGAGCGCTTCGCGACCGTCGGCCGCCTCGCTGACCTGAAAGCCCAGCGTCTCCAGGATGTGGCGGGCGACCTTGCGGATCACCTTCGAATCGTCGACCACCAGACAGGTTTTCATGACCTAACACCCCTTGCGCCACACGGCTTGCGGCGATTCTTGCCCGAAATACGTAAGCTTGTGGTTAAGCCGCCAGCGACGGCGCGTGCGGCAGCAACGCCGCCAGATCGATCACCAATACCGGCTCGCCCGCGCGGTCGATCAGCGCCTGCGCGGCGTTCGCCCAGCCGGCCTCGAACGCCACCCCGGCGGGGATCGGCACCGTCGCATAGCGGGCGACATCCTCCAGCGCATCGACCAGCACGGCGTAGGCGTGCTGCTCGACCCGGGTGATGACCGCGCGGCTCGGCAGCGGACCATCGGTCGGCAGATCGAGCGCCACCCGCGGGTCGATCACCGTCAGCACCCGACTGCGCAGCGCGGCCAGGCCGACGACTCCGGGTGCGGCCAACGGCACCGGCGTGATCGCGCCGAGATCGACCACCGAATCGACCAGATTGGAATCGAACGCGACCGCCCGGTCGGCGATACGCGCGATCAAATGCAGCGTCTCGCTCATCGCAGCGCTCCTGCAACCGCGGCCAGCACCGCGGCGCGGTCGTAGCGGAAAATGCTCGCCCCGCCCGGCCGGTCCGACAAACGGACCACCGCCCCGCCGGCCGGCACTGCGACCTCGTCATCCTCCATCGCCAGCACCATGACCGGGTCGTCCCCGGCCGGCGCGTCGAGCGCGACCCGGTAACCCGCCCGCTCGAGCGCGGGGGCCAGGAAGCCGGCCATCCACTCGCGACCGTCCCCCGCCAGCACGCACACCGGGCGGCGCGGACCCGCCGCCCCGGTCGATTGAAAGAATTGCGCGGCATCGACGATCTCGACCGGCGCGCCGTCGTGCAGCGCGATGCCGAGCAGGCCCGTCCCCGGCGCCGCCGTCGCCCATTCGCCGCCCAGCGCGACGATGTCCTGCGTCTCGCGCACGGCATAGGCGATCTGTTCCGTCCCGGCCCGCAGCCGGACCACGATAACCCGCCCGGCCTCGGGCAGCGCCGCGCGCGCGACGACCGTGACGATCTCGTCGCCGTCGCAAAGCCGCGTGCGCCCGCCCACCTGTCCGACCGCGGTCGCGTCGCATTCCTCGATCCGATCGACCAGCGCCAGCGGCACCGCGCGCCGCACCCCGTCGAGGTCGATGAACAGCAATGACGCCAGCCCCGGATCGATTGCCGGCGCCGCTTCGGCCTCCGTCCTCGGTCCGCGTGAAAAGGCGATACCGCACGCGGTCGCAATGCCGCCCGGGTCGAGCACCAGCATCGGCACCCCGGTATCGGGCAGCGTCTGCCCCGCGAACAGGCCGCACGTCATGACCGGTGGAGAAGCCGGTTTGACCACCAGCTCTTCGCTGTCGATCACGCTGTCCACCGCGAGCGCAAAACTGCCGCCGGGAATCGCCACGATCGCCAACATGGGTCGTGTTTCCGGCGCGACCTTTGCGATGCCGAGCAGCGCCGGCAGGTCGACCAGCGCCATGCGTTCGCCGCGGACCGTCGCGACATGCCCCCCGCCGATCGCGTCGATCCGCACCGCATCGGTGTGCGCCGCCACGATTTCGTCGATCGATTGACGGGCGATCGCAAATACTTGTCCACCCGCGCCGAGCACGATCGTCGGCAGGATCGAGAGCGTCAACGGCACATGGATCACGATCGCCAGTCCCCGCCCGGGATCGTTCGCCAGCTCGATCCGTCCGCCGATCGTCTCGACGTTGGCGCGCACCACGTCCATCCCGACGCCCCGGCCCGAAATCTGCGTCACGTCTTCCTTGGCCGACAATCCGGGCTCGAAAATCAGGTCGAGCCGCGCGCGTTCGGGCATCCGCGCGAATTCGGCCGGGCTGCGGTCGTGCGCCGCGGCGTGTTTCGCGACCAGCCGCGCGGTGTCGATGCCGGCGCCGTCGTCGGACACTTCGATGACGATGGTGTTGCCCGACTGCCGCGCCGCGACCGACAGCCGACCCGCCGCCGGCTTCCCCGCCGCGATCCGGCGGTCGGGCGGCTCGATCCCGTGATCGATCGCGTTGCGGATGATGTGGACCAACGGATCGCGCATCGCCTCGATCAGCTCGCGGTCGATCTCGACGTCGGCACCTTCGATCGTCAGCGCGACCTGCTTGCCGAGCGTCGCGGCGGTGTCGCGGACCATGCGCGGAAGTGCGGAAAACAGCGCGTCGATCGTCTGCATCCGGGTCCGGCTGACGGTGTCGCGCATGTCGGCGACGGTCAGCGACAGCCGTTCGAGCGCGGCTTCGGCGGCCGGGTCGGCGTCGCCATCGCGCAGCTTGCGCGCCAGTTCGTTGCGCGCGAGCACCATGTCGGACATGCCGCTCATCATCCGGTCGAGCAGGTCTACCGGCAGCCGGACGCTGCGTTGCGGCGCCCGGGGCGCGGCGGTGGCCGGGGTTGCTGCGGCCGACGCCGGTGCGCTCGGCGCAGCGGTCATGGTCGGCTCGCTCGCCAGCGCCGCGATCAGCAGCTCGTCGCCGTCGGCGCCGTCGCCCGCGATGTCGAGCCCAGCATCGATCGCCTCGACCAGCTCGCCGATTCGATCGACGACGGCCAGCACCGCATCGACCAGCCGGGCATCGGGTGCCCGCCGCCCGTCGCGTGCCGCCGCCAGCACGTCCTCGGCGGCATGGCTCAGCCGCGCCAGCCGCGGCAGGTCGAGGAAGCCGCAACTGCCTTTGACGGTATGGACGAAGCGGAAGATGGCATCGAGCCGTGCGCGGTCGGCCGGGTCGGCCTCCCACGCGACGATCTCGCTCGCCAGCGCCTCCAGCGTCTCACGCGTTTCGGCGATGAATTCCTGTAGCAGCTCGTCCATGGTGTCCCGGTCACGCGTGTGCGGACCGACCATGGCGCAACAGGGTTAACGCGGCTTTACCGCGGCTTCATCCCGCCGCGAAGGCAGCGCCGAACAGCAATGCGGGCGCGTCCGGCTCCGACACCTGGATCGACCCGCCACCCTGCGCGACCAGTGCATAGGCCAGATACGCCGCGGCGGCGCGCGGCGTCACCGTCACGTCGGGGGCCGCGCCGGTCAATGCGGTGCGCAGTTCCTCGTCCAGGATGATCCGCGGTCCCTCTGCGCGCAGCACGATCTCGACTCGTCCACCCTCGCACTCCGCGCCGATGTCGAGCCGCCCGCCGCGCACCAGTGCGTCGCCGGCGATCAACGAGAGGTTGAGCAGCACCTTGACCGCAGGCTTGGGCAGGCTCGCCTCGTCGATCATCCAGCCGATCTCGAGCTTCTTGTTCTCGGCAAACAATCCCTCGATCGCGGTCCGTGCTTCGCGGGTATCGACGGTCTCACCGAACCCCCCCGCCGCGCCGAACGCGAGCCGGAAGAATTTCAATTTGTTCGCCGACGCGCTGGCGCTCGCGGTCAAGAGTTGCAGCACGCGCTCGCGCATCGCCGGATCGGTTTCGTCGGCGAGCAATTCGAGCCCGTTGTTGAGCGCGCCGACCGGGCTGAGCAGATCGTGGCACAGCCGCGAGCAGAGCAGGCTGGCGAAATCGACGGGGCTGATGTTCATCCGGCTGCTTTGCCGCCCGCCCCGCGGCGACGCAAGCGCGGCCGCTTGAAAGTCGCGCTGTCGCTCCCACATCGACGCGACATGAACCGGGGGGTTTCCATCATCGAAGCGCGGGTGCCCCCGGTCGCCGACGGCTGGCGGCTCGACCGCGCACTGGCGCAGGCGGTGCCGACCTTGTCGCGCGAGCGGTTGAAGGTGTTGATCTCGGCCGGCAATGTCACATTGGACGGCGTGGCGCTGCGCGACCCGGCGCGCAAGGCGGTCGCCGGGCACGTGCTGGCGGTTGCGGTGCCCGAACCTACTCCGGCGCATAACATCGCGCAGGACCTGTCGCTGGTGGTCGCGTTCGAAGACGCGCATCTGATCGTGATCGACAAGCCCGCCGGGCTGGTCGTTCATCCCGCCGCGGGCAATCCGGACGGTACGCTCGTCAACGCGCTGCTGCATCACTGCGGCGGGTCGCTGTCGGGGATCGGCGGAGTTGCGCGGCCCGGGATCGTTCACCGCATCGACAAGGACACCTCGGGGCTGATCGTCGCGGCCAAGACCGACCGGACGCACGAGGGGCTGGCCAAGCAGTTCGCGGCGCACAGCATCGATCGCCGCTATCTGGCCATCGCCGGCGGTCGTCCGCTCCCCGCGGAGGGAAGCATCGACGCGCCGCTCGCGCGTTCGCCGAGCAATCGCAAGAAGGTCGCGATCGTCGCGTCGGGCAAACGCGCCGTCACGCATTACCGCACGCTGGAGCGGCTGAAGGCAGCCGCGCTGGTCGAATGCCGGCTCGAAACCGGCCGTACCCATCAGGTCCGCGTACACATGGCCAGCATCGGCCATCCCTTGCTCGGCGATCCGGCCTATGGCAGAACGAAGTCGGAACACCGGGCGCTGCTGGACGCGCTGGGATTTCGGCGGCAGGCGCTGCACGCGGCGCGGCTCGGCTTCGTCCATCCTGTAACCGGGAACACCCTGTCGTTCGAAAGCATCATGCCGGCGGATATGCAGGAACTGTTCAGTTCGCTTAGAGTATAGGTTGCGAGTGGAAACGCATGTGCGTTTCGGGAAGGGAAATGATGGCAAAGGCGACTGCGGGCAAGGTTCAGGGCAGCAACGTACCCGCGACGATCCCGGCGCTGGGCGGCGAAGCCAGCCTCAACCGCTATCTATCGGAAATCCGCAAGTTTCCGCTGCTCCAGCCCGAGCAGGAATATATGCTCGCCAAGCGGTTTCAGGAGCACGGCGACCCCGACGCAGCGGCGCAGCTGGTGACATCGCACCTGCGACTCGTGGCAAAGATCGCGATGGGCTACCGCGGCTACGGCCTGCCGGTCAGCGAACTGATCAGCGAGGGCAACATCGGGCTGATGCAGGGCGTAAAGAAGTTCGAGCCCGATCGCGGGTTTCGCCTCGCGACCTATGCGATGTGGTGGATCCGCGCCTCGATCCAGGAATTCATCCTGCGCAGCTGGTCGCTGGTGAAGATGGGCACGACCGCGGCGCAGAAGAAGCTGTTCTTCAACCTGCGGCGGATGAAGTCGAAGCTCGACGCGTTCGAGGACGGCGATCTGTCGCCAGAGCATCTGACCAAGATCGCAACCGATCTGGGCGTGACCGAGGCTGAGGTCACCAGCATGAACCGGCGTATGGCGATGGGGGGCGACACGTCGCTCAACGTCCCGATGCGCGAGGACGGCGACGGGCAGTGGCAGGATTGGCTGCAGGACGATGCGCCGCTTCAGGACAAGGTCGTCGCCGACGCGCAGGAGGCGGATGTCCGCCACACGATGCTGATGGACGCGATGGTCGATCTGAACGAGCGCGAGCAGCACATCCTGACCGAGCGCCGGCTGACCGACGATCCCAAGACGCTCGAGGAGCTCTCGCAGGTTTACGGCGTGTCGCGCGAACGCGTCCGCCAGATCGAGGTGCGCGCGTTCGAGAAACTGCAAAAGGCGATGATGCGCTTGGCGGGCGACCGCCGGATGCTGCCCGCGATGTGATGGTCGGCGGGCGTTGCGTGACGCCCGCCCCCTCGCCTAGACGCTGGCGATGAGCGCCGCAGTCTATGGTCCGCCCGCACGGCGCCGTTCGTTGTGGCGGCGGGTGTGGCGCTTCGCGTTCAAGCTCACGCTCTGGTTCGTCGTGATCTCGCTCGGGCTCGTGGTACTGTATCGCTTCGTCCCCCCGCCGGTGACGCTGACGATGATCGGCGGCGCGATCGAGGGACATGGGCTCAGCAAGGACTGGACGCCGCTCGCCCGGATCGACCCCGATATGCCGCGCGCCGCGATCGCGGGTGAGGACGCGCGCTTCTGTCTCCACGACGGCTTCGATTTCGCCGCGATCGAGCAGGCGTTTCGCCGCAATGCGCGCGGCGGCCGCATCAGCGGCGGTTCGACGATCAGCCAGCAGACCGCAAAGAACGTCTTCCTGATTCAGGGTGGCGGCTACCCGCGCAAGGCACTGGAGGCGTATTTTACCGTCCTGATCGAGGCGATCTGGGGCAAGCGCCGGATCATGGAAGTCTACCTCAACGTCGCCGAAACCGGGATCGGCACCTACGGCGTCAATGCCGGTGCGCAGCGGTATTTTCGCCACGACGCCTCACGCCTGACCCCTGCCGAGGCCGGCAAGATCGCCGCGGTCCTGCCGCTCCCCAAAAAACGCGCGGCGGTCGCCCCACGCGGCTTCACCCGCCGCCACGGCAACGCGATCACCCGCTACGTCGGCGTGGTCCGGCGCGCGGGTCTGGACAAGTGTTTGCGCTAAAACGGCAGCTTGAACCCCGGCGGCAACGGCATTCCTTGCGTCAGCTTGGCCATTTCCGCGTTCGAGGCGGCATCCGCCCGGCCCCGCGCATCGTTCAGCGCCGCCGCGAGCAGATCTTCCAGCATCTGCTTTTCGGAAACTTGCATCAGTGAATCGTCGATCGAAACGCCGATTATCCGGCCCTTCGCCGACGCCTTGACCTTGACCAGACCGCCGCCCGCGACGCCTTCGACTTCGATCGTGTCGAGCCCGGCCTGCGCTTTGGTCAGTTCGGCCTGGACGTTCTGCGCCATCGCCATGATGTCATCGAGATTCTTCATTGGGCACTCCGTTTGGGCCAGCTTTCGAGAATTGCGTCGGGAAACGCGGCCAGCGCTGCCTGGACGACGGGCGTGTCCAGCGCCGCCTGCCGCTCCGCTTCCTCGGCGGTTGCACGCGCCTCGGCGATAGTCGGCGCGCCGGGCGTGTCATGGGTCGTGACCTGCCACATCTGTCCCGTGATCGCGCGCAGTTCGGCAGCGAGCGTGCGCGGCAGGTCGGCCGGCACCGGTTTGGCTGTACTGATGATCAGTTCGGGCGGCGCATAGCTGACCGCACGGACACACGTTTCGACCTGCACCGCCAGCTGATGCCGGCCGTTCGCCGCCAGCAATTCGACCAGCGCGGGCAGATCGGCTGGCAAGGCCGAGGTCGCGGACGCCGCGATGCCGACCGTGCCTGGCGCCCGCGGCGCGACCGCAGGCGCCCCGCCCTCGCCCAGCCGCCTTGCCAGCTCGCCCGGGTCGGGCAGCGAAGAGGCATGCACCACCCGCAACAGCGCCATTTCTGCCGCCTCGACCGGCAACGCGGCGCGCGCCACCTCATCATGCCCCTTGAGCAAGAGCTGCCACAGCCGGTGCAGCGCGGGAAAAGACAGCCGCCCCGCCCATTCGCCATAGGCTTCGCGCTCTTCGCTCGGCTGTGCGGCGTCGATCGTCGCCCCCAGCTTCACCAAGGTGGTGCCGTGCACCGCCTCCAGCAGCGCGCGTAGCACCGCGAGCGGATCGACCCCGTGACCATATTGCCGACGCAGCGCCGCGAGCGCCCCGGGCGCGTCCCCGCTCAGCAACAGCGCCAGCAAATCGCGCGTAGCGCTTCGGTCGCTGAGCCCGAGCATCTCCCGCACCGCCGCCGCGGTTACCCCGCCGCCCTCGAGCCCAGCGTGCGCGATCGCCTGGTCGAGGATCGACAGGCCGTCGCGCGCCGACCCTTCCGCCGCGCGCGCGATCATTGCCAGCGCGGCGGGTTCGGCCGCGACACCCTCGGCCTCAGCCACCTTGGCGAAATGCTCCGCCAGCTGTTCCCCCGAAATCCGCCGCAGATCGAACCGCTGACACCGCGACAGCACGGTGACGGGCACCTTGTTGACCTCAGTCGTCGCGAACAGGAATTTGACGTGGC
>JAZKGJ010000116.1:0-19367 GCA_040385975.1 Pseudomonadota bacterium | reverse complement strand
AGCAGAAAATCACCGCCGACGTGACACTCGCGGTAGTTGGCCCAAGCGCCTTTCAACGGGTGATCTTTACACTCGGGACCAGGCGGCGTGTCGTTCGCGATCAGCAGCAACATCGCCGACTTCAGACGGTTCATGTCGAACCGGCCCGACCCGGACAGCCCGGCCCAATCCTTGCTGAATTGCTTGCTGTGGTCGCAAGCGAACAGATGGGACGCTCGTTGGCTCTGGGCGGTCTTAGCCATCCAAGTCCGCGATCATCGCGGCGCCATCGTCGAACCGCGCTGACCGATCATCGAGAATAAGGTCGGCTTCGGACATGGCGGGCCGCGTAAGTACGTTCGGTACTTTCAATTCGAGCGGAAAGGCCTGTTCGGCGACAATCCGGTGGTAAAGCAACCGCACCGCATCGGCCGCAGACAAACCCATCGCCGCCAATGCCGCGTTGCCCTTGGCCTTGATCTCGTCGTCCATCCGGACGTGTAACATCGCCGACTGACCCATTATCTAACTCCGTCTCTCAATTGAGAGACATAGTGACGAATACGAATGTAATGTCGGGGAAGGTGGCTGGGGCGGCAGGGTTCGAACCTGCGAATGGCGGCATCAAAAGCCGCTGCCTTACCACTTGGCGACGCCCCAACGTGCGCGCCGGTTAGCGGGTGCCGGGCGCGATGTGAACCCTATAGGCGATGCCCTAGGCGATCCGTTGCACCCAATCATGCGGGTCGGGCGCGCGGCCGCGCTGAATTGCGGTGAGGCGATCTTTCAACCGCTGGCTCAGCTGCCCCGGCCCGCCGCCGCCGATCGTGAATTCGTCGGTCGCGGTCACCACCCGCCCGATCGGCGCGACCACCGCGGCGGTGCCGCACGCAAAGGCTTCGGTCAGCCGCCCGCTCGTCGCCTCGGCGCGCCAGTCGTCAATCGAATAGGGCAGTTCGAACGCCTCCAGCCCCTCGTCGCGCGCGATCTGCAGGATCGAATCGCGAGTGATGCCGGGCAGGATCGTGCCGAGCGGGGGGGTGATCAGCGTCTTGCCGTCGCGCACGAAGAAGATGTTCATCCCGCCCAGCTCGTCGACCCATTTGCGCTCGACCGCGTCGAGGAACACGACCTGGTCGCAGCCGCGCCGGGTCGCCTCGGCCTGCGCGACCAGGCTGGTCGCGTAATTCCCGCCGCATTTCGCCGCACCGGTCCCGCCGGGCGCGGCGCGGGTATAGTCCTCGCTGACGAACAGCGAGATGGTGGGCGCGCCACCGCGAAAATACGCGCCGGCCGACGACGCCAGCACCATGAACAGATATTCATTGGCGGGCTTCACCCCCAGGAACACCTCGCTCGCGATCATGAACGGGCGCAGGTAGAGCGACCCCTCCCCATCCGGAATCCAGTCGCGTTCCTTCAGGACCAGTTCGCGCACCGCGCTCAGGAACAGCTCCTCGGGCACTTCCGGCATCGCCATCCGCCGCGCGCTGGCGTTGAAGCGACGGGCGTTCTGCTCGGGCCGAAACAGCGCAATGCCCCCTTCCTCCCCATTGGCGTCCGCGAGCGCATACGCCTTCATCCCCTCGAAGATTTCCTGTGCGTAATGCAGGACGGCGGTCGCGGGATCGAGCGACAGTGGGCGGCGCGGATGCAGCGTCGCGTCATGCCAGCCGCGCTCGCCGGTGTAACGCACCGTGATCATGTGATCGGTGAACACCCGCCCGAACCCGGGGTCGCCGATCCGGGCGGCGCGGTCGGCGGCGCTGGTCGGCGCCGGATGCGGCTCGTGCGCGAAAGCGGTCATGTCGGTCCTGGGAGGGGGGAGGTTGCGCGGCGGGTAGGGCCGATGGCACTAGGGTTCAAACCCAATCAGGACAATGGCCATGATCGTTCGGAGAAAGGCACCGGCAAGAAGGGTCGCGCTGGCGCGTGGCGGCGCCACGCGCAAGCGGCACGACGCCGTCCGGTGCCTTTCTCCGAACGACCGCTCCGCGGCGGACCGGAACTGGCAGTTGCCCTGATTGACTTTGAACCCTGAGGGTCAACATGGTCGCCACCCCCGCTTCCCCGCTGTTTCTGACCGAGCCCGAACTGCGCCGCGGCATCGAATTGATGCATTTCGGGCAGGCGCATCTGCTCCGTTCGCTCGACGCGGTGCTGGCACCCCGCGGGCTCGGGCGGGCGCATCAGCGCGCGCTCTATTTCGTCGCGCGCCAGCCCGATTTGAGCGTCGGGGACCTGCTTCGCCTGCTTGCGATCACCAAACAGTCGCTCGGCCGCGTACTGACCGACCTGGGCGACGCCGGCCTGATCGAGACCCGCCCGAGCCGGGACGACCGGCGGCAACGGCTGCTCCGGCTGACCGACGACGGCCGCGCGCTGGAGGCGGAGCTGTTCGCCCGGCTCGGTGCAGCGCTGGGCATCGCCTATGCGTCGGCGGGGCAGCATGCGGTCGGCGGCTTCTGGGCGGTGCTGGAGGGACTCGTCCCGCCCGAAAGTCGCGCGCGAATCCCGTCACTCATGCGCCGAAAACCCTAAAGCGCCCGCGCCGCCGCGCCCATCTCGGCGTTGCGCGCCGTCGCCGCCGCCAAGGTGCGCGTCAGCAATTCCACCAGCGCCTCGCGCTCATCGAGCACGGTCAGCCCGGCGCGGGTCGATCCACCCTTGCTCGCGACCCGGTCCGCCAGTTCCGCGGGTGAAACGCCTGCCTTGGCCGCCAGCGCCGCCGACCCCGCCACCGTGGCCAGCGCGAGCCGTGCCGCCTGTTCCTCCGGCAGCCCGAGCGCAGCGCCCGCGGCCGCGAGCGCGTCGATGTAGCGAAACGTGAACCCCGGCCCCGAACCCGCCAGCGCGGTCGCCGCGTCGAACAAATCCTCGTCCGCCATCCACTCGGCCAGCCCGAGCGGCGTGGCCAGCGCATTGGCAGTCACTCGCGCCGCGTCGTCGCCGTGCAAGAGCGTCACCCCCTGCCCCAGCGCGACGGGCAGGTTGGGGAGCGCGCGGACCACCGCGCCAGCCGGGCAGCGCGTCTTCAGCGTCAGCAGATCGACCCCCGCCAGGATGGATACCAATATGCGCGGTGCGCCCGTCATCGCCGCCAGCGCGGCGGTCGCGACGGCGAGCTGCTGCGGTTTGACCGCAACCACCATCACCTCGGGCGCGGTGACCGGCGGCTCGGTCGAGGTCGCGATGCCCGCACGCGGCGGTATTCCGCTAATGTTGACGACCGATATGCGTTCCGGCGGCAGGCCCGCTGCCAGCCAGCGGTCGAGCATCGCCCCGCCCATGTTCCCGCAGCCCAGCATCAGCAGGCGCGACGGCCAATCGCTCACGCCTCGCCCTGCGTATCCACCAGCGCAGCGGCCAGCGCTTCCTTCGGGGTCTTCCCGCCCCACAGCACGAACTGGAACACCGGATAGAAGCGCTCGCATTCGTCGATCGCGGTTTCGACCAGGGTCTCGGCATGCGCCAGCGATAGCGTCGCGCCGTCGCCGACGTCGACCACTGCGGCGTGGCGATAGAGCAGGATGCCCGACGCCGACCAGAGTTCGAAATGCCCCAGCCACAGCTGTTCGTTGATCAGCCCGATCGTCTCATAGATCGCGGCGCGGCGGTCGTCGGCGACGCGCACGTCGGGAAAGGCGAGGAATTGCAGCACGCTGTCGGCGTCGCGCCACAACGCGCGCAGCTCGTACTTCGCCCAGCTGCCCTTGACGTAGGCGGTGACCTCGTCGTCGCCACGGCTGTGTTCCCAGCCGTGCGCAGCGAAATACTCCTCGAGCATGTCGATCGGCGCGGCGTCGTCGCGTTCAAGGTCGGTTTCGTCGAGCATGGCGCAGCGTCTTGCGCGCAGCATCGAGGCGAGCAAGCCGCCTGTCGAAAAAGCTGTGGAAAAGCTGTTAGGCTTTGGCCGGCTTGGCCGGCTTCGCACTGCGCTCGAGCGCATCGAGCCGCGCCTTCAGCACCTCGTTCTCGTCGCGCGCGGCGGCGGCCATCGCCTTCACCGCCTCGAACTCCTCGCGTCCGACGAAATTCAGCCCGCCGATCCATTCCTTCGCGCGCGACCGCGCCGACGCCTCGGCCTCGCGGCCTACCCCGGCGGCGGTGCCGGCGACGCCGTTCAGGAATTTGGCGATGTCGTCGAAAATGCGGTTTTCGCTCTGCATGATGGCTTCCGTCGGTTCAGAGCATGATCTGGGTGCTGGCGGACGGCGCGACAAGGCTTTCGGCATTCGGATTGAGCTGATCGATGCGCCAGGTCAGCACGCCGGCATAGCTGATCCACACCAGATACGGGACCAGCAGCCACGCCGCGAGCGTCCGGATCCGGCCGAACACCACCGCCGTCGCAATGCCCAGGATCAGCATCACGACGATGGCGATGACCGACCAGAACACCTGATGCGCGCCGAAGAAGAGCGGCGACCAGGCCAGATTGACCGCCAGTTGCGCCGCGAACAACCCGATTGCGGGTCCGCGCAACCGCGAGCCGCGCGCGTTGACGATCATCGCCAGCGCGAGCCCCATCAGGACGTAGATGCTGGTCCACGCCACCGGAAACGCCCAGTCGGGCGGCGTCTCCGCGGGTTTGATCAGCGCGTTGTACCAGGCATTCTCACGCCCGGTCGGGAACAGCCGGCCGGCGGTCAGCCCGAGGATCAGGACGAACGGCACCGTCACGACTGCCCAGCGCAGGTACGACGCCCTCAGCTGCTCCTTCGATGCCAGTTCCACGCGGACCCTCCGTCCCCAGCGACGTGCTGCCTCGGTTGGGCAGATTTTCACAAGGGTGCAAGGGCGTTTATTTACAACGCGGTCAGCACCGCGCCGCCGCAATCAGGAACTCGACATTGCCCTCCGGGCCGGTGATCGGGCTCGGTGTAATTCCCGCGACTAACCAGCCCTGCGTTTCCAGCCACTTGGCAACGTCGGCGCAGACCCGCGCGTGGGTCGCCGGGTCGCGGACGACCCCGCCCTTGCCGACTTCATCGCGTCCCGCCTCGAACTGCGGCTTGATCAGCGCGAGCAGCCGCGCGGCCGGTTTGGCGAAGCCCAGCGGCACCGCAAGCACCTTGGCCAGCGCGATGAAGCTCGCGTCACAGACGATCAGATCGACCGCTTCGGGAATATGCGCCGCGGTCAGCACGCGCGCACTCGTCTGTTCGTGAACCACGACGCGCTCGTCCCGACGCAGTTTCCACGCCAGCTGATTGGTGCCGCTATCGACCGCATAGACGCGGGTGCCGCCGCGGGTCAGCAGCACGTCGGTGAAGCCCCCGGTCGAACTGCCGACGTCGATCGCCACGGTCCCCGTCACGTCCCAGCGAAAATGATCGAGCCCGTGCGCCAGCTTGATCCCACCGCGCGACACCCACGGATGGTCGCGCCCGCGCACCTCGATCGCGGCATCGGCGGCGACCTGCTCGCCGGGCTTGGCGACCTTGCACTCGCCCGCGAACACCAGCCCCGCCATAACCAGCGCCTGCGCTCGGGTTCGCGATTCGGCCAGCCCACGGTCGACGATCAGCTGGTCGATGCGGAGCTTTACCATGTCTGCGTGTGACGCCGGGCGTCGCCTTGCGCAAGCCGGGCGAAACCGGCCTAGCCAGCGTCGGCGAGTATCTATACCAATGCTCGAACCAATCGGAGAACCCTGGTATGATGTTGGCGCGTACAGCGTTGGGAATAAGTGCGTTTGCGCTGATGTCATGCGGCGGCGGAAGCAGCGGTGGCACCGCCGCGGCCCCCGCACCGATCGCCACCACGCCCAGCCCCACCCCGACCGCCACCGCATCCCCCAGCCCGTCGCCGACCGCCAGTCCCAGCCCGGTCGCCGCGCCGGTCTGTCAGATCTCGGTTGCCAACCCGACCAGTCTGTCGCCCTATAGCGACCCCGCCTTCCGCACCGCGCTCGACAACGCGCGCTCGCTGCAATTTCCGGCCAGCGTCAACGCCTGCATGTCGACCGCGCAATTGCAGGCGTTCACCATCGACGCCGACAATTTCTACCGCGACGCGAGCGGGCGGATGATCTTTTCATTCCGGAACGGCATCGTCGATGACGACGCTTCGGCTACCACGCGGATGGAACTTCGCGGCATGAGCTTCAACGCCGCGTCTGCCGCCAAACAGTTCGACGCCAGCTTTCAGTTGCCCGCCTTCGCCGAACGCTCGGCCAGCTTCACCATCGCGCAGGTCTATGGCGAAAGCGAAGGGCTGCCGATCGTCCGCATCGCCTTCATCGCCGAACGCAGCGGGGTGTCGAACCATCTCTACGCGATCTATCGCCGCGGCAACGGTTCGGGCGACGCGACCACCATCGACCTCGGCGCAGCGCCCGCCGACAGCGCGACCGCGCAAATTCGCATCGGCTACAACGTCGGCGGCGCGATCGAAATCTTCTATAGCGGCACTGGCACGACCACCCGCCTGACCGAAAATCTGAGTTTTTGGACGCAGGCGAGCAAGACGACATATTTCAAGGCGGGGTGTTACCTGCAACTGGCCGGTGGCTGCGAAGTGCGGTTTACTGCGCTGACCTTCGACAGGTGACAGCGGGCACCCGACCCACCAATCTTGAGCAATTCAAGGCCAAGTTGGCAGAACGATTGGAAGGGCCACGGGTCGACGCGGACAAGCTGGCTGGACTGTCCGACTGCTACAAGATCAAATTGCGCGCCGCTGGATACCGACTGGTCTTCCGGGTCGAACATCGGCTGGTGACGGTCGTCGTAGTCACGGTCGGCAAGCGCGAGCGAAACGCCGTCTACAAATCTGCCGCACGGCGCTCTTAAGCCAGCACCCCCACCACCGCGGCCTCATTGTGCCGCAGCGCCTTCAGCACCGTTTCGACGATGTGTGCCGCGTCCAACCCCGCTTCGGCATATTGCACCTCGGGCTTATCCTGATCCTGGAAGCGGTCGGGCAGCCGCATCGTGCGGAGCTTCAGCCCGCCGTCGATCAGCCCCTCGTCGCTGGCGTAGGTCAGCACATGGGCACCCAGCCCGCCGACCGCGGCTTCCTCGATCGTCACCGCGACCTCGTGACTCGTCAGCAGCTTGCGGATCAGCGCCTCGTCGAGCGGCTTGGCGAACCGCAGGTCAGCGACCGTCGTCGACAGCCCCTTCGCTTCGAGCTGATCTGCGGCCTTCAGCGCCTCTTCCAGTCGCGTGCCGAGCGACAGGATCGCGACCTTCTTGCCCTCGCGCACGACCCGGCCCTTGCCGATCTCCAGCGCGGTCGGAACCGCCGGCAATGCCACCCCGGTCCCGTTACCGCGCGGATAGCGTACCGCAATCGGGCTGCTATCGTGACCGACCATGGTGTGCACCATGTGAACCAGCTCGGCCTCGTCGGCGGGCGCCATCACCACGAAATTGGGGAGCGTCGCCAGATAGGTGACGTCGAACGAGCCCGCGTGCGTCGCCCCGTCCGCCCCGACCAGCCCGGCGCGGTCGAGCGCGAAGCGGACCGGCAAATTCTGGATCGCGACGTCGTGGACGACCTGATCATAGGCGCGCTGCAGGAACGTCGAGTAGATCGCGCAGAATGGCCGCATCCCCTGCGCCGCCAGCCCCGCCGCGAACGTCACCGCATGTTGCTCGGCGATGCCGACGTCGAACGCGCGCTCGGGGTGCCGCGCTGCGAAGCGATCGACCCCGGTTCCCGACGGCATCGCCGCGGTGATCGCGACGATCGTCGGGTCGCGGTCGGCTTCGGCGGCCAGTGCCTCGCCAAACACATTCTGATAGCTCGGCGGCCCCGGCGGTGCCTTCGCCTGCTCGCCCGACACCACGTCGAATTTCTGCACGCCGTGATATTTGTCGGCGCTGGCTTCGGCGGGCGCGTAGCCTTTGCCCTTCTTGGTCACGACATGGACCAGCACCGGCCCCTGTTCCGCGTCGCGCACATTCTCCAGCACCGGGATCAGATGGTCGAGATTGTGGCCGTCGATCGGCCCGACGTAATAAAAGCCGAGTTCCTCGAACAAGGTCCCGCCGGTCGCCATCCCGCGGGCATATTCCTCCGCCTTTTCAGCAGCGTTGTGGAAGCGGCGCGACAATTTGCGGGTCAGCTTTTTGGCCAGGCTGCGCAGCCCCAGATATTCGCTCGAACTGACTGCGCGCGCCAAATAGGCGGACAAACCCCCGACCGGCGGTGCGATCGACATGTCGTTATCGTTAAGGATGACGACCAGCCGGTTGCCCGCCGCCTCGGCGTTGTTCATCGCCTCGTACGCCATTCCCGCCGACATCGACCCGTCGCCGATCACCGCAATCGCCTTGCCGGGCTGGTCCGCGATCCGGTTGGCGGTCGCGAAGCCCAAAGCCGCGCTGATCGAGGTCGACGAATGCGCCGCGCCGAACGGGTCGTATTCGCTCTCGCTGCGCTTGGTGAAGCCCGACAGCCCGCCACCCTGCCTGAGCGTGCGGATCCGGTCGCGCCGCCCGGTCAGGATCTTGTGCGGGTAGCATTGGTGCCCGACGTCCCACACCAGCCGGTCGCGCGGCGTGTCGAACACGTAATGGATCGCGGTGGTCAGCTCGACCACGCCCAGCCCAGACCCCAGATGTCCGCCGGTCACGCCGACTGCGCTGATCGTTTCGGCGCGCAATTCGTCGGCCAGCTGGCGCAACTGCTTGGGCTTGAGCCTGCGCAGGTCGGCGGGAGTATCGACGGTGTCGAGCAGGGGCGTGGAGGGACGATCGGCCATGACCCGAGCCTAATCGCCCACGCGGGCGCTGTCACGCTCGCTGCGATAGTAGAGGAACGTCAGCCACAACGATGTCGCGCCGAGCAGGTGCCACGCCGAATGACCCTGCCACAGGCTGTCGGGCGCGCAGAGCAGCAGGTTCTGGTCGAGGTTCCAGATCGCGAACGCCACCGCCTTCGCGACGATGCCGAGCAGATAGAATCGCACCTGCGCCCCCGGCCGCAGCGGCCGCGCGAACGCCAGCTCCACCACGATTGCGGAAATTAGCAGCCCCGCGAACAGGAACCGCCGTACCTCGGGCGCGACGATCAGCACGGTGACCAGCGCCGCGCACAGCGCCACGTACAGGATCATCGCGGTCCGGTCCGGTATCGCCCGCCACCGCGCCACCGCCCGGACCAGCATGAAGCTGCCGACCAGATACATCCCCAGCACGTCGAGGAACTGTCCCCACAGCGTCAACGTCGCGTGCATGATGACCGAGCCCAGCCCGACCGTGATCGCGGTCAGCCCGAACATCTGCGCGGCAAACGGGGTTAGCGCCGAATTCCAGTCGCCCCGCCGCGCCAGCACGATCATCAGCAACCCGGCGAACACATAACCGAACGCCGACCAGCTGTCCGACGGCTGCAGGAACAGCGCGCCGACCCGCGGTGCCTCGCAGAAACAATGCGTTGCGGTGCAGGTCGCGGGCGCGAACACCGACCAGTCGGGGCCGAGCGCCTGTAGCAGCAGCACCGTGGCGATCATCGCGAACGCGGTCGCCAGCGCGGCGGTCGCGGCCGCTCGCCATCCTGCCGTCATGCCGCCCCTCCCCCGCCGACGCCCCGGTGACGAACACCGCGCGACCGCCTATCCAGCCACCATGACCGACTTCGCCAGCCTGATCCAGCCCGACCGCGGCCAACCCGCGCGGACGCTCCACATTGTCCACCCCGACGCCTTCGACGGCTGGCTGAAGCGACAACCGCCGGCGGTCCGCGCGAGCGCTGCCGCACACCGGGTGACCGGCCAGGCAGGCGACCAGGCGGTCCTGCCCGGCGCCAAAGCCGACGAATGGACAGCGCTGCTGGTGTGCGACGAGCCGCTCGATTCGCCGTGGCGGTTCGCGTCGCAAGCGACGGCACTTCCGGCCGGAACCTACCGGCTCGACGGGCCGGTCGGTGCCGGAGCGCTCGGCTGGCTGCTCGCGCAGCACCGGTTCGATCGCTACAAGGCCGCCAAGGACAATGCGCCGCGCATCCTGCTCACCGGCGAGCCGGCGCGGCTCGACGCGACGGTGGCGCTGGCCGCGGCGACCGCACTCGTCCGCGACCTGATCGACACCCCGGCGAGCGACCTCGGCCCCGCCGAACTCGCCGATGCGGTCGAGGCGGTCGGCAAGATGCATGGCGCGACACCGACCATCACCAAGGGTCACGCGCTCGAAACCGGCTACCCGCTGATCCACGCGGTCGGACAGGCCGCCGCGAAGGGCCGCGAACCACGGCTGATCGAACTCGAATGGGGCGATCCGAAGCACCCGCGCATCGCGATCGTCGGCAAGGGCGTGTGCTTCGACACCGGCGGGCTCGACATCAAACCGTCCGCCGGAATGCGGCTGATGAAAAAGGACAAGGGCGGCGCCGCGCACGCGCTCGCGCTGGCGCAGCTGGTGATGCACGCGCGGCTGCCGGTCCGGCTTCACCTGCTGATTCCGGCGGTCGAGAATGCGGTGTCCGCCGCGTCGGCCCGCCCCGGCGATGTCCACCACAGCCGCCAGGGTCTGACGGTCGAGAACACCAATACCGACGCCGAGGGCCGCCTGATCCTCGCCGACGCGCTGACCAGAGCCGGCGAGGGCAAGCCGGCGCTCATTCTCGATTTCGCGACCCTGACCGGAGCGGCGCGCGTCGCGCTCGGCCCCGACCTGCCACCGCTGTTCGCCAATGACGACGCCCTCGCCGACGATCTGCTTGCCGCCGCCGCCGAAACCCGCGACCCGCTCTGGCGGATGCCGCTGTGGGACCCGTATGACGACCTGCTGAAGTCCGACATCGCCGACCTCGTCAACGCGCCCGAAGGCGGGTTCGCGGGCGCGGTCACCGCCGCGCTGTTCTTGCGCCGCTTCGTCCCCGCCGACATTGCGTGGGCGCATCTCGACGTGTTCGGCTGGCGCCCCGTCGCCAAGCCCGGCCGACCCAAGGGCGGCGAAGCGTACGGCTTGCGCGCGGCGTGGCAGATGTTGCAGAGCCGTTACAAATGATATTATTGTCGGTCGGCTGGAGGCGGATTGATTGAAAACTGCGGGAACCGATGCTGACGTTGCAGGCGCTGTTAAACGGGAAGCCTTGATAACGGCAGAAATGTTGCAAGCGTTAATCAGGTCGCGGCGAGCACATCTGGACGACTTTCTCGATGGCGACGGGCCTTACTGGATTTCGGTCGGCCTGTTCATCGATGGCGAAAACGGAGTCGATTCCGATTTGATGCGGGTGATGGAATTCGCCGACGAATCGATCGAGACCAGCCGGCACATCCTCGGCATGATGATCGAACGCGGGCTGGTGCAGCAGTTCACCGGCGCGGACGGCGGGCCGGCCTATCGGCTGACCGCCCAATATGCGATCAGGTTCGGACGCTACCTTGCACATCACTGGACGCATGTCGCTCGCGCGTGCGCCCGAAATCCGTGATGAGCGACTAGCCTTCGGCTTGCGCACGGCATGGCAGATGCTGCAAGGCCGCTACGCCCGCTGAGTATCGCGCGGCAGGGGACATCATCATGGCCGGCTGGCTGATCGACGACGAAGCGCGGCTGCGTACGCTGCGTGAATTCGGCATTCTCGACACCGATTCGGAGATCGCCTTCGACGGCATCGTCGCGGCGGCCGCGGCGGCCTGCGACACCCCGGTCGCGCTCGTCACGATGCTCGACCGCGACCGGCAGTGGTTCAAGGCGCATATGGGCACCGACATCGCGGAAACGTCGATCGACAACGCGATCTGCGTCCACACGCTTGCGCATGGCGGCCCGCTGGCGATCGACGACCTCAGCACCGACCCGCGCACCGCGACCAATCCGCTGGTCACCGACGACCCGCGCGTGCGATTTTACGCCGGAGTTCCGCTCGTCAGCCGCGGCCAGGCGATCGGCACGCTGTGCGTCCTCGACGTCGCGCCGCGCCCGGGCGGGCTCGACCAATCGCAATGGCGCGCACTCGACGCGCTGGCGCAGGACGTGATGAAACTGGTCGAGGCGCGCTAGGCCGCCGCTTCAACGATCGGCACGAACTTCGCCGCGGTCAAACTCGCGCCGCCGACCAGCGCGCCGTCGACGTCACCCGCCGCCAGCAATTCGCGCGCGTTGTCGGCCGTCACCGACCCGCCGTAGAGCAACCGCACGCTATCCGCTTCGTCGCCGATCAGCGCGCGCAATTTCGCCCGGATGGTACCGTGCATCGCCGCGACATCGGCGACCGTCGGGGTCCGCCCCGTCCCGATCGCCCATACCGGTTCGTAGGCGATACTCAGCCAGTCCGCGCTCGCACCGGCGGGCAACGATCCCGCCAGTTGCGTGGTCACGACCGCCTCGGCCTCCCCGGCATCGCGCTGCGCCAGCGTTTCGCCGACGCACAGGATGACCCGTAATCCCTGCCGCCGCGCCGCCGCCGCCTTGCCGCGTACGTCGCCGTCGGTTTCATGTTGATCCGCGCGGCGTTCGCTATGCCCGACGATCGTGAAGTCTGCCCCGGCTTCCTTGACCAGCGCCGCGGAGACGCAGCCGGTATGCGCGCCGCTGTCGTCGGCGTGAACGTCCTGCGCACCGATGCTCAGCCGCGGCACGCGCGCCGCCGCCGCCGCGATCAGCGTCGCTGGCACCGCGATCCCGACCTCGACCGCACCGCCCGCTGCCGCGGCGATCGCGTCGAGCTCGCTCAGCGCCGCCAGCGACCCGTTCATCTTCCAGTTTCCCGCCACCAGCTTGCGCCGCATCGCTCTCTCCTTGCGCCGCCCCCTACCGCCAACCGTGCTGCGCTGAAACCTTGAAGCGCGGGGGCGCGCTGCTAAAGCGACCGCAAACGCCATCAGGATAATCAAATGCTCGGCTTCTTCCGCCGCATCACCCATTCGAAGGTCGGCGTCGTCGTCACCTTTCTCATCCTCGGGCTGATCGCGATCGCCTTCGCGACCAGCGACGTCACCAACCTCGGCCACGGCGGCAGCGGCGGGATGACCGCCAACACCGCCGCCGACATCGGTGACGGTGAAGTCGGCGAGGCCGAACTGGTGGCGCGTGCCAAATCCGCGCTCGCGCAAATCCAGCAGGAACAGCCGACCGCCGACATGGCCGGGCTCATCGCCGCGAACGGGGTCGAACGGCTGCTCGAACAATTGATCGATGCGCGCGCCTTCGCCGAATTCGCGCGAACCCAGGGCATGGTCGTCAGCAAACGCGCGATCGACGGCCAGATCGCCAGCATACCCGCCTTTCGCGGCGCCGACGGCAAGTTCAGCCAGAGCGCATACGACGCGGTGCTCAGCCAGCAGCGTGTGACCAATCAACAGGTCCGCGACGATATCGCGCGCGAAACGCTGGTCCAGCAATTGACCGCACCCGCCAACGGCGGCGCGCGCGTGTCGAACCAGCTCGCACTTCCCTACGCGTCGCTGCTGCTCGAACGCCGCCGCGGCACGGTCGGCTTCATCCCGGCCAGCGCGCTCGGCACCGGCACGCCGCCGACCGACGCCGAGTTGAGCGCTTTCTATCAGCGCAACCTGGCGCGCTACACCGTCCCCGAGCGCCGCGTGATCCGTTACGCCGCGGTCTCACCCGCGACCGTCGCGGCGCAAGCGGCCCCGACCGACGCCGACCTCGCCGCCGCGTTCCGAGCCGATCCGGCGCGCTTCGCCGCCAGCGAAAAGCGCTCGGCGCAGGTCGTGATCGTGCTCGATCAGACCACTGCCGCCGCCATCGTTGCCAAGGCGAAGGCGGGCACGCCGCTCGACGCCGCCGCGCGCGCCGCGGGACTCGAAGCGCGCACGCTGACTGCGCTCGCCAAGGCGGGGCTCGCCGCGCAGACCGCGGGCCCGGTCGCCGACGCGCTCTTCGCGGCGCCGGCCAACGGGGTGGTCGGCCCGATCCGCGCGGGCGGCGGCTTCACCATCGCCAAGCTGACCGGGGTGCAATCGGTCGCCGCGCGCACCTTCGAGCAGGCGCGCGTCGAGCTGATCACCGAAGTCACCCAGCGCAAGACGACCGAAGCGATCACAGCGCTCAACGACGCGCTCGACAAGGCAGCCAGCGACGGCGCCACCTTCGACGAAATGATCGCCGAGCGGAAACTGTCGGCGCAGAAAACCCCCGCTTTGCTCCAGAACGGGGTCGATCCGTTCGACCTGACCGCGCGTCCGATCGCGTCGCTTGGACCCATCCTGCAAGCCGGATTCGCCGCCGAACAGGGCGACGCGCCGCAGATCGTGCCGATCGGCCAGGACGGCAGCTTCGCGCTGGTCGCGCTCGACAGCGTCGTGCCGAGCGCGCCGCGCCCGCTGGCCGCGATCAAGGCGGACATCGCGAAGGCATTCGTCGCCGATCGCGCCTTCGGACAGGCGCGCGCGGTCGCGGCGCAGGTGGTGGCCAAGGCGAACGCCGGCACGCCGCTCGGCACCGCGCTGGCGGCGACCGGGTTGAAGGTGCCCGCGGTCAAGCCGGTCGATTCGCCGCGCGCCGCGCTCGCCGCCAACCCGCGGGGGGCCGAACCCGCGCTGGCGCTGCTGTTCGCGATGGCGCCCAAGCGCGGGAAATTGCTCGAAGCGCCCGGCCGCGCGGGCTGGCTGGTCGTCTATCTCGACACGATCGTGGCGGGCGACGCGCGTTCGGCGCCGCAGACCGTCGCCGCCGCGCGCAACGATTTGTCGCAGGTCGCGGGCCGCGAATACGTTCAGCAGTTCGCGCTCGCGGTGCGCAACGCCGTCGGCGTCCGCAAGAACCCGGCGGCGATCAGGGCGGCTCGCGATCAGCTCGCCGGCAAGACCCCGGATACGGCAAACTGAGCGGCGACGACGGCGCGATCGCGGGAATAGCGGCGGCGCGCGCCGCGAATGCGGCCGGGCGCGCGGCGCTGGTGTGGCGGCGGCAGGTCGCCGATACCGAGACCCCGGTCGCCGCCGCGCTCAAGCTGATCGAGCCCGGCCGCGGCGATTTCCTGCTCGAATCGGTGGAGGGCGGCGCGACCCGCGGTCGGCACAGCCTCATCGGCCTCGCCCCCGACCTCATCCTGCGCGCGCACGGCGATCGTGCCGAGTTAAACCGCGCATGGGCGAGCGACCGGCACGCGTTCGTTCCCGCCCCCGAATCGACCCTGGCGGCGCTGCGGTCGCTGGTCGCCGAATGCCGCATCGACGACCTGCCCGCGAAACTGCCGCGCGCGCTGGCCTGCCTGGTCGGCTATTTCGGCTATGAGACGATCGGACTGGTCGAAACGCTGCCACGGCCCGCCGCCGATCCGCTCGGGCTCCCCGACCTCCTGTTCGTGCGACCGAGCGTGATCCTGGTCTTCGACCGGCTCGCCGACGCGCTGTTCATCGTCGCGCCGGTCTGGCCCGCCGGCGACGTCGATCGCGCGATCGTCGCGATCGAGGCGACCTCGACCCGGCTGTCCGCTCCCCTTCCCGAGCGCGTCGGTGCCAAGCCCACTACGGCCGAGCCGCAGCCGACGACTGCGCCGACGCGCTACGCCGACATGGTCGCGCGCGCGCAGGACTATATCGCCGCCGGCGACATCTTTCAGGTTGTCCTCGCGCAGCGCTTCACGACGACGTTCCCGCTGCCGGCGTTCGAACTCTATCGCGCGCTGCGCCGGGTTAATCCGTCGCCGTACCTCTATCACCTCGACTTTCCGGGGTTCGCGCTGGTCGGCTCGAGCCCGGAGATTCTCGTACGCGTCCGCGACGGCGAAGTGACCATCCGCCCGATCGCCGGCACCCGTCCGCGCGGGGCCACCGCGGCGCAGGACGACGCCAACCGTGCCGAACTGCTTGCCGACCCCAAGGAGCGCGCCGAACATCTCATGTTGCTCGATCTCGGTCGCAACGACGTCGGCCGCGTCGCCACGCCGGGCAGCGTCCGCGTCACCGACAGCTATACCGTCGAACGCTACAGCCACGTCATGCACATCGTTTCGAACGTCGTCGGCACGCTCGCGCCGGGCCACGACGCGCTCGACGCGCTGTTCGCGGGCTTCCCGGCCGGCACCGTCAGCGGCGCGCCCAAGGTCCGCGCGTGCCAGATCGTCGCCGAACTCGAAGCCGAGGCCCGCGGCCCCTATGCGGGCGGCGTCGGCTATTTCGCCCCCGACGGCAGCCTCGATTCGTGCATTGTCTTGCGCACCGGCATCGTGCGGGACGGGGTACTCCACGTCACCGCGGGTGCCGGCATCGTCGCCGATAGCGACCCGGCCGCCGAACAGCGCGAATGCGAAGCGAAGGCGAGCGCAGTGTTCGCCGCGGCGCGCGAAGCGATCGCGCGCGCCGCCGGCTGAGCTATCTCCGCGGCGGGCGGGTCGTACCCTCGCGCCGGTCGGCCGCCGAATCCTTGATCAATTGCGTGGCACAGCCGGTGTGCCCGCCCGAGCCGACCGGCGAACAGGTGTTGGGCAGCCCCGCGGCCTGACGCCCGACCTCGTCCATCGTATCGGTCTTCGCCGCCCAGCTCTTGTTCTCGGGTGCGATCGGCCCGGCATTTCTCAGCTCCGAGGGAATTCGGTACTGATCCCCCGCCGGAATTCGCGAACACACGACGACTTCGTCACCGACCGGCAGCGGACATTTCTGTTCGCCGGTCAGCGTGACGCTGCGCACCCGCTGCGGCGGGGTGGTCGGCGCGCTCTGCGCCAGCGCGGGGAGTGCGACGGCAATGGCGGTCAGGGCGATCAGCGGGCGAATCATGATGGCGTCTCCGGTTCGTGACCAGTCAACGCATCGCGCCGCCAATATGTCCGCAGCCTGACCGGCGATGCGTCGGTGAGGCCGGTTGCGTGCCCGCCCCCATCGGCTAAGGCCCCGCGCATGATCCTGGTCGTCGACAATTACGACAGCTTCACCTGGAACCTGGTCCATTACCTGATGGAGCTGGGCGCCCAGGTCCGCGTCGAGCGCAACGATGCGCTGAGCGCCGCCGACGCGCTGGCGAGCGGGGCCGACGCCTTCCTGATCTCGCCGGGTCCCTGCACCCCCAACGAAGCCGGGATCAGCCTCGACCTCGTCGCCGCCTGCGCCGCCGCGCGGCGTCCGTTGCTCGGCGTGTGTCTCGGCCACCAGGCGATCGGCCAGCATTTCGGAGGCCGCGTCGTCCGCGGCGGGCTGATGCACGGCAAGACCAGCCCGATCGATCATGATGGCAGCGGCGTGTTCGCGGGTCTGCCCACCCCCTTCACCGCGACCCGCTATCATTCGCTGATGGTCGCGGACGTGCCGCCGGTGCTCACGGTCACCGCCACCGCCCCCGACGGCTCGGTCATGGGCCTCGCTCACCGCGACCTGCCGATCCACGGCGTCCAGTTCCACCCCGAAAGCATCGCGACCGAACACGGCCACGCGCTGCTCCGCAACTTCCTGACGATCGCGGGCACCAGGGTGGCGGCGTGACCAGCCTTCCCGACCCGACCACCCCGCTCACCCGCGATACCGCGCGCCAAGCCTTCGCCGCCATCCTCGATGCCCGCACGAGCGAACAGGCGATCGCCGATTTCCTGATCGCGCTGTCGCTCCGCGGCGAAACCAGCCTGGAGATCGCCGAAGCCGCCAGGGCGCTGCGCGAGCGCCTGCTCCCGATCGCCGCCCCACCCGGCGCGGTCGACGTCTGCGGGACCGGTGGCGACGGGCATCACACGCTCAACGTCTCGACCGCGGTCAGCCTGGTCGTCGCTGCGGTTGGGGTGCCGGTCGCCAAGCATGGCAACCGTGCCGCCAGTTCGAAAGCCGGTGCCGCCGACACGCTGGAAGCGCTCGGCCTCGACATGGCGCGCGCCGGGGCGAGCGCGGAGGCGTCGCTGGCCGAACTCGGCATCTGCTTTCTCTTCGCCGCCAATCATCACCCCGCGATGCACCGGATCACGCCGATTCGCCGCCGGATCGGCCGCCGCACGATCTTCAACCTGATGGGCCCGCTCGCCAATCCGGCGCGCGTGACCCGCCAGCTGATCGGCATCGCCCGCCCCGATTACGCCCCGACCTATGCCGATGCACTGGCGCAGCTCGGCACCGAAGCCGCGTTGGTGGTGTCGGGCGAGGAAGGGCTCGACGAACTCAGCGGCGCAGGCGCAAGCGTCGTCGTTAGCATCGGCGCGGTCGCGCTGCCCACGCGCATCACCCCCGCCGACGCCGGCCTGCCCGCTCACCCGCTCGTCGCGATCCACGGCGGCGACCCGGCGTATAACGCCGCGGTCCTGCGCCGTTTGCTGAAGGGCGAGCGCGGCGCGTATCGCGACGCCGTGCTGCTCAACGCCGCCGCCTCGCTGCTGCTGGCCGGGCGTGCCGACGCCCTGTCGGCCGGTGCCACGATCGCCGCCGAAGCGCTCGACAGCGGTGCCGCCGACCGCCTGCTCGACGCGTGGATCGCGTTCGGATGACGATTCTGGACCAGATCCTGGCGACCAAGCGCAGCGAAGTCGCCGCCCGCAAGGCCGCGCAGCCCGATCTCGCCGCGCGTATCGCCCGCCAGTCGCCGCCCCGCGGCTTCGCCGCCGCGCTGAGCGCCAGAGCAGCGACCGGTCCCGCGCTGATCGCCGAGATCAAACAGGCCAGCCCCTCGAAGGGCCTCATCCGCCCGGATTTCGACCCCGCCGCTCACGCCCGCGCCTACCAGGCGGGCGGTGCCGCGTGCCTCTCCGTCCTCACCGACGTCGATTATTTTCAGGGGCACGACAATTATCTGATCGAGGCGCGCGCCGCGTGCGACCTTCCGGTCCTGCGGAAAGACTTCACGATCGACCCATGGCAGGTCGCCGAAGCCCGCAGTATCGGCGCCGACGCGGTCCTGCTCATCATCGCGGCGCTCGACGACGCGCAGGCCGCCGAATTGGAAGCCGCCGCGCTCGCGCTGGGAATGGACGTGCTGGTCGAAGTCCATGACGCCGCTGAACTCGATCGCGCACTCCGCCTGAAATCGCGCTTGATCGGAGTGAACAACCGCGATCTCAGGGACTTCTCGGTCGATGTTCGTCGCAGTTACGAACTCGCCGCGCTGGCCCCCAGCGACGTCATCATCGTCGCCGAAAGCGGCCTGTCCTCCGCCGCCGACCTCGCCGCGATGGCCGACCACGGCATCCACCGCTTCCTGATCGGCGAAGCGCTGATGCGGCAGGACGATATCGAAGTGGCGACACGGGCCCTGCTTCAAAAATGACCCTTCCCAATCCGTTCGTCCCGAGCGAAGTCGAGGGACGTATCTCGACTTCGCTCGACACGGATGGAGATTTTGTGGCCGACCTTACCCATCTCGACGAAGCCGGTGCCGCGCGGATGGTCGATGTCGCCGCCAAGCCAGTCACTGCGCGCCGGGCCATCGCCACCGGCCGCATCACCATGTCGCCGCACGCCGCTGCCGCCATCCGTACCGGCGCGGTTGCCAAGGGCGATGTCCTGGCCGTCGCGCGCATCGCCGGCATCATGGCCGCCAAGCGCACCGCCG